>JBFXAN010000043.1:0-42704 GCA_050184225.1 Dehalococcoidia bacterium | reverse complement strand
ATCGTCGATCGCGCAGAACAGTACAATGAGCAAGTCCTCGGTCGTCATGGTCGTTGCCTCGCAACAACCACCATCCGACCGAGGATTCACTCTGCCAACTCATCTCACTAACCCACATCAGTCGCCTTAGGTGATGCTGGCATCAGTGAGTTGGCAGTGGTCGCCGTGCTCGGGGCGGTTGCGAAGCCGGACGGCTGGGCTATAGCTGCACATCGCGATAGGGGTGCCCCCGCCATGATCGCCACGAGGGCTATGGTCAGAAGTACGCGACGATCCACTGCTTGTCCCCCTTCGGACCCTCCCGCTGCCGTGTTCGTGCGGGAGAGGGGCGGGCTATGGCGGAAAGCGTGGCAGCCGTTGCTCGAATGACGATCGAAGCTACTACTCGAATCGATCTAATCCCGTGCCTGTTGTTCGGAGCGGATGGATATCGAGCGCTTCGAGTAAGTGGGGTTCAATTCGATGCATTGCATGGACGAGCTGTTTCATCCGGGTTGGACACGGTCAGTCGTACACCGCCCCGAATAGAGGATGGCCTTGTGCGAAGAGACCGGCGACCGACGAGTCGGCCGGTGTGCGAGCTGCGGGACAATCTGGGGATGGACTCTAGCCCCACGCGGCGCGGCGCGTCGAACCAGCATCGAGCACACACTCGCTACGCGCTCGCGCTGCCGGCCAGCGCCACAAAGTAGTCAGGCTCGCCTGCTCCGTCCAAGGCAGGACGAACCCCCTGCAGCACGAACCCGTACTCCCGTAACAGTGACCGGTACGCGTCGTCACCGAAGGCTTGAATGCTCTCCCCATACTGACTTAGGGCCGCGGTCGCGGCGAGAAGAGTTCCTGTTCTGATGACTGCCAGATGGACGGCGCCTCCTCCATCCGGCGTACGGCATCCGCGGTGTGCATCTCGAGCAACAGTAGACCGCCCTGGACGAGCACCCGCTGCTCCTTCGCCACGTCGCCCGCGTGTCGTTGCGCCAGAGGACGTTCAACTCCCGCAAGTTGCGCATCACAAGCCCGTGTCCGCTCCCATAGTCAGCCGTCCAGATGCCGCCCAGTCGGGAGGTGTACGTGCGCCGGGTGGCTGCGGCCACCCGGCGCACCTGGTCGATTGCGGTGGAAGTGGTAGGCGAGCGCCCTGGTGCGGAGCGTACCGGCGAGTAAGCACCACTACACCACCAACCACCGGGATCTAGGCGACCGTTTGGAGCGCCAGTCGCCCGATCGCCGTCGGCGGACATGGATGCTCGACTTGATCGAGCGCAGGGGACCAAAGGGTCAGCGCTGCACCCAGATCGATTCGGCCACCCAGTTGCTGGCGAACCAGGCGATGGAAATTAGGACGAATAGGTTGCCGAAGCCCAGCAGGATGCCGATCAACATCGTGAGGGCGAGCGCCTCGATGATCGGCTGCGCCACGCCAACGACCACGTCAGCCAGAATCGTCTCGCCGGTCCGGTGGCCGCTGTGCGGGCCTCACCGACGAACTGGCGGCTGCCTTGATCGGCCAAGAGCAGCTTGGCCAGAACCATCAATGAAAAGACTCACTGAATCCAACCCCACCGTTTGTGGTCCTCGGCGAAGACCGTCGCACTCTCCACCCCCTCGAATTCGCTGCGGTAGAGGGAGATGTTCTCGACCGTCGACCCCGGCAGGAGGTCGTGCACTGTGTCCTCGATAACAGCATCGGCGCTGATCACGATGGCGGAATCAACTTGCTCGCCCGCGGTGATGTACACGTTGCCCTTGACGTGTAGTAGCAAGTCGTCCTCGTCTCCCCCGTTTGACCCTGCGCTGCCACTGCGTCGGTTAGCGACGCGAACAGCAGCAGGAACTACGCCACCACTCGCCAAGTCATGGTTCGCCCCTTTCGCTTCGCTATCGGTGTGTGGGGCCGGTCGCGCGCGTCTGTCGGGCCGCGTCGCGTGTTTCCCGGAACGAGGACGGTATATTGCCCCACATCGCTGCCTCACTCTTCCCGACAGACAGCTTTCCGGCATCGGGTGACGCTGGAAGAGGCCCATCACGACGGATCGGAGGGTGTCACGCTCCATGTTGGGGGAACTGAATCAGGAAGAGATCGAGCGGGTACTGCGGACGCAACAGATCGGACGGCTGGGTGTCACCGATGGGGAACAAGTGTACGTCTTCCCCGTCTGTTACGGCTATGACGGCGCGTCGCTCTATCTCGTCTCGCGGACGGGGCTGAAGGTGCGGCTCATGCGGATCCACCCGGAGGTCTGCCTCGAGGTGGAGTTGATTGAATCGCCTGCATACTGGCGGACGGTGATAGTGCACGGACGCTTCGAGGAGGTGACCGGTGTGCAGGAGCGGGACGCCGCGTTGGCGGTGATCACCGGGCAGGGCGACATTACCGCCCCGTGGAGCATCGCGCCATACCTGGGCGGCCCAGAGGAGATGGTCGTCTACCGTATCCATCTTCGGGAGATGACGGGTCGTTTCGAACGTGACGAGATCTTTCATTCGGCTCAGACACCCAGGGGGCAGGCATAGCCACAGGAGGAGGAAGCACCGGTCGGACCGCACGGAGCTGGATTGTGATCAAGCAGATCATCGTGACACTTGACGGCTCCGGTCTCGCTGAGCGGGCGCTGTCGATAGCGGATGCGCTGGCAGCGGGTAGCGCGGCCGGTAGCGGCGCCGCCCGGCTCAGGCGCGAGGCGATGAGCCCGGTGGTCATGGTCGGTCCGCGGGTGTCAGACGCGACGAAGACGGCCGGCACCGTATGGGCCGGCAAGTGACCTGCAGCACGCGAAGGAGAAGTGCCTCGTGACGACCGCGACGTCGACTACCCAAATCGCATCACCGACGCCCGTGATCCTGCGGGACGGCACCACGGCCTGGCTCCGAGCCGCGCGGCCCGATGACCTGGAGCGGCTGAGCGCGCTCTTTGCCCGCGCATCGCAGGCGTCGCTCACCTATCGCTTCTTCACGCCGGTGCGACGCGTCGATCGCCGGTATCTCGAACGCACGGTCGACGTGGACGGCGTCGAGCGCATGACCCTCGTCGTGACGCGTGGCGAGGCAGCAGAGGAGCAGATCCTGGCGGTCGGCTCCTACACGCGCTTGCCGCGATGGGACAGCGCGGAGGTGGCGTTCTTCGTTGACGATGAACACCAAGGCAAGGGGTTGGGAACCATCCTCCTCGAGCATTTGGCCGCGCACGCCCGGCGGCACGGGATCCTCACCCTCGTCGCCGAGGTGATGCTGGACAACCACCAGATGCTCGACGTGCTTCGGAATACCGGATTGCCGCTGCATATCGAGCACGAGCGAGGGGTAGTGACGATCGAGCTGCCGGCAACCCCTGACGAAGCGGTGCAGGCTCGCGCGGAAGCGCGAGAGCATACAGCGACCATAGCGTCGCTGGCACCGTTCTTCACGCCGCGGGCGGTGGCGGTGATCGGCGCGTCGCGCGCACCCCACGCGATCGGCCGGATGGTGCTGGAACGGCTCCTGCAAGGTGGCTTCAACGGACCGGTCTACCCGGTCAACCCGAACGCGCACGCGGTGGCGGCCGTGCGGGCGTACCCCACGATCCTGGATGTGCCGGACGAGGTGGATCTCGCCGTGATTGCTGTGCCGGCGACCCAGGTGCTGGAAGTTGTAGACCAGTGCGCGCGCAAACACGTGCGGGCGCTCGTCATGCTCGCCGCCGGATTCGCCGAGACGGGAGAACAGGGGCGCGGGCTGCAGGACCAGTTGGTACACACGGTGCGTGCCCACGGCATGCGCATGATCGGCCCCAACTGCATGGGCATCCTCAACACCGCGCCGGACGTGTCCCTGAATGCGACATTCAGCCCGGTGCAGCCGCGGCGCGGCCGGATGGCGATGTCCTCGCAGAGCGGCGCGCTCGGCCTGGCCGTGCTGGCGGCGGCTGAGGAACTCGGTCTGGGCATCTCGATGTTTGTCAGTGTCGGCAACAAGGCGGATGTCTCCGGCAACGATCTGCTTCAGTACTGGGAGCATGATCCGGAGACGGACGTGATCGCACTGTACCTTGAGTCGTTCGGCAATCCCCGCAAGTTCGCCCGCATTGCCCGCCGGATCGCCCGCCAGAAGCCGGTGCTCGCCGTCAAGAGCGGCCGCAGCGCTGCCGGCTCCCGCGCCGCCCGCTCGCACACCGCCGCCCTGGCGAGCAGCGACCGCGCGGTCGACGCGCTCTTCCACCAGGCGGGGGTGATCCGTGCGGACACGCTGGAAGAGCTGTTCGATGCCGGCTCGCTGCTGACAAGCCAGCCGTTGCCCGCCGGCAATCGGGTCGCCGTGGTCACTAACGCCGGCGGCCCCGGCATTCTCTGCGCGGACGCCTGCGAAGCGAACGGTCTCGTCCTGCCGGAACCGGCGGCGGAGACGCTCGCCGCGCTGCGCCAGATCTTGCCGCCCGCCGCCGGGCTGTCGAACCCGGTGGATATGATCGCCTCCGCCGGGCCGGCGGAGTACGAGGGTACCGTCCGGCATGTGCTTCGCGACCCAAACGTCGACGCGCTGATCGTGATCTACACACCGGCCGGGGTGGCCAGCGCGGAGGACGTCGCGCTGGCGATCGGGCGCGGCGTTGATGCAGCGAGATCGGCCGGCAATGACAAGCTATTGATCACCTGCTTCATCTCCGGCCGTGCACGACCACCGGTACTGGGGGAGAGCGCGGACACCCGCCGGATCCCGGCATTCCGCTTCCCCGAGCCGGCAGCGCGGGCACTGGCGCGCGTCGCGCAGTACGCCGAGTGGCGCCGTCGGCCCGCCGGGCGGGTGCCAGAACTGCCCAGTACTGACCAGGCGGCGGCACGGTCGGTCGTGGCGGAAGCACTCAGGGCGCGTGGCGAGGGATGGTTGCGGCCAGACGACGTGACACGGCTGCTTGCTGCCGCCGGCGTGGCGACACCGCCGTCCCGTCTCGTCACGACTCCGGAGGAAGCGATAGCCGCCGCGACCGCAATCGGATTTCCGGTCGCGGTAAAGATTGTCTCCGGGCAACTAACGCACAAGTCCGACGTGGGCGGCGTCGCGCTCGGTCTGGAGACCCCAGAGGCGGTGCATGCCGCCTGCGAGCGTATGCGCGCCGCGGTGCCGCAGGATTCCACCATCGAGGGCTTTCTAGTGCAGCAGATGGTCGATGGTGGGGTGGAAACGATTGTCGGCGTGGTGGACGACCCAAACTTCGGACCGCTGGTGGCGTTTGGGTTGGGAGGTACAGCAGTCGAGGTGCTCAACGACGTGGCGCTACGGATCACGCCGCTGACCGACACGGACACGCACGAGATGGTACGCGCAATCCGCGGCCTGCCTCTCCTGACGGGATACCGGGGTCGCCCCGTCGCAGATCTGGCGGCCGTAGAGGACCTGTTGCTACGCGTCTCGTGGCTGGTGGAAACGGTGCCCCAGATCGCGGAGATGGACCTCAATCCTGTGAAAGTCTTCGAGGCAAGACGTGGTCTTATGGCGGTGGATGTCCGGGTCTACGTGCGTGGTGACGCTGGGCGGCCAACCGGAGTCGGAATCGGCAATGAGGAACGGAGGAACGAGCGATGACGGCTGAGCGAGGCGATGCGCAGATTCTCGATGAGGTGATGGAGGCGTTGCGCCGTGACCCGCAGGTTGGGCCGGCCGAGGTCGGAGTTGAGGTCGACGACGGCGTGGTGACGCTGACCGGAACGGTGGACTGCTTCGAGAAGAAGCTCGCGGCGATCGAACTGGTGCACCGGGCGGCAAGGATACCCGACGTTGTCAACAACATCCAGATCCATGTCACGGACGCAGGCGCAGGACCGACGCCGAGATCGCGGTGGCCGTGCGCCGTGCGCTCTGAGCGGATGCACTCGTACCCGACGAACGCATCTACACCACGATCTCGCGGGGCTGGGTGACGCTGGAGGGCACAGTTGGCCGCAGACGGCAACTCGATGCAGCCGAGCAAGCGGTGCGGCGCGTGCCGGGTGTGGTCCATGTCATCAATGACATCACCGTCACGCCGAAGGTTGCCATCCGGCCCGCGACCGTGCGGGCTGCGGTCGAACAGGCACTCGACCGCCACACCGAGCGGGAGGCGGACCGCCTCGATATCTTCGTGGCGGACGGTACCGTGACGCTCGCCGGCACCGTTGACACGCTCGCGGAGAAGCGCGCGGTGGTTGGTGCGGCCGGGCACGTTCCCGGCGTCCGCGCGGTGATAGACGAACTGCGCGTCGATCACGGTGGCGGCGCCACGACTCGATGAAGGAGACGGTCATGACCACCACTATCAATCTGAGCGCGTTCCTGCCGGAGCGTCTGGAGCCGGCGATCGAACGGGTGCGCGCCGCGCTTCAGGCCGAGGGTTTTGGGGTTCTCACCGATATCGACGTACAGGCGACGCTACGCACGAAGCTCGGGGCGGACTTCTATCCGTACCGGCTCCTGGGCGCCTGCAAGCCGGACTTCGCCTATCGTGCGCTCGAGCTCGATCCGGCGCTGGGCGTCTTCCTACCCTGCACCCTGGCGGTCTATGACACAGGCTCCGGGACAGAGGTCCACATTCAGGATCCGGCCATCGCGGTTGGGGAGGATTCCCCTGAGGAGCTGCGCGCGCTGATAGCCGACGCCCGTGTCCGCCTTGAGAGGGTGGTCGCCGCTCTGCGCAGCTAGTGTCATCCGATCCCGGCAGTAGCTTGGACGGCGGCGCACATGATACCCGACAGCAGTTCAGGCGTCGCCGGACAGACATCGAGGCAGTGCGAGGAGACGCTGGAAAAGGAGAGGTCGCTGCCCCGCTGTGCAACGGACATATGCAGGGCAGGGCAGAAAAGGAAATCGTGATGAAGATCCTTGTGACGCTCGATGGCTCACATTTCAGCGAAGCAATCCTCGGGACGGTAGGCAAGCTGGCGCGTTCGATGCATGCGCAGGTTCAGTTACTCTCCATCGCACAATTTGAACAGGCACGGTCGACCGCTGTTCGGCAGACAGCGACGGATCTCGCGCCGGTTTCGACGGCAACCGGCACGATGCTCAAGGTGCCGCTGCCGGCGGACTTGATGAGCCCGGCCGCCGAAAGCCGGTCGCAGGCGCTTGCTCGCGTTGACGCATCGTTGCGTGAATACCTCGAGGATCGGTCGGCGGAACTGAAGGACGGTGACGTCACGGTCTCGGTGGAGTTTGCTGACGACGTGGCGGAGGCGATCATCGAGCACGCCCGCCGCGAGCAGGTCGATCTGATCGCGATGGCCACGCACGGACGAACCGGCTTGAGTCATCTGCTCGCCGGGAGCGTCTGCGAGCGCGTGATTCGGAGTGGCGTCGCGCCGGTGCTCGTGCTGCGCCCATGAGCCGAGCGCAGGGAGTACGTCGTGAGCGCGCCACAGGGTCGATGAAGGCGATAGTGACGTCCGGCGATGCGCCGCCGGCATCCCAGCCGTTGTGGCGTGCGTGGACCATGGCCACGGCTCTCGGGGAAGTGCTCGGCTTCGCGGTCCCAGCTGTGGTTGGGCTCAACCTTCTGTGGCTGTTCGGCGAAGTCGATAGCGCCGGACGGGCGGTAACGTTCTACCCGTTAGTGCTCCTCGCCGGGATGGGTGAGGGCGCGGTGTTGGGCACGGCACAATGGGTCGTGCTCCATCGAGTGCTGCCGTCGCTCACAGCCCACGCCTGGGTTGGGGCCACCGCGATCGCGGCGGGAGGCGCCTGGGCACTCGGTCTGCTGCCCAGTAGCGTGGATGCGGCGGTAACCCTGCCTCCGGAGGCTCAGGCTGGCGCATGGGTCGTGATCGCACCAGTCCTGCTTTGCAGCATTGGTGTGGCGCAGTGGATTGTGCTGCCCCACCATCTCGATGGGGCCGGACGCTGGATCCCGGCGAACGTCATTGCCTGGCTGCTCGGGCTTCCTGTGACCTTCATCGTCCCTGCCCTCGTCCCCGATGACAGTCCACCAACTGTCTGGATCGCGGCGTTCGTGGGGGCCGGACTTTTGATGGGTGCGATTGTGGGCGCCGTCACCGGCCGGACGCTCGTGCGGCTGCTGGCGACACACACCGTGCAGCCAACGTACGCGTCACGCAGTCGCGATCTTTGAAGTGGCGATCCGCATGGTAGCAATCCTTACTACGCGGGAGATGCGATCATGGCGCGGTATCCCTGAGCGCGGTCGCAAGCAGAATCCGTTGCTCGGCGGAGGCGATGTGGTAGCGTGCCTGGTCGATCGCATCTGCGTTGACGGAGATGGAGTCGATGCCCATGCGGACGAGCGTCTCGGCGTACTCTGGGTAGACCGACGGCGCCTGGCCGCAGATCGAGGAGTGCAGGCCGAGGCGGCGGCACTCGGCGATGATCGCGCGGATGGTTGCCAGAATGGCTCGGTCTCGCTCGTCGAAAAGCGGCGCCAGTGACTCATTGTCGCGATCCACGCCGAGGACAAGCTGCGTCAGGTCGTTGGAACCGATCGAGACGCCGTGAACGCCGAGCTTCGTGTACTCTTCCAGCCAATGGACGATCGACGGCACCTCTGCCATCACCCAGAGTTGGAAGTCGCGTTGCTCCATCAGTCCGGACTCCTTGACCAGCGCTGCGCAGGCGCGAAGTTCACTGCCGGTGCGCACGAACGGGATCATCAGATGGAGGTTGGACAGGGACTCGCGCACACGTTTGAGCACGTCCAGTTCCAGCCGGAAGAGTGCGGGATCGCGCACGTAGCGGTAGGCGCCTCGCAGTCCGATCATCGGGTTCTCTTCGTGCGGCTCATATACGTCGCCACCTTCGAGGCCACGGAACTCGTTCGTTCGGAAATCGGTCGAACGATAGATGACCGGGCGGGGCGCAAACGCCTGGGCGAAGTTGCGCAGTTGTTCCACCATCCGTTCGACGAACTCAGCGGAGCGTCCTTGCTCGATCAGGCGGCGGGGATGGACGCCCTGGAAGGCGCTGAGGAGCATGAACTCCGCGCGCAGCAGGCCGACGCCCTCGACCGGCTGTGCTGCAACCTCGGCCGCCATGTCCGGCTCACCCAGATTCACCATCAGCTTCGTCGCAGTGACGATTCGCGCCGCGCCGGCACGCAGCGGCGACGCACGAGCCGGCCGCTCCTCCGGCGGCGACTCAACGCGGCCCTCAAGCACCACGCCTGCAGCGGCGTCAACGGTGACGACCATGCCGTCGGTCAGGATCGTCGTCGCCTTGCGTGTTCCAACGATGCAGGGAACCCCCATCTCGCGGGAGACGATCGCGGCGTGGGAGGTCATGCCGCCACTGTCGGTGACGATCGCTGCCGCCCGACGCATGAGGGGCACCCAGTCCGGTAACGTCATCGGTGCAACGAGGACCTCACCCGGCTGGAACGCGCCCGCTTCCTCGACCGAACGGAGCACCCGCACGGGTCCAGAGGCCATGCCTGGACCGGCGCCGAGACCACGCACGAGCTCCCGTCGCTCAGTGGGGCCATTGGACTGTTTGGTGGATCTTGGTTGGGTCGTGACCGGACGGGATTGGACCAGATATGTGCGGCCATCCTCAACGGCTCACTCGATATCCTGGGGCACGCCGTAGTGCGCCTCGTCGCGGCAAACGAGCTCGGCAACCGCGCGGATCTCGCCGTCGCTCAAAACCCGCGCGTCCGCACGCTCGGGCGGTAGCTGGACCTCGACGGTTCGCCCAGACGCATCGCGGGTGAGCATGAACTGCTTGTGCCCGACGTGGACATCCTTGATCGCGAGGTCCGCTTTGGCTACTGCGTAGTGGTCCGGTTCCACCGCGCCTTGCACCACGACCTCGCCCAACCCAGGGGCCGCCTCGATCACGATCGTGTCTTTGGCTCCGGTGGCGGGTTCGATTGAGAAGGCGACGCCCGATTTCGTTGCGTTGACCATCGCCTGAATGATCACGGCGATCTCGGGCTCGCCGGGCAGGTTCAGGCGCTTGCGATAGAAGACCACGCGCGGGCTGAAGAGCGACGCCCAGACGTCCTTGACCCGATCGATCAGTTCTTCATCACCGCGGACGTTGAGGAAGCTCTGGTTCATCCCAGCAAAGGATGCCTGTTCGGTATCCTCCATCGTTGCCGAGGAGCGCACGGCGACGAGCAGCTCTCCCCCATCCTGACGGCGGCACAACTCTCGATACGCTTCGGTAATAGCACGATGGACGGTGGATGGTACCGGCGCATCACGTATGCGCATTTGAATACGATCTGCAGCTTGCTCGAGCGCGGCGCGGTCGTCAATGTTCAGCGCGTTGAGCCAGCGGTCAAGCTCCTGTCGCAACCCTGCCTCATCGAGAAAGGTGCGGTAGGCCATCGCCGTTACCACGAAGCCGGGCGGCACCGGCAGACCGGCGTGCCGCATCTCGCCGAGGTTGGCGCCCTTGCCGCCGGCCAGCGGTACGTCCTGCTTGGTCAGTTCATCGAACCAGGCGATGAAATCGCTCATGCTGTCACTCCTGCGCGGCCAGATGCATCATGCACCGACTCCACCGATCCGACCGACTGATTCCCGCGCGGTCGATGATCGGCACTGGCGGAATCGATGGCCGCTTCGTTCTTCGACGCCGGCACCTCGTCCCCATCTCGAGTCAGGGACTCCGCCCGCTGCTTGATGCCAACAAGCATCCTGCGAGACATGATCAGGGAGCCCGGCTCCAGAACCAGGTCCGAAAGTCGAACGAGCAGTGGCGATTCAGTGCTGGTTCGGCTCCGCAAGATGAGCCGCGTGCTTCCAGCAGGCCACTCGTCGAGCACGAACTGCCAGGTGCCAGGGCATGGTTTGTCCGGTTCGCCTAAGTTCAGGACCAGCGCCCGATACGGCTCGATCGCTGTGACAGTGGGGCCGACGTGCGGCGTGGGATAGTCTTCGGGCGTGAACCAGAAGCGGTCGCCTACCTTAATTGTCTGCCACTCCGGCACGATGCGGCCGGCATTGGTGACGCCCAGCCGGAGGAAACCATTCTCCACCCATGTGTAGCTGTAGAAGCCGGCGCGGTCTACACCCATCTGCACGAGCCAGGGCCAGACCGCCTCCGGCGGCGCAGCGATTGAAATGGCCATCGTTGATTGCGAGCGGATGCGTGGCACGAGCTCATCACCTGGCAGCGCCGCCTCAAGCTCGGCGCCGGTCGCTCCCCAGCGCCGGATCCGCGGCAGGATCACCAGGCGATAGACCGCCATGGCGCCCGCAGACATCCCGACCAACGCCACCAGGCGGGAGACTATGGTGTTGGCCATCTGCTGCTCCTTTCGAGGATTGAAGGTGGCCGTACCTCACGGACCGCAACGGCCGCCGTCTTTGGTTCGTGAGCCATAACTACCTCCTACGCTGGTTGCTCATTGCGATCATCGGACTAATCGGGTCGCTCGTCTGCCGGGCAGTGCCGAACACCGTGTCAGGTAATCCCGCATGGACCCCGGGCTCCTCCAACGACGTCGCTGCGACGATGGTGGGACACGTGATGGTAATCGTGCGTATGCATGATCACGACGTGGATGTATGTCGCCTGCTGCACACAGCCCTACCGGTTGCCGTGCCTGGACGAGTTGGCTCATGCCGCCGCGTCATGGTCGACTCTGCGGGCTGTCCGTCTGTCGGGCAATCCCTGACGGAACCTCTGGAAATGCCCGACAGACGGCGCCAGCGTTGGTTGCCCATTCTGGTCACAGTCGACTCGTGGAGCAGCCCGGACGGAGCGTCGTTGTGACCACATCAGCGGTGATCCAGCAAACCTCGCAGCTGTACCTACCAGACGGGACACTTCTTGCCGGCGGCGTGGTGCATGATCTGGACGCGTTGCCGGACGGGCAACGCGTGATGCTCGTCGTCGAGCGGCCGTACCGTTTCTTGCAGGAATGCCTGCTTGGCGGACGGAATGAACTATTCCTCTCGTACGACGGCGGGCCACGACGACTCGCCAGGATAGAGCAAATTCTCTTCTACTACGGCGTCGGGCGCGTCTGTACGCTCTTTGTCTCGAGTCAGGAAGCGGATTGAACTGGTGCAGCGGCGCGAGACTCCACAGTAGTTCAACGCAGTCCACGATGCCCCGTGGCCTTTGATAGAGTCCCGATGGGCAACATGTGGACGTCATCCCGTGGAACCAGCGCCGACGAGGGCAATGCAGATGACGAAGTAGATCAGGATCGAGAGCAGGTCCTGAACGACGGTGGCGAGTGGGCCACTGCCGAAAGCTGGGTCGGTCCCGATCCGATGGAAGAGCATGGGCAGAGACATGGCGACCAGCGTGGCGATCGAGCAGGCCGCGAGCAACGCAAGGGCGACGGCCAGCGCCACATCGGGTTGTCCCCACAGCAGCCAGGCTGCCGGAAAGAACAGCGCGGCGAGCGAGATTCCGACGAGCAGGCCGGTGAGCAATTCTCGCCAGACAACACGTCGAATGGAGAGTCCTACCGAGAGCCCTCGGATCATCAATGCCTCCGTCTGAGTACCCACGGCATCAGCCAGATAGACCACACCGGGAATAAAGAAAGCGAGGATGACCCGACCTTCGATCTCCTGCTCGAAGGTCCCGACAATCGTGGCAGCGACGAAGGCCCCGATCAGTCCAAGAAGCAGCCACGGGATCCGGTGCAAGAATCGCTGACGCACCGGCTCCTCGCTCGCGGTCCGAGCAGAGGCCACGCTCCGCGTCAGCCCGGCCATTCGCGCTAAATCCTCCTCGTGCTCTCGCAGCAGGACCGCGAGCAGCCGCGGCGGAGGAATCATGCCAAGAAATCGTCGGTCAGCGTCGACGACGGCCAAGCTGCTCTCGCCGCGCTGCACTGCCCGCCAGGCCGCGACCTCCTGGTTTACACCCGGCGCGACCACCGGTGGATCGGTGTCCATCAGGTCGCGGGCCAACTGGTCGTCAGACGCGGCGAGCAGGTCCTCAATGGTGAGTAGTCCGGCGAAATGGCATCCGTCGCAAATGACGATCTCAGCGACCGTGCTGTAGCGCTGTCCCATGAGAGAACGCCGGATATCTGCCACGTTTGACTCCGGAGACGCCACCGGTACTCGCGCCGTCACGTGCGACGCCACGGCCTGATGAGCCCGGTCAGGTGCGGTGACAGTGACGTGTCGCTCGTCCCGTACACGCATATTTATGCCTGCCTGACTCCCGTCACATCCCGATGCCGCTGGATGCCCGCGCCGGTTTCGTCAGTTTCGACCAGCATCCGAAGCAGGGATGCGAGCCTATCCGCGTTCACGCCGAACTGATCGGCGAGGCGCTGCAGATCGACGCCAAATGTGGGGCTCGTAGGGTCCGGCCGTCCGCGCAGCGCGAGGCGCGGCAGAGACGCTGCTGGACACTCAAGAAAGGCTGCCAGCGCCTCTTGGTCCATACCGGTTCGTACCTCGAAGTCTGCAAGCGCATACCCGAGGAAGAACACATCAGACGGATGGACCGGCGTCAGGTGCTGCTGTTCCGCCTTCATGATGCGCCCTCCAGGCGGAAAATCTTTCACGGGCCGGACCTCGATGATCAATCCGGGTCAGCAGGCTCTCGAACGGCTACTTAGGCCTTAACGACAGCGGAAGGGACCGCCGCCAGCACCGCCCGCGCCCAGGAGCGTGCGCGATCGAATTCGCCGGACAGCAGCACCGGTTCTTCGTCGCGACTCACGAAGAAGCTCTCCGGTGGCATCACCAGTTCGCAGCCGGCCTTCCGCAAGCGCTTGGCGATCACGCCGGCGGCTGACCCCGACAGCCAGCGCGCGATGTGGAACCGTGTGTCAAACGCGGCGGCCGGCACGCCTTCGAGCGATCCGCTCCCAAGTGCGTTGAGGAGGGCCTTCATGCCGGCACTCGCACCGTGGGCATGTGTCGGGCCGCCGATGATCAGGAGGTCGACATCGGCTGGAACTGGTGTGGATTCGGCCGTGGGGATGACCTGGACGGCGCCAGCGGTGGCAAGTTTGTCGCCGATCACTTGCGCGAGCTGCCTCGTATTACCGAACTGAGAGTCGTAGACAACGTATGACGTCATTTGACTTCTCCTATTGTGCGGAACTTCATCAGCCGGACTTCGTCAACCGAGAGCGGCGTGTTAAGTCTCGTCGCCACCGCGTATGGCGGTGCCTTTGCTCCGCAAGGTGCGGCACCGAATGACATGCACCGTGGGTGATTCGTTCTCTCCCTCCATGCGTACTCGGCGTGTCGAGTGTCAAGCCATGGCGCGCGGCTGTCTGTCGGGTGAGTTTGGATGCGGACGAGGGAGATTGCCCGACACGTTCGCGATGACTCCCCGACAGACACGGTCTCGCTGAATCGTGATGCTGGCGGGAGAGAGGATCCGGCACGTTTTGTGCACGTACCTCTCCGGTGGGCGCCTGTTCTCCGCCCTGGCGAGCGACACCGAGGCTGCATCGCACCCGCGGGCATCTTCCCCAGTCGGGTGATGCCCCGCATTGAATGGGGTTGATACCCGCTGCAAAACGTTCGCATTCGGTGGGAGGCTTTGTTGGGGAGTGGTCGCTTTCGAGGAGGGTCGCAGGCCTGAAAGGAGGCCAACTATGTGGAAGCGCATGCTATTGGTCGTTGCAATCGCGATCGGTCTGCTGCCGAGCGCGGTGTTCGCGCAGGAAAACGGTGAGAATCCCCGCGATGTTCTCATCCGGGTCAACGGCCCGGTCCAGATCGCGGCCGGAGAAGCGGCGCAAGGCATCGTCGTCATCAGCGACAACGCCGTGATCGACGGTACGGTCGAGTTCTTGGTCGTGATCGACGGCGACGCCACGATCACCGGGACCGTTGAAGAGTCCGTGATCATGGTCAACGGCACCGTCACGCTGATGGATGGTGCGCGAGTCGGCGAAGATGTCCTCCTCTACAACGCGGATGCCGTCGAGGAGGCGGGTGCGGCGGTTGCGGGCGGCATCCACGACGAATGGGGCGGTTTCAACATTAGTCGAGGGATCTGGTTCGGCTTCTGGGCGAGCATGACCGTCGCCGTGGTCGCCGCCGGGCTGCTGTTCGCCGCCGTCGGCGGGCGCCAACTGTTGGGCGCGGCGACCGGGTTTACCGGACATCTCGGCCCGACACTCCTGACAGCGCTGGTTCTGTGGGTGGGCATGCCAGTTCTCGCGGTCTTCCTGATGGCGACCGTGATCGGGATTCCGCTCGGTTTCGGCATCGTGCTCTTCTTCCTGCCGGCGCTGTGGTTCATCGGCTACCTGGTGGCCGGCGCCGCCGTGGGCATGCTGCTCGTCAAGACCCGCGGAGGACTGAACGACCATCCCTATCTGGCGGTGCTGGTTGGCGTGCTCATCTTCCAGGTGATCGCATTGGTGCCGTTTGTCGGAGGCACCGTCGCCTTCGTCGCCGGGCTGATCGGTGCGGGCGCGCTGGCCTACCGAGCCTGGACGGCGTTCCGCGGCAGGACGCCCCAAGCGATTGTCGCGCCGCCGGCTCCCACGGCGCCCACGGCTTGAGGCATCGGCGCTCGTACAACGTGAGGCTCATCTGACCCCAGCACGGCCAGGTGAGCCTCTGGTAAAGGTGATCGCCGGCATCACATGGCGCGCCGCCTGCGCTGCTGAGGTTCCGCTGAAATGACTGCGCACTCCTGGACCTTTCTCAGCCACCATGCCCTTGTCTTGCTGTGCATCGCCCGTGACCCGGATGCGCGCCTCAGCGAGATAGCACACGATGTCGGCGTCACCGAGCGAGCGGTCCAGCGCCTTGTCGGCGACCTGCTCGCCGCTGGGTATATCTCTCGGATTCGGGTGGGCCGCCGCAACACGTACCAGGTCGATGCCAGTCGCCTGCTGCGCCACCCGATCGAGCAGCCCCGGAGTGTCTCCACGCTGCTTACATTCCTCGATGTTGTCCAACGCCCTGCTGAATGCGAGTGAACGACGTCTCACTCCCTTTCTTCGCTTCCCACGACCTCACCGGCGACGTGCCAGCTTCGCGCTCCCTACTCACCTTCCACCACAAATGAAGACGGGCATTTCCGGAACTTTGTGTCGCATATCACCCGACAGACGAATGGCCGTCGCGGCCGTAGCCTCAAGGCAACCATTGCAGCGATCAACGAAGGAGGCCGTCATGTTCACCTGCACTCTCTGCTGGTTTGCCAACGAGCTGGACGACGTTGCCGTGATGAAGTCCGGCGGTGAGCGCTGCATCTGCGTGCGCTGCTTCGCCCGCGAGACCGACAACGCCGTGCCGATGTCCAAGGAACTGCGCCGCCAGATCATCGATGTATTGGCGCAGATCGACGTGGCCGCTTGACTGACTCCATGGAGGTCTGCCGCCGGCGCACCAGCTGCACTCCCAGCCAGGCTTCCTCCGGAGCACATGCCACTCGGACGGGCTGATGCTGCCGGTTGGATCGAGTGTCACTCCTCTGGCAAATGGGGCAGATAGACCCTGCGGTGTGATCATTCGGGCAATACCCCGCGCCCTGGTCATTGGTTGCCGGACAGACAGAGTGCGTGCTCCCGCGGACACTGAACATGGTGAACTGGTCGCTGTTCGGAAGGAGCACGAAATGGAACGCACGTCAGTCCTCGTCCCACTGGATGGTTCGCTCCTCTCGGCGGCAGCGCTTCCTTACGCAGAGACGATCGCCCGCGCCACGGGCGCGCAGTTGCGCTTGCTCGCAGTGGTGGAACACGAACCGGACGGGCCACGGAGCCAGCCGGCAGAGGTGCGTGCCCACCTCGAGCGCGCGCGCATGGAAGGGATGACACACGAGCTTCATGCGATTGCGGCGAAGTATCGAGAACGTGGTCTGATCGCCGCAACTGAGGTTGTGCTCGGCGATCCAGTCGACGAGATCCTTGCAGCAGCCGATCTCAAAGACGTTCGCATGACGGTCATGGCGACACACGGACGAGGCGGCTTCCAGCGAATGATGATGGGCAGCGTTGCCGACAAGGTGATGCGACTGAATGCGCATCCTACGCTGCTTGTCCGCACTGACGAGCAGGTCGTGCCGGAACCTGTTTCCTTGGTGCGGGTGATGGTACCGCTGGATGGCTCTTCGCTGGCCGAGGCGGCGCTGCCCATGGCCATAGACCTCGCCAGGGCGTGCAGCGCGGCGATCGTGCTCGTCCGCGTACAGCCCTTCGCGACGCCGTTGTGGATGCCGGACTCCACCCCAGAGGCAGCGGAGGAGGTGGATGCGGCGATCGCTGCGGCCGCTGAATCGTATCTCGGGACCATCCGTGGTGAGATTCCGCCGGCTATACGAACTCAGACCGTTGTCCTCCGCGGGTCGCCACTATTGCGATTGACAGAGTTTGTGGCCGAGGCGGATATCGACCTCGTCGTGATGACGACACACGGCCGGCATGGGTTCCGGCGGATGGTGCTGGGAAGTGTCGCGGACCGGATGGTGCGTGGCGGCGTGCCCGTACTGCTGGTACGCCCACAATCGCCGACGACGGCGCTCGCGCAGGAGAGCGCGCTTCACTGCGCCAATTGTGGCCGGCTAGTCACCGCAGTCCCCATTGATGAAGCGCGCTGCCCGCGTTGCGAGATGCACCTCCACCGCTGTGCCAACTGTCTCTACTGGGACACCACCGGTTGTATCCTCCAGCGTGCCGAGGCGTTCACACCGATCTGGCCAGGTCGCGGATGTCCCCGCTTCACCTTCCGGCAGACCCCCACACCTGCCGGCCAGCCACGCTTGATCGAAGCGGATGTCAAGGAGGTGCGTTGATGCCTGTGTATCCGATCACCCGATACCCTCGGACGCTGCAGCTGCGAGACGGCGCCTGCCTCACCGCACGGCCGATGACCGCCGCCGATCGACCGGCACTGCTTCGCTTCTTCCTGCATATTCCGGAAGCGGAGCGGTTCTACCTCAAGGACGATGTCACTTCGCCGAAGGTGATCGAGAGTTGGACGGCCCAACTCGACTACGATCGCGCGCTACCGCTCCTCGCGATGGCGGGGGAACGGGTGGTGGCGGATGCAGTGCTGATCCGTCGGCGCGGCGGATCCCGCGCGCACGCCGGTGAGATCCGAATCGTGGTCGATCCCGAGTATCGGGGCCGAGGTCTGGGTGCCGGCCTAACGCGCGAGTTGATTGAGATCGCGTACGACGCCGATCTGAAGGATGTGATCTTCGAACTGGTCAGCGGGATGCAGGATGAGGCAATCGAGGCTGCACACTCAATGGGTGCGATTCCTTGTGGCACAGTCCGAGGACTGGTGCACGACGAGCGGGGCGAAGACCACGACGTGACCTTCCTCATGCTACCGCTGGGGAAGTGGTGGGAATGGTCCCGCACGTGAAGTCTTGGGCGTGGCGGCAACTTACTACGTGGTGCCGTGGTCAGTCATGATTAGGAGGCATTGGCAATGTGGCACATGGGAGACGGTTGGGGCTGGTGGATGGTAATGGGCTGGCTGTGGATGATCGCGTTCTGGGGGCTGATCATCTGGGCCATTCTCAACTTCGCATCTCGGTTCGGCGCTCGAGAAAGGGCTGTTCCCAGCCAAGCAGCTGAGGCAAGCGCGGTGGAAATCCTGAAGCGGCGCTATGCCCGCGGCGAACTCAACGATGAGGAGTTCGAGGAGATGCGGCGCCGGATCGGTGACGCCTCTGTGGTTGGTGCTGCGCCAAGCGGCACGGGTCGCAGTGTCGCGACGTCGTAGGCGCACCAGTCTACGAATCGAGCTACGAAGCCAGAGCTGTGAAGTGGCGGACAGTGAGGCAGGACGGATATGAGTACTGAACGTCTGATGATGCCGATCTACGGATTGTCCCGCGGCTGCGGTGGCGCACTGTCGATCGAACACGCGCTGGCCAGAGTGCCCGGTGTCTCCCGAGCATTCGTGAACCCGGCCACGGAGGTGGCGTACATCGAGTGCGACGACGAAGCCACCAACCGAATCGACCTTGTGACCGCCGTGAATCGTGCGGGGTTCCGGGCCGGAGAGCCAATGGTGCGGTAGAGCGATCGGCTGGACGCGGGTCGCGGGTTAGCGTGGCTGCGAGCGAGGTACTTACCGCGAGGATGTCGTACGGGGTCTTGATGAGGGGTTTGTCATGCTCGAACGGGTCGACGTCGGCACGCAAGCGATCGACTGCTATGCGGCGAGCGCTGGTAACGATGTCGTGGCGCAATTGCGGGCGCTGGCGGCGCCGTTGCAAGGCGTCCGGGTGTTGCACCTGAATGCCACTCCTTACGGCGGCGGTGTCGCCGAGATCCTCCGCTCGGAGATCCCGCTGCTGCGCGACCTCGGTCTCGCCGCCGACTGGCAGATCATCGCGGGCGATCCGTCATTCTTCGCGGTGACGAAAGCGATCCATGATGGCCTGCAGGGGGCGACACGGAATCTGACCGCGGCCGAGCAGGCGATCTACCTGGAGCAATCGCGCCGCAACGCGCGGTTGCTGGAGGGTGAGTATGACGTGATCGTCGTCCATGACCCGCAGCCGCTCGCGCTGAGACACGCCAATGGGAACGATGCGGCGCGATGGATCTGGCGGTGTCATATCGATACATCGGGGCCCAACCCCCAAGTCTGGGAGTTCCTTCGTCCGTATCTCGCCGGCTATACTGCCGCCGTCTTTACCCTCGCCAGCTTTGTGCCGGACGACTTCCCAATTACGCCTGTCGAGATCATCCCTCCCGCGATCGATCCCGAGAGCCCAAAGAATATCGAACTCGACCCCCACACGGCCCGACGCGTGCTGCAGTGGATCGGCGTCGACACCGCCAAACCGCTGATGACGCAGGTGAGCCGCTTCGATCCGTGGAAGGACCCGCACGGCGTGATCGCGGCCTATCACCTCGTCAGACACGAGATACCCGCATTACAACTGGCGCTGGTTGGCTCGATGGCGCTCGACGATCCGGCAGGCTGGGACATCTACCGCGAGATCCGGCAGACGGCGGAGGGTGACGCGGGCATCCATCTCTTCACCAACCTCACCGGTGTCAGCAATATCGAGGTCAATGCCTTTCAGCGGCTCTCGGACGTGGTCGTTCAGAAGTCGCTGCGCGAAGGGTTTGGTTTGGTGGTTTCGGAGGCGCTCTGGAAGGAGACGCCGGTCATCGCGGGGCGCGCGGGTGGTATCCCGCTGCAGATGGGCGACGGCGAGGGTGGACTGCTCGTTGACTCGGTGGAGGAGTGTGCGGCAGGCGTATTGCGGCTGCTGCGACACCCAGAGGAGGGACGAGCCATGGCGGCGTGTGGCAAGTCGTTTGTGCGCGAACGGTTCCTCCTCCCTCGGCTGATCGCCGACGAGCTACGCCTGTACGGGGCCGTGCTCGGGAGACGGCCCGCGCCGGGCGCACCGGCAGCAAAGGTCGGTCTGGCCGGTGAGGTACGCGATCCGATCTGTGGTATGCGGCTCGATACGGCAACGGCGCTATCGGCCGAATATCAGGGACGGCGGACCTATTTCTGCTCGCACTCCTGCCGGTCGACCTTTGAGCTAGCGCCGGATCGTTTTGCCAAGTCTGCGCTGGCTCGCTCGGAATGAGGTCGCAAGCGGTTGGGTCCATCCGTGGCGCCGAGCAAGCGAACGATTCAACGTAGGAATGCAACAAACTCTCCACCAGTTATCCTCCCGGTGAGTTGATTTGACCTCGCGATGTCTCACTCTACCCGACAGACGCGGACACATAATCCCGCGAAGATGAAGTTGTAGCGACAGGGCCGCAATGCGGGGACCGGTGGAATGAGCGGAGCACACAAGTACCAGGCGGAGAGCACGACGCGACAGCCGGATGCGGAGATGCCGCCACACGTCCGAGCACTCTTGAGTCCGCGTGCTTATCCCCATCCGGCAGACGATATTCGATTGCATGAGACGCACATCTCTTGGGTGGTGCTTGCCGGAGCGTACGCTTACAAGATCAAGAAACCAGTGAATCTTGGTTTCCTCGACTTCTCTACCTCTGCGCAGCGCTTAACTGCCTGCGCGGACGAAGTCCGGCTCAATCGGCGGCTGTCGCCGGATATCTACTTGGGCATCGTCGATCTCGTCGAACGGGAGGACGGCTACTTCGTCGGCGGTCCCGGCCGGCCGGTGGAGCCGGCTGTTTGGATGCGACGACTACCCGAGGCGGGGATGCTGCCGAACCTGCTCGAAGCCGATGCGGTCGACTCCCGTTTGGTGCGCAGCATCGCCCGCCGGATCGCCCGGTTCCACGCGCACGCGGCGACCGGCTCCGGTGTGGATGAATACGGGAGCTTGGACACGGTCCACGCGAACTGGGAGGAGAACTTCGCCCAGATGGCGCCCTTTGTCGACCGCATCATCCCGGCGACCCTCAATCAAGCGATCGCGGCGTTTGTCGAGCGTTTCCTGACAGCGCAGGCGGCCATGTTGGAGCGCCGCGTGGCCCAAGGACGCATCCGCGATGGACACGGCGACCTGCACGCCGCCAGCATCTGCGTGATCGGCGGCCGGCCGCACTTCTTCGATTGCCTGGAGTTTAATGCCCGCTTTCGCTGCGCCGATGTCGCGGCCGAGGTCGCATTTCTGGCGATGGACTTCGCCCACTACGGCCGTGCAGACCTTGCGCAGGTGTTTGTCGACGCGTACTTCCGGGTGAGCGGCGATGGTGAAGTGGCGCAACTCCTCGATTTCTACGCGTGTTATCGAGCATACGTACGCGGCAAGGTGCGTTGCCTGCGCCTGTTCGAGTCCGGTCTGCCGGCCACTGAGCAGCAGCGTCTCGGTACCGAGGCACGAACCTACTTCGACCTCGCTTGGTCCTATGCCGGAGGTCTGCCGCGCCCGCTGCTCGTGGTGACGATGGGACTGCCCGCGAGCGGCAAGAGCAGTCTGGCGCGTGCCCTCGCCGGCCGGCTTGGCTTGGTCCACCTCTCGTCGGACGTGGTACGTAAGCACCTCGCCGGGATGAAGCCCACCGAGCGTGGCGATGGGGGAGTGAATGAAGGTCTATACGCGCCGGCGAGGAGCCGGCAGACCTATGCGGCGTTGCGCCGACGTGCCGCCCGCTGGCTGCGCCTCGGCCGCTCCGTCGTGCTCGACGCTACCTTTGGCCGGGAGGAGGAGCGCGCCCGCGTTCGGCGGTTGGCGACGCGCTTGAGCGTTCCGCTGATCGTTCTGGTCTGCCGCGCCGATGAGGCGATTATCCGTGCACGTTTAGTGGCCCGCGCCCAACGTCCCCTGGAGGTGTCGGACGCGCGGCTGG
Source organism: Dehalococcoidia bacterium (assembly GCA_050184225.1). GTDB lineage: Bacteria > Chloroflexota > Dehalococcoidia > CAUJGQ01 > CAUJGQ01 > JBFXAN01. Next base: position 20,596 of record JBFXAN010000043.1, on the reverse strand, counting down.
AACACTGGCCAGCACTGCGCGCGGCCTTTAGCGAGCCGGATGAAATGCCGAATGCGGTCACGATTGGCAGTGGAACGTCGATTGAGCGAGCGGTGGACGAAGCTCTCGCGGCCCTGCGTGGGTAAGCGATGACCGTGACTGAGATGGCGGCGCTGCTAGCCGGCACGCCGCCTGGTATGTGGTCTTAGCGCAGGGCTCCATGCGAGCGAGCGGTCATCGATCGCCCGACCGGCGAACGCGCACGACAAAGCGATGATCGATGAAGGAACCATGCGGATGAACGACAATCGAATGCCGGGCGGCGAGGAAGCCAGACGGTTGGAGCATCAGTTGGACGTGATCGGACGGGCCACGGTCGCGATCGTCGCGGAACGCTCACTGCCGCGGCTCTTGCAGCGCATTGTCGACGCCGCGCGTGACATCACCGACGCTCGTTACGGCGCGCTCGGCGTGATGGGTGCGTCGGGCGAACTGTCGGAGTTCCTCACGTCTGGAATCAGCGAAGAAGAGCGCGTCCGTGCTGGGCCGCCGCCGCGCGCTCACGGGCTGCTCGGGGCGATCTTGCACGGCAGCGCCTCGCTGCGCGTTGACCGGATCGAGGAACACCCACTCGCCGCCGGTCTGCCACCCCATCATCCCCGGATGACCAATTTCCTGGGTGCGCCGATCATCCTGCACGGCCGCAACCTCGGCAACCTCTATCTTGCCGACAAGCAGAGGGCCGATTCGTTCAGCGATGCGGACGAGCGGCTACTACTCATCCTCGCGGCCCATGCGGCGATTGCGATCGACAATGCCCGGCTCTACGAGCAAACCAGCGAGGCACTGACGCAACGAGTGCGCGAGCTCGCCGAAGCGAACGCGCAGCTTCAGCGGCTCACATCGCTTGTGATCAACGCGCAGGAGGAGGAGCGCCGCCGGCTCTCGCGCGACCTGCACGACGATACCGCGCAGGCGCTCACTTCCATACTCGTGCGCATGCGCCTGCTCGCGCGGCAGGCGGTCAAGGATGAGGTTCGGCACGGGCTCTTGGACCTGCTGGACCTCACGACCCAGGCGCTGGATGATGTGCGGCGAATGGCTCTTGATCTGCGCCCGAGCACGCTGGATGACCTCGGTCTCGTCCCTGCGGTCGAGAGCTACGCGCGGGAGTTTGCCGAACGTTGGGGAATCGACGTTCGTGTGAGCGCCGTGGTCGGTAAGCGTCTCGCCCGCGACCGTGAGCTGATCGTGTATCGTATCGTCCAGGAAGCGCTTGCCAACATTGCGAAGCATGCAGGCGCAACGCGGGTTGCGATTGACTTCCGCCGAGAGCACGACCACCTGGCGGTGACGGTTCACGATGATGGCCGTGGGTTTGATGTGGCTGCGACGCTCACCATGCGCGAGCGAGGCCTCGGGCTGTTTGGCATGCAGGAGCGCGCGCAACTTGCGGGAGGCTATCTGAACCTGCGCAGCGCGCCGGGCGCGGGAACGACGGTGACACTTGTTGTTCCCCTGCGCGACGATGGAGAAGACCAGCCATGATCAGCGTCTTGCTGGCAGACGACCACGCGATGCTCCGCGCAGGGTTGCGGGCATTGATCAGTGCCGAGCCGGACTTAGCTGTGGTCGGCGAGGCGGGTGACGGCGAGGAAGCTGTGCGAATCTCCGAACGGCTACGACCAGATGTCGTGGTGATGGACATTTCGATGCCGGTCAAGGATGGGCTTGCCGCCACCGCGGAGATCACCGAGCGGCTGCCGGCAACACGGGTGCTGGTGCTCACGATGCATGCCGAGGAGCAGTACCTGCTGCGGGTGCTCGAAGCAGGCGGCTCCGGCTACGTGCTCAAGCGCTCCGCCGACCGAGAGCTGATGGAGGCAATCCGGACCGTTCATCGTGGCGAAGCATTCCTCTACCCCTCGGCCACCCGGCTGTTGCTCCAGGCATACCAGAAGGGTGATCGTCCTGAGCCGCCCGCTGGGGGCAAGCTGAGCGATCGAGAGGGTGACGTGTTGCGCCTTACCGCTGAAGGCTACTCCAACACCGAGATCGGCAAGCAGCTCTACCTCAGCCCGAAGACGGTGGACACCTATCGCCAGCGGATCATGGAGAAGCTCGGTCTGCATCACCGCGCCGAGCTGGTCCGCTACGCCCTCGATACCGGTCTCCTCCAACCACACACATAGACCGAATACCCGTTGCCCACGCCGGCCGAAAGAATATCGCGCCGTCCGGCATTGCCCCACAGCAGCTGCGGAACCTGCCCGACAGACCCCACCAATCGGTGAGCGCACGATCGGATTGCGCGCGGGACGTCCGATCGAGGCCGATGCTCCGCGGTGAGGCAGGCAGACAATGCGCAGCACCGAGGGTCCGCGCGTCCTGTGGCAGGGCGCGCGAGGCAGTTCCGCACAGATCGACGAGTGGATTCTCTTCATCCGTGCCGCGGACGCGTTCTATGCTGGCCTCGCGCAGCAGCGCGGCGAGCCGTACACGCCCGCGGGCCAGGGCGAGATCGAAGCCGCGGCCGCGCTCGCCGTTGCGCTCGACCTGACGCCCGCCGATGCAATGGAGTGGCTGCCTCCGGTCTCGCGGAAATAGTACATCGGAGCGAACTTGGTCTGTCGCCGATGAACACCAAAGCCCTCCAGATGCCCGGCCAGAGCATTGCATCGCCGATGATCTTCTCCGGCCCTATACGTCCTGGCGGTGGAAGACCCAGACGGCGCCGGCCATAGGGATGATGAACCAGGCGACGAGGACGGCGCTGAGCATCGCCGCCGCCCCACCGGCGCCGAGCGTCGCCTCGAGGTACGCGCCGGCCGGCCCGAGCACATCCATGCTTGGCTCGAGGCGGAGCACGGCGAGCACGCGGACGACGTCGACCGGATTGAGCAGCAGCGCCGCGATCAGTCCCTGATTGCCGAGCAGCCCGGTGAGCGTGACGCCGATCACGCCCAGGTCGAAGAAGAGCACGAGCACGAACCAGAGGGTCACGGCTGCGCCGAGCGAGCGCATCCGGCTGCCGGCCACGACGGAGATCAAGAGGCCGAGCGCCAGCATCACGCCCGTCAGCACCACCACGAGCAGCAAAAGCTGGAGGTACCGCGCCGGGTCGATCACGGGTGAGAGCAGGCCGATCACGAAGCCGGCGACGCCGAAGCCGATCGCGGTCGCGAGCGCAAGCGTCGCGAGCAGGCCGAGATAGAGCCCCGCCAGCAACTCCCAGCGGGCGATCGGCTGCACGAGCAGGCCCTGGAGGGTGCCGCGCTCCTGCTCGCCGCTCACGGCGGAGGCGCCGAGGGCCAGAGCCGCCAGCGGTACGAGCAGCAGGCAGGCGTTGAGCAGGCTGGCGCTCATGCGGTTGAAGCCGTCGAAACCGAGCGCGCCCGCTCCCCGCGCGCCGGCCACGGCCAGAGCCAGGGCCAGCGCACCGAACGTCGCGGCATAGAGAATCACCCACCAGCTTTGCAGCGCGTCGCGCATCTGGCCTCGCGCCGTGATGTAGATCGCGTTCATGCCACTTCCTCCCCCCAGATTGCCCGCAGCGCGCTCGCCAGCGGCCGGAACGCCTTTGAAGTCAGGACGTCATGCGCCTCTGGTGCGGGCGCGTCCTCGTGTTCCGCGTCCGATCGCGCCGCGTCTTCGACAAGTTGCTCCAGCGCATCCTCCGCCAGCACCGCGGCGAGGCTGCCGTCGTAGACCAGGCGACCATCGACGAGGACGATCGCGCGGTCAGCCACGCCCTCCAGCAGGCGGAGAACGTGCGTCGAGACGATCACCGTCCGCCCCTCGGCGCGCAGATCCTCCACGAGCCGGGTAAAGACGCGCCGGCCTTCGGGATCGATACTCGCGACCGGTTCGTCCATCAGGAGGATCAGTGGGTCGCCGAGCAAGGCCACCGCCAGTCCGAGCCGCTGGCGTAGCCCGCCCGACAGCGCATCCACCTTCTTGTCGGCGTGTGCCGTCAGACCGACGCGCGCCACCGCCGCGTCGATGTCCACGCCGCGCAGGCCGCGCAGGTCAGCGAAGTGCTCCAGCGCGTCGGCCACCGTCAAGTAGGATGGAAAGGCGGGTGCCTGCGGCACGTAACCTATCCGGCGGCGGGTCTCCTTGCCCGCGCGGCGCACGTCCAGCCCGTCAATCTGTGCCTCGCCCTCGAAGCGTGCGAGGCCGAGCAGGCACTTGAGCAGCGTCGTCTTGCCCGCGCCGTTCGGGCCGAGGAGGGCGATCACCTCGCCTGCGCCGGCCGTGAACGTTAAGCCATCCAGCACGCGCTCGACGCCGTAGGTCTTTGAGAGTCCATCTACTTCGATGACCATGCCTTCCTCCCCACCTGAGCCAGTTGAAGCCCCCGCAGTCCGCCACGCGCCCGGAGCAGCGGCGGCACTCCGACAACGACCAGGAGCGCCGACAGGAGTTGTAGGTTCCTGCCGTCGCCCGCGGCCGGCAGCGGTGTGATCGGCGTCATCAGGGGCGCCGCGTCCTCGATGACAACCTCCGGCCGGACCACCGGGAACAGCCGCGCGGCGGTATCGAGCGCCTGCTGGGCCGGGGTATAGCGGAACAGGTCGAGGCCCGGCTGACGGTCGCGCAGCGTGGCGAAGGCGCTCGTCGGACGGTAGGGGAGGTCGCCGACGCCGTCGCCATCGGCGTCGTAGCCGGCGTAGTCGCTCCAATAATTGCCGCGGCCGTCGACGGTCCATCGGTTCTTCGCTTCTGCACCGGAGGGCGCCGTGCTCCCCGCCGCCTGCGCGACATGACCCGCGTGCGCCGCGTGATCTCCCGCGGGCTGAACCGGTGCGGCGCCACCGTCGTGGCTCGGCAGCATCAAGCTCGTGCCACGGCCGCTCACCTGCACACCGTTGTCGACGAAGCTGTTCTCGTAGATGGTGGCGGCGGTCGTCGTCGTCAGCGAGAGGCCGACGCGGTTGAGCGCGATCAGGTTCCTGGTGAACGTCACCGACGAACCCGGCGTCTGTGGCGTGTCCTCCATCGAAACGCCGGTACCGTTTCCCGTGATCAGGTTGTCTTCCGCCCAGAGATCGTCCGCGTTCTTGAGCAGCAGGCCGAGCGCGATCGTGCCCCGCGTGTTGTTGCGGATCTGGTTTCCCTTGAGGAACAGCCGTTTCGAATTCATCACCAGCGCGCCAGACATGTTGTCGACGATCACGTTGTCGGTGAAGCGGTTGTCCTCGGCGTACATGTAGTGCAGACCGAAGCGATTCTTCATGACTGTGTTGCCATGCACGAAGTTGTGATGTGAGAACGAGATGAAGAGGGCATCCTTTGCGTCACGGATTGTGTTGCGGCGGATGACGTTACCCTCGCTGTTCCACATGGAGATGCCGTGACCACGCCACTCCGGTGCCCGTGTCTTGTCCGGGCGGATGGTGTTGAACTCGATCTGATGGTGGCCGCCGCCGATGATGTTGATGCCAAAGAACACATCTTCGATGGTGTTTGAGGCCAGCAGCGCGCCGTGCCCGAGCAACCGCACGCCGGCCGGCTCCTGGGAGACGGCCCGGCCGCTGTTGCGGATGGTGAAGCCGCGGAGCTCGACATCGTTCGCGTTCACCACCACGACGTCGCCGCGCCCGCCGCCGTCGATGGTGGCGCCCTTGCCGATGAGGCGTACGGGCTTGTCAATGACGAGCTGCTCATGGTAGACGCCGGGTGGAACGGTGACCGTTTCGCCCGGCTCGGCGACCGCGATCAAGCCGGCGATCGCAGGCTGCTCGGCCGCGGCGAGGGCGGTCCCGCCGTTGCCGCTCAGCAGGATCAGTGCGAACAGGATGGCAGCCGCCGTCCCGCCGGTGAGCGTGCGGGGGAGCTCCCAGACCGCCCGCAGAAGGGAGGGGCCGAGGCTAATCACAACGGCCGCGGCCACGAGCAGCCAGAAGCCGATCGCGAACTCCGCGTCATTGTGGAAGTTCATCACCTTGGTGCTGCCAAAGACGCGCGGCGTGAACGGTTCCAGCCGCAATGGCGCGAGCGGGTCCATGCTGTGGCCGTAGCGGTACAGCCACCATTGCAGGTCCGCGACGATGCCGATCGGCAGCAGCCAGATGCCGATGCCCTCCGCCACCTTCAACCAGTGCGGCAGCGGGAGGACGCCGAGGACCAGCACCGCGACGATCACCAGCAGCATCGCGGGGAGGAAGATCTGTAGCTCCAGGACATCGGCCTCTTCGATCGGCTTCATGCCGATGTAGTGGTTGAGGATGTTGATCTCGCGCACGTCGCCTGCGAAGCGGTCGCCGTACGCGGTCATGTGCAGGCCGCCGGGGTACTGCGGCGCGAGCAGGGTCATCTTCCAGAGCGGCAACGCGATCGCCAGGGCGAGGAGGATGGCAGCAGTCGCTGCTGCCACCATCCGATCCCATTGCACTCGGCGAAGCCATGTCACTGTCCGCTCGTTCGCGGCGGCCGTGAGCGGGCCGGTCGCGGCTTGCGTCATGGCGCTCGTCCTTCCTGCCATCCGCTGCTACGGTTGCACCAAGAGCCAGCCCTGCATCTCCATGTGGAGTGCGGAGCAGAACTCCGTGCAGTAGAACGGGTATGCACCGGCACGATCCGCGGTGAACTCGATTGTGGTCGCCTCACCCGGCTCCAGGCTGGCCTGAAGGTTGAACTGCGGGACGGCAAAGCCATGCGTCGTATCCTTCGACGTTTCCACGTTAGTGATGTGGAGGATGATCTTGTCGCCCTTGCGCGCACGGATGATGTCCGGCGTGAAGTGGCTGCGGAGCGCGCTCATCCACACCTCGGTGACACCAGGACGTTGCTCGATGCGCTCCGTGCCCTGGTCCACCGCGAACTGGTGGCGCTCGTGGGTGAGCGCGTCGGTGCCGGCCTGGTAGCCTTCCAGCGCCTTGATCGTCTCGCGGCGCACGATCTGCGCGTAGTGCGGCTCGCCGAAGCCGATCGGCGTGTCCGCGCGCAGCTTCATCTCCTTGCCGCTGATGTCGATCAGTTGCAGGTTCTGGGGGTGCAGCGGGCCAACGCTCGGGAAGCGATCGACCGACCACTTGTTGAGCGCAACGAGGAAGTTGCCGTCCGGCTTCGTCGTGTCACCCTGCACCGTCGCCAGATGGCCGATGTTGTAGTGGACCGGGATCTTCTCCACGAGGCGCCACGAACCTAGCTGCCACTTCGCGACGGCGCTCTCGAGGAAGAGGCTCGTGTAGGCAAAGCCCTTGTCGTCGTAGTTGGTGTGCAGCGGCCCGGCGCCTACCTCCACCTGTGCCTCGATCGTGCTCTCGTACCTGAGCACGGGGATGCCAAAGGAGTCGACGCCTTCGTAGTCCTTGGCGGCGATCGCCTTTTGGATCTTGTCGAACGAGTAGACCGAGACGTGCGGGTCGAGCTTGCCGGAGACGACGACGTACTTACCGTCCGGGGTCACGTCGGCGCCGTGCGGGCTCCGCACTTCCGGCACGTTGACGAGCACACCCTCAGCTACCGCCGTCTTCATCGGGATGACCTTGATGCCGTTGATCACCTCGAACTTACCGGCACGGACGGCCTCCTCGGCCTTCTTCCAGTTGACGATGTGCATGTAGTCCGTGCTGCCGGAGGATGCTCCGGACTCGATCGTCGGCTTGCCCTCCAGCTTGCCGCCGGTGGCCATTTCGCTGTTGTAGGTGTTGATGAACGCCCAGCCGTGACTCGGACCCTTGCCCGCGTCGGCGAGATCCTGGGTATAGGGTGGCAGCTCGATCTGGAAGCTGCGCTCCAGATCCATGCGGCCTGTCTCCGGGTCGATCGCCAGCCAGGTGGAGGCGCCGCGGAACTTGTCCCTGTACTCCTCCAGCGATGCGTAGGCGTTCGGGGTCGGCGGCCAAACGGCTGGTGTGTTGGACGAGACGTGGACGTACTCACTGTCGGGCGTAACGAAGGCGCCGCCGTGCGTCGTCTGCAGGTTGGGCACGTTCAGCGTTTGCTTCGTGCGGAAGTCGCTGAGGTCGATCATGGCCATGCGGCCGTTCGCCTTGTCGTTGATGTAGAGGAAGCGGCCGTCATACTCACCCTTCATCTCGCTCAGCGCCGGATGGTGCGTGTCCGCCCAGGTGAGGTCCTTGCCGGAGTCGGGGCTGACGCTGGCGTCCTTGATGACCTGCTCGCTCCACTCGGTGCCGTAGCCGTAACCCTGCCACGGTTCTGGTGTGAAGACAGCGATCGTCTTGAGCACGCGCATCGAGGGCAGGCCGATCACGAACACCTGCCCGGAGTGACCACCGGAGGCGAACATGTAGTAGTCGTCGTACTTGCCCGGCGGGACGTATGTGGCGAGCGCGCTCTCCACCTCCGCCGGCTTCAGCCCACGAGCCTCCGCGATGCCTTCGAGGCTGCCGCCAAGCGCAACTGTTTCCGTGCTCGCTTCCTTCGTTGCCCGACCAAGTGAGACACCGCCCACAAGGATCACGGCGGCGAGTACCAATCCGAGCAGCACCAGGCGAACGGTGCTACCGCCGGAGGTTCTGCGCGTACGTGCTTGCATTGCTCTACCTCCCTGCCATCCATCCCGTGCAGATCACGCGCGAGCCAATTGATCGGATGATCGCGAGCCGATGATCGCAAGACAGCCGCGCGCTGTATGCAAGGCGGAGTCGCACAATTGGGTCGGGTTATGCCCCACACGAATGCGCCCCTAGTCCACCACCACCTGACAGACCGAAGGAGATGGAGGGACGAGCATGAAGGAAGAACCGATTAGCACGGCCGCTCAGGCTGAGGAGCTAGGAGGCACGCCATGGCGACTCAGGCAACGAGACATTCCAACACGCTCGTCGCGAGCGGTGCGACGCGGACGCCTGTTATCCGGCAGGGGCCGGCCGCGGCGGTGCGGATCGTCGTGCTGACGCTTGGCGCGATCGCCGTCTGGATGGCGGCGGTACTTGGGTTTCAGCAGGTCGCGGAGCGCACGTTCGACTTTACGCCGCTGGACGCGTGGGTGTTAGCGCTGGCGATCATCACCTACTTCGCCGCCTTCATCGGCGTCATGGTGGGGATCATCTCGATGGTACGCCACGCCGATGAGGATTACCTCGCACGCACAGAGCGGCCCACTCCACATGGCATACGTTCAGACGCTGTCGCAATCCCAAGCGATGGGTCATGAGCAATCGGATGGTCTGCATCCTCGCGGCACTGCCATGATCGCGCCGACTATCACGGCGCGTTCGGCCCCTTGTCATCCTGAGCAGAGCGAAGGATCTCGGACGCAAGTATCCTCCGAGATCCTTCGCTCTGCTCAGGATGACAAAGTTGATTCGTTTCGATTATTCATACACGCTCTCAGGGTCGCAGGACGAGGACTGGGGCGACGCCACTGCGGATCACCTGCTCACAGACGCTGCCGGCGAGCAGATGGCTCAGCCCTGTGCGGCCATGGGTCGCCATCGCGATCAGGTCGGGCTTGCTCTGGCGCGCCCGCTCCACAATCGCCTCCGCGGCATCGTCGGCGAATTTCACGTGGGTTTCGACTCTGACACCATTCAGTGCATGAGAGCTCGAGACCAGGTAGTCAAGCAGGGACGCCTCTAGTCGCGACATTGCCTGGACACGGCTCTCGATCACCGGTGGCATGATGTCGGATGGCAGGGGAACGCCGATGCGCGCGCCGGTGGCCGTCGCCGCCGGTATCATCTCGACGTATGCCGACCGCACGGGCGTCGTATGCGCCTCATCGAGCCGGCCGACAGTGAATAGCTCGACCTCGGCGTCGAGTGGCGCGGCAATCTTGGCGACGGTTTCCAGTATCGCCTCGCTAAGGTGGGAACCATCGAGCGTCACGAGGATCTTCACGGCATCGCTCCTTTCCGCGTGTACCAACCTTCTCCGCCAGTACCTCAAGCCTCGACGATCCGGGAGTGCGTCTCTGTCAGGCAACGGAGGATTCATGTGGCGGTGATACCCGACAGACGCACCGGCTCGGCCGCGCGATGATCAGTACCGAGGCCGAAGGAGTACAACGATGACGAACCATCTGCGTTCCGGACCTGCCACGCAGCCCCTCCGCAAGGAGCACCAGGAGTTGCTACCCCACATCATGGCGCTGCTGACTGCCGCCGACATGGTGGGCGAAGTGTCTATGGCCGACCTTCATCGTGAGGTGGACGCGGCGTATGGCTTCTTGACCGGCCATCTCGTCCCGCACGCGATCGCTGAGGAGCGGGCGCTCTACCCGGTCGTTGCCAAGGTGATGGGCGCACGTCAGGCGACCGCGACCATGAGCCGCGATCACGTCGCAATCGAGCGGCTGATCAAGGAGTTGGGCGAGCTGCGGCCGGCGCTGATTGATACGGAACTGGAGCCCATGACGGCGCGGGCGTTGCGCCGAGTGCTGTACGGCCTCTATGCGCTCGTGGTGGTCCACTTCGCCAAGGAGGAGGACGTGTACTTTCCACTCCTCGACGCATCGCTCTCGCAGGAGGCGGCGCGAAGCATGTACCGGAAGATGGAGGACGCCGCGCAGGCGGCGCGGGTGCGATCAGCGAACGGGTACACGTCCGGCCTGTGTTAGGTGCTGTCCTGTTGGGCTGCGGAGCCTCCAGGTCCGCGCGCTCTATTGAGCGCGCCGGCGGCGGGCGGGGCGGTCGGGACAGGATCGGCCGAATGCGATGCCCGGAGCCGGTAGCCGCGCTGGAGGTCCACCAGCCGCCCGATCAGTTCCGAGTGGGGTTGGATGTGAAAGATGTAGCGGGGGACCCCTTGCTCGGTGGCGTAGGACATGAACGGCTCGCCCCAGAAACTGAGGTGCGCCTCGGTCCGGCCGCCGGTAGGCGGCTCCGCCAGGATGAAGGAGACGCTCTCGCACAGGTCGCACCAGAGCGGCGCGGCGACCTTCGCCCGGCCGGCACAAGCCGCCACCTTGGGCATGACCACCTGCTCCCATCGTTCCCGTTCGTGATGATCGAGCAGGAATTGAATCGACGAAACGCGGGGGTTTTCGATCGCCGGGCGGAGGAGGACGTCGAACAGCGCCTGCGGTGCAAACATCAGCAGGCAGACGTTGAACCAGACCATGTCACCGCGGGCATCGCGGGCGAAGCGCTCGCTCTCCACCCGCAGCCGCTCCGGCCCGATCAGGACCGCATCGGGCGGCGCGACCTGGGCGCGGAGCGCGACGACGGCGGCCTCGATCCGGTCGATGCTCTCGGCGCCACGCTCGTCGCGCTCTTCGCGACGGAGGTCACGCAGCAAGATCAGGGCGAGGATGACGAGGACGATCGCGAGGACGATCTCTTCGTCGATGATGTGGAGCTGGTGCAGCACCAGTGCCGCCACCGCGGCGACGATGCCGGCCACGGCATCCCAATCGAGCCGGCGTAAGCGATCCATGGCGCCTCCGAACTCAACGTATGGCCGATTGAAGGGTCGCACACATCAGGTGGAAAGGCATCGTTGCTCGGTCTGGCATTACCCGAGAGAGGTGTCTGGCACTGCCGGATCGGATGCGCGATGCTCTCCGGGCCGCCGGCCGCGAGCCGCCCGATCATCCTGTAGAGATGCTCGGCGGCATGACACGGCGCGGAGCGGTCGAGGTGCGCGGTACTGACGCGGTCGCACATCCGCTCTTCGCATCCGCGATACTTTCGAGGGTGATACTGTGTGGAGGTGGTCCGGCAGCTCGAAGGAGTAGTCGATGGCGGCTCACAACGTTGAAATCACAGAAGATGGAACGCGCAGTGGTGCACAACCCGCCGAGGAACTCTTTCGCGGGTTGCTCGACGCTGCGCCGGACGCCATCGTCATCGTAGATGGCAGTGGCGGCATCACGCTGATCAACCGCCAGGCGGAAGCGTATTTCGGCTATTCGCGGGACGAGCTACTGGGGCAGCGCATTGATGTGCTCGTGCCCGAACGGCTTCGCTCTGGCCACGTCGGCTACCGAACGGATTATGTGGCATCCCCACGCACGCGGCCGATGGGGGAGGGGCGTGAGCTCTACGGGCGGCGCAAGGATGGTACCGAGTTCCCGGTCGAGATCAGCCTGAGTCCGATGCGGGTCGACGATGACACGCTGGTGATCGCGATCGTCCGCGACATCAGCGCGCGACAGCGCATCGAGCAGGATCTGCGTCGCGCCATGGAAGCGGCAGAACTGGCGCGCGCAGAAGCCGAACGCGCCAATCAGGCCAAGAGCGAGTTCCTTTCACGCATGAGTCACGAACTGCGCACGCCCCTCAACGCCGTGTTGGGCTTCGCCCAACTTCTGGAGATGGATCCGCTCACACCCACGCAGCACGCGAACGTGAAGCGGATCCTCAGGGGCGGTCGCCATCTCCTTGACCTGATCAATGAGGTGCTGGATATCGCCCGGATCGAGACCGGACGGCTACAGCTCTCGCCGGAACCGGTGCGGATGTCCGACGCGCTGCGGGAGGCGCTTGACCTCGTTCGACCCCTGGCCGATGAACGCAGCGTGCAGCTTCTTGTCGATCCCGGCTCGATGTGCAGCTACTTCGTGACGGCCGATCGACAGCGATTGAAGCAGGTCCTCCTAAATATCCTGGCGAACGGCGTGAAGTACAATCGCCACGGCGGTTCGGTCAGCGCCACCTGCCAGATAGTGGAGGAGTCCAAAATCCGGATCGACATCCACGACACCGGTCCGGGGATTGCGCCGGACAAGCTGGACCGCCTGTTCTCGCCGTTCGAGCGCCTCGGAGCGGAGACGACCGACGTGGAAGGCACCGGCCTTGGCCTGGCACTTTCCAAGGGCCTGGTGGAGGCGATGGGCGGTGCGATCACGGTCGCCAGCACCCCTGGCACGGGCAGCACCTTTTCGGTGGAACTCAACTTGAGCGAGAGTCCGCTCTCGCGACACGACCGCGCGGCCGCGGGCGAGAACGCGGCGCTGGAAGCTCCAGGCCAGGCCGCCCGCACAGTGCTCTATGTCGAGGACAATCTCCCCAATCTCGAACTGATCGAGCAGATCTTCGCTCGCAGCAACCATATCAAGCTCATGCCGGCGATGCAGGGACGGCTGGGTCTGGAGCTTGCGTTGCAGCATCGGCCGAACCTGATCCTGCTCGATCTGCATCTGCCGGACATGTCCGGTCTCGATGTCCTACGCCACCTCCGAGCGGACGACCGAACGCGGGACATCCCGGTGGTGGTGATCAGCGCGGATGCGACTCCGGGTCAGATCGATCGGCTGCTCCGAGCGGGCGCCCGCACCTATCTGACGAAGCCGCTCGACATCCAACGCTTTCTCGGAGTTGTAACCGAGCTGCTCGACCAATCAGACGGATAGATCATGCTCGACGCCAACCTTACTGATGCATGCATCCTCATCGTGGATGATGAAGAGGCAAACGTCGATCTGCTCGAGCAGATGCTTGCCCGCGCAGGTTACTCCAATCTCATGAGTACAACCGACTCGCGCGAAGTGCTGCCGCTCTATCGCGCCCATCAACCCGACCTGATCCTGCTCGATCTGCTCATGCCACACCTCGATGGCTTCACCGTCATGGAACACTTGCGGCAAGAGGTTTCCGTCGATTCCTACCAGCCAATTCTAGTTTTGACCGCGATGACAACCCCCGACGTGAAGCGCCGGGCGCTCGACACCGGCGCCACGGACTTCCTGACCAAGCCGTTTGACCACGTCGAGTTGTTGCTGCGCGTGCGGAATCTGCTCAGGACGCGGTCGCTGAATCTCCGGCTGCACGACCAGGTCGAGCGGCTGGAACGGCTCTATGACCAAGCCGAGCAGACCGTGACACTACGTGCGCAGCAATTTGCTGCCGTCACCCACGATCTGGGCCAGCCGCTCACGACGCTTCGCGTCGCGGCGCACGCACTCCGCCGTCAACAGAGCACGGCGCCGGAAGCCGAAAAGAACCTTCTCGTAGCCGACGAATGGACCTGGTTCGATTCCATGATCAACCAGATGGTTGGGATGATCGGCGAACTGCTCGACGTGTCGCGCCTAGAGGCCGGGCGTCCGCTCGATCTCGACCTTCGTCCCACCGACCTAATTGGGCTGATCCGAGAGGAAGTCGCGGCCCAGCAACTCCGTTCAGAGCAACCCCCGATCCGGTTTGAGACCACATCGGTAGAGATCATTGGAGAATGGGATGCAGCCCGGATCGCGCGCGTCATCGCCAATCTCCTCTCGAACGCTGTCAAGTACAGCCCGGAGGGAGGCTCGGTAAAGGTCACGGTGGTGGAGGATGGGCGCGATTGGGCGATCATCCAGGTCCAAGATGAAGGGATCGGGATTCCGCCGGCGGATCTGCCGCACATCTTCGAGCGATATCAGCGCGGCGCCAACGTGGCCGGCCGGATTGCCGGCACCGGAATCGGCCTCGCGGGCGCACGCCAGATCGTTGAACTGCACGGCGGCACGATCGAGGTAGAGAGCGTTGAGGGTCACGGTTCCGTCTTTACCGTTCGCCTCCCTCTGGTATGACCAGGTTCGCCCGAAGTCGGTCGACACTCGATCCCGCCGCTGCACAACACCGAGCCCGATACTCGCGCCATACTGACCCGGCTCTGAGACGGGAAAGACGCGATCACGCCTGGAGCCAGGCACCGATGCCGCCCACCGCGGCGAGTTTGGCCGCGGACGGCCCTGCGACGATGTTCACCGTTGCCCCCTGTGCCAGCCCTGCCGCCAGTACCGTATCGCGCAGGTCGGCCAACGGCTCGATGGCCGCATCGCACACCGGACAGCGCTCTTTACTTTGCGTCAATGCATCGCAGTCCGGACAACGGCCACGCGTGTGTGCGAAGTCAGCGCCAAGGACCAGCTGCCGAACTCGATGTTGATTCACGGCGGAGAGCGTGGCAGCAAGGTCGATCACGGCCTGCCGGCCGCCCTGCGCTTCTAGCAGTTCCTCAACCGCCGCCATATCGGCGCGCTGCTCCGCAGTCTCTGCCGCATGAAGAACCTCCGCCAGAATCTTCGGTTCCGTGGCAAACAGTTCCAGATGCAGCATCCCTGCAAGGTGCTGCCGTAGCGGCCGGGGTAGGCGTTCTTGCAGCGTAGCCAGGGTTTCCGGCGGTCCGGCGAGGAAGAGCCGGTCGAAGGGACGGCTCCGATGCAGCGCCAGGAGCTCGTGCGTCACCCGGTTGAGGTGACGTCGAACATGCTCGTCGTGATGGTGCGCGTAGCGGGTCTGGGCAAGGGCATACCACCCACCCGTGCGGTACTTGCCGGGCACGTCATCGGCGAACTCCCGTCGTGTCTCAATGGCGCCCAGGAAGATGGTGAAGAGACGAGCGCGTTCCTGATCGACCATGGCCAGGGCCACCCGTTCCAGCTCATCCAGCGCCACGGCGAGGGGTGCAATGTACGGACGATCCTCCCAGGCGACCAGGTCCTCGGGTGGCGCCGGGAGGGGCACCGCGTAGAAGTAATCGGGGTCGCCGGACGCGAACATGGCGATACCAATCACGCCTGATGGCAGGTGCTCTGCAAGAAATTGCTTTACGTGGCCAACCGCCGCCTCAAACAGGTGCTCGTCGTCGGGTGACACTGCCGTTCGAAGGGCGCGGCAGCCCTCCAGCAAGGCCAGGCGATGGCCCTGGCCGGTGCGCCGCGCCGATGATGTATCAAGATAGACGGACAACACTCGCCCGTACGGTGGCTTCCGATTGATCAGTTCATGCATCACATCAGGCAGCAGCCGCGGCGCGGCGGGAGCGTTGCAGGTGTTTTGACGCTCAATCACGACATCCTCCACAGAACCATCGCGACCAGTCCCACCGCGGCCCGCGCGCTCTTTGTCGGGGCGATACGATGAGATCAACATTCGTGCAGATCACCCGCGACGTTCATCATCGTCATCGGTGCTCAGCATTTCCTCGAGATCGACGAGGTCTTCTTCAGTGAGCACGGGCTGCCCCTGGTCCCGCCATGTCGCCGCGAGCGCTTCGTAGGCCGGAAGGACGTATCCGTCGCGGTCAACACAGGCGCCCGGATGCATTGCTGGTCCGCCACAAGCCGGACATGATGCCGGTGCAGTCGCGGTCGCTTCCTCGTGTTGGCGCATGAGCCACCTCCATGGCGTTGACTTCAGCGTTCCTCGCGATGCGGAGCGTCGAGGCTGGTCGATGCGCTCCGCATCGTCAAGGGTTAGACGGTTGACTGCTTGGCTACGTGGTAATCGGGAAGGTCGTCGGCTCGGTCGCGGCCGGCGCCGGCAACGGCACCCGCACCTCAAGCACTCCATCGGTGTAGGTGGCGGTGATCGCGGCGGTGTCGACGCCATCGGGCAGGGCGAAGCTGCGGGCGAAGGCGCCACGGAACCGCTCGGCCATGTAGGCCCGCGCGTCCTTCACCTCCTTGTCTTCCTGGCGCGTCCCTTCGATCGTCAGTACGCCGTCCTGCACCGTCAGGCGGATGTCCTCCTGCTTGACACCGGGCAGTTCCGCCTTGATCACCAGCCCGCCGTCGGCGCGAAAGGCATCGGCCCGCGGCGCCCACGCGGTCCCGACCATCAGCGGCGGGCCGGCCAGCGATGCAAAGGGCCGGCGGAATAGCTCGGTCATGCGACGGCGCCACTCCCCGAACTCCTGATCGATCTGATCGAAGATCGTTGGAGTGGACGGGGTTGCGGGAGTATTCTCCGGCTCCATGACGGCGGTTGCTTGTTGCTCAGACATCGTGGTCTCCTCTGTGCTTTATTTGCGATTGGGATGCTGTTATCCGGGGGATGTGGTGGGATGGCTGTGGTCGTGGATGTGCACCTCCTTGCCGTGGTGTTCGATCTCGTCGGCCTCGCGGAAGTCATGGTTGTGCGTGAGGGCGGCGTGGCCATGCTCATGGGTGTGCCACGAAGCACGGTGCTCGAACTCGCCCAACGCCTCACCGATGCCACTGCGGTGGTGATGCGTCATGTGATAATGGTCGTGGTTGTGTTCCTGATCGGGGTGAGTATGTGTCCCCGCGTCACCCGTCCCCTCCACCATCTGGCGGACTGGCTCGGTCGTCATTCTGCGGCTCCTTTCGTGTCTCGCCTGTGTCTGCGGACTTGGGAAGCATTGCCTGCCCATCACTGCCCCGTTCATCGTGCTCACCTGGGAACCGGCATCGGCCGCGGACATGAGGGCTGAGGCCCTGATGGATGCGGCCGCACGCCCGACAGCGGCGCAGCTTTACTGGCTCCGTGCGGTCACGGAACCGCGCGCCATCCCCGATCGCACGCCGGCGGATGAGCACCCGCTTCGAGTCCATGGGCGCGCCTCCCGGATGCTGATGGCTGGGACGCTGTTGCGGTTCGGATGACCATCGTCGGCCGCAGCGGTGATGCCCCAGCGCGGTTGGATGCGAACTAGGGCCGGATAGTGATGCGATTGTCGACCTTGGTGACGCCCGGCGCCGCCCAGGCGGCCTGCTCGGCATCCCGCCGTTCCGCCCAGGTGCGCGTCTACCGTGGCGTTTCGCACCAGCGCGGCCTCGATCTTGGCTCGTACGGCGGCCGCCTTCACCTGCTGGGCGACCTCGATCGCGTTGCTCACGCCCTGCACCCCGGTCAGCTCGCGCACGGCCTGCTCCGCCGCCTCGCGCTGGTAGTGCCAGGAGACCTTGCCCTTCAGCGTGATCCAGCCGTTCGAAACCGTCACGTCGAGCGCCTCGTCCGGGATGCTGGTCGACCAGCGGAGAGCCCGCACGGCCGCGGTGGCAATCTCTTCGTCGGTGCGGGCATGTGCCTGAGGCAGATGTACCGCCAGCTCATTGGCGACGGCTTTGACGCCGCGTACGCGATGGGCGGCAGCCTCGGCGGCAAGGCGCTTGGTGTACGTATCGACATCGCCCAGGAGCGTGACGACGCCGTCGTGGACCCGGACGCCGACCTCGTTCGGCGCGACCCGCGGGTCATAGACCAGTTCGTCGAGCACATCCTGCTGAATGTCGACGTCGGTATGGGTTGCTGCAACCATGATGGTGTCTCCTTCTGTGTGTCGTCTGGGGCGGTACCGATCATCCGCCGGAGCGCGGCTCCAGCACCACCGTGCGAATCGGGAATCGGGCTGCCATCGGCGGTCGGGTACGCATTGATGTCTCGGACAAGATTCGCCCGCAGGGCGGCCGGTTCGAACTCTACCGAGCCGCGTGGCGTGACGAACCATCGCCCGTTAGTCCACCTCCTCTTCTCGGCTGCTCGCGAGCGCCACTTTCAGGTCATGAGTGCGGGCGAGCAGCGTGGCGGTTCAAGGGGATTGCGCGGTGCTGTGGTGTCATACCGATCCCTCGGTTCACGCCACTGGCGTCTGGCTACGGAGCCGCTGCAAGAACCCTTCGAGGTCAGCCTCGGTGATGCGCCAGTCCGTACCGACGCGGGTGCCGTGCAACTGACCGGTCTGGAGCCAATCACGCACCTCCTCCGCATCCACGCGGAGGCGCATCGCGATCTCGGCGACCGTGAGGGACGCGTCAGGTGCTTGTTTCGGCATTGCCGGGACTCCTTCCTGACTCAGTGAACCGACTGGCGCCAGCGGCGCGGACGGCGTGGTGAGCCGCAGGGTGTAGAGCCGGTGGAGTGCGGCTTGGGGACCGACCCGTTCGATCAGAGCCGTCCGTAGCGGACCACTGGCCGCCCGTACCAGCACCTCGAGGGCGGCATCACCGCCGTTCGGACGGGACAGTAGGCTGTCTGGATCCATCTCCAGCACCAACACCCAGTCATCGGGGGCGACCTGCATGCAGTGCAGCAGCCCCGTCCCGAGGCGCGTGCCGTCGCGTTGGTCGACGGTACAGGTCAGCGGCGTTGAAACGTCGGTCGTCACAGCGTGCCGCGCGGTCATGGCAATCACCCCCGATCGACTCATTTGGTACGTGAGGCCACCGATTCGTCCTTTGGCGGCAGACAGAGCGCGCGCCAGAGCACGAGATGGGCTGCCTCAGGATTGCCACACCAGTCCAGCAGCAAGGCCGCCAGGATGGTCCGCTCGTCGGTATCAAGCGTCTCGAAAAACCGCTGCAGCTTCGTCGCGACGGCAGTGATCTGCTCGCGGGTGAACGGAGCGGGGTCCTGGTGCAGGCATTCAGCCCATGGCTCGCAGCGCGTCACAGTGGTCATGGCGATGGCTTCCCTTCTGTCGTCATCGCGGGCAGCAGCGGCTCTACGCTCGCACGCTCGTCGGCGGCGTGGATGATGCAGACGCAGAGGCCGGCGCGGACCAGTCGATCGGCGACACTGCCCAACGCTAGCCGCCGCAACCCACCCCGGCCATGGGAGGTCATGATCACGGCATCGATCGACTCCCGCTCTGCGAGGTCAAGCAGTTGGTCGGCGGGGCTGCCGCGCAGGACCATGGTCCGCACCGCAGTCCCTGGCGTCATATGACGGCCTTGCTCCACCAGATAGTCGGCCGCCGCGCGCGCCGCCTCCTCATCCGGAGCGCCCAGGTCCGGCAGGTAGCCGTCGACGATGGCGAACTGCACCGCCGTCCAGGGCTGCGCGCGGGCGAGGAGCAACTCAGCGCCGAGCGACGCCGCCCAGCTTCGGGCCAGTGGCAACGCCGATTCTGCGAGCGACGAGCCATCGAGCGGCACGAGGAAGCGCTTGGGTTGCCAAGGCGTCAGGCGGTCCTCGAGCGGCGATGCGGGCGGGCGGAGGAGGACGGGACACGGCGCCAGGCGAAGCACCTTGTCCGCTGCGCTGCCGACCACCCAACGCCGGAGCCCACCGGCCCCATGGGTGGCCATAACAATGAGCGCGGCGCTTCGCTCTGCGGCATGGGCGAGGATCACGTCGGCGGGGTCGCCGTACCGGACAGCCACCTCCACGCCCAGGCCAGACACACGTAACTGCTCCGCTGAGCTGTGCAGACGTGTCCGTAACCCCTCGGCAATCAGCGGGGCGAGGCGGTCGCCATCCGGCAACTCGTCCAGCGGCTCCACCACGGCCAGCAGTTCGATGGAGCGGGCTTCCACCCTAGCCAGGGTCATTGCCGCTGGCAGAGCCCCTTCTGCCTGTGCAGAACCGTCTAGTGGGACCAGGATGCATCCGTGTCGCATTCGTGCAACCTCCCATCCCTCACTGCCGGCACTCATTCGGCGCGGCACGGAGCGCCTAGTCGTCGTCCGCGTCGTCGTCGAGCACGAAGGTGACAAGCATGTCCGTGCGGTACTTGGTGATTGCACCGTCTTCGATGACGACCTGTTGTTCCTTCACCCAGGCGCTCCTGACGTTGCGCAACGTTTTCGTTGCCCGGGCGATGCCCAGGCGCAAAGCATCTTCGAAGCTCTCGGGCGACTCTGCAGAAATCTCCGTCACGCGTGCGACCGTCATGGTCTGCCTCCTCATCAATTGAGTTGTTCAAGTGCCGTTCCACTCGGACCGGCCACGCTCAGCATCGCGCTCGGTTCGACGGCCGTCTGTCGGGCAAGATCCCCGATTGGTTGGGCAGGATGCCCGACATCCACATCCAGCACGGCAGTGGCGAGGGCACGTGCCCTCCGCTCCAGTGCCTACGACTCGGCCACGACGACACGGATAGCGTGCTCAAGGACCGCGGGCATCGGCCGCACGGGCCCGGTCAGCATCCCAAGACAACGGAGACAGACCCCGATGTCGCCACTCACGCCTGCGGCTACGTCGTCCAGGGGAGTCGCGGACTCACAGAGCGCACAGCGCCACGGCGGCGG
>JBFXAN010000042.1:0-43250 GCA_050184225.1 Dehalococcoidia bacterium | reverse complement strand
TGTCAGTATCTCGTTTGACTGCAGGATGCCCAACCCACCACAACCATCGCTCGACAGAACTCCCCCTTCCCTGCGAGGGAAGGGGGCCGGGGGGTTAGGTATGCTTAAGAACCGCTACTGCGGCCAGCTCCGCGCCGCCGACGCCGGCACCACCGCCACGCTCGCGGGCTGGGTCCATCGCCGGCGCGACCACGGCGGCCTCACCTTCCTCGACCTGCGCGACAGCACCGGCATCGTCCAGGTCGTCGTCAACCCGACCCTCGCGCCCGCCGCGCACGAGGCAGCCCAGGCGCTCCGATCCGAATACGTCGTCCGGATCGTGGGCGAGATCGTCAATCGCCAGCCCGGCGCCGTCAATCCGCGTCTCCCCACCGGCGAGATCGAGGTCCAGGCGCTCACGGTCGAGGTTCTCAATCCCTCGAAGACGCCGCCGTTCCCGATCAACGACGAGTCCGAACCCGCCGAACTCACCCGCCTCACCTACCGCTATCTCGACCTCCGCCGTCCCGACATGGCCGAACGCCTCCGTCTTCGCCACCAGGTCGTCAACTACATCCGCACCTTCCTCAACGACCGCGGCTTCATCGAGGTCGAGACGCCGATCCTGCTCAAGAGCACGCCCGAAGGCGCCCGCGACTACCTCGTGCCCAGCCGCGTCCATCCCGGCGCCTTCTACGCTTTGCCCCAGTCGCCCCAGCAGCTCAAGCAGTTGCTGATGGTCGCTGGCGTCGAACGCTACTTTCAGATCGCCCGCTGCTTCCGCGACGAAGACCTCCGCGCCGACCGGCAACCGGAGTTCACCCAGCTCGACCTCGAGATGAGCTTCGTCGAAGAAAAGGACATCCTCGACCTGATGGAAGCGCTCTTCATTGGTATGACCCGCACGCTCCGGCCCGACGTCACGATCCCCGACCCGTTTCCCCGTCTGACCTATGCCGAGGCGATGGAGCGCTTCGGCTCCGACAAGCCCGATCTGCGCTACGGCATGGAGATCTTCGATATCACCGATCTCGTCGCCGGCTCCGAGTTCGGCGTCTTTCGGAGCGCCGTCGAGTCCCGTGGCCGCGTGCGCGGCATCGCCGTCCCCGGCAGCGCCGAGATCACCCGCCGCCAGATCGACGAACTGACCGAGATCGCCAAGGGACGCGGCGCGAAGGGTCTGGTCACCGCCGGCCTGCTCGGCGATCCGGCAGCCATTCAACCGGATCAGATCCGCTCCCCCGTCGCCCGCTTCCTCTCACCTACGCTGATCGGGGAAATCGCCGCCCGCTCCGGCGCCACGAGCGGCGATTTGCTCCTGCTCGTGGCGGACACGTACCAGACCGGCAACACGGTCCTCGATACGCTCCGTCGAGAGATGGCCTCACGCCTCGACCTCGCCCGCTCCGACGAGTTCTCCTACCTCTTTGTCACCGACTTCCCCCTCTTCGAATGGAACGCCGATCGCGGCCGTTGGGACAGCGCGCACCACCCCTTCACCGCACCAAAGGAGGAGGATCTCTCCCTGCTCGACCGCGACCCCGGCCGCGTCCGCAGCAAGGCGTATGACCTCGTCTGCAACGGCTGGGAGCTGGGCAGCGGCAGCATCCGCATTCACGACCGCGCCGTCCAATCCCGCATCTTCTCCCTGCTCGATATCTCCGACGAGGAGCAACAGGACCGCTTCGGCCATATGCTCGACGCCTTCGAATACGGCGCGCCCCCGCACGGCGGCGTCGCCCCCGGCATCGACCGCACTGTCGCCCTCCTCGCCGGCGTCGGCGATATCCGCGAAGTGATCGCCTTTCCCAAGACCAAGACCGCCGCCGACCCGATGACCGGCGCCCCCTCAACCGTCGACGCCGCCCAACTGCGCGATCTGCACATCGCCGTGACGGAGTGACGGCCCTCACCCCCGACCCCGCTCCCGCCCGGCGGGCGAGGGGAGCCTCAGTGAGCCGATGTAACCAGCTTGTATCGATCGGTGCTGCCAGCACGGTGGGAGATACTGGCAATCCTGTGCCGATCAGGCTCCCCTCGCTCGCTCGGCGGGAGCGGGGTCGGGGGTGAGGGCCTCGCGGCCGGGGGAGGGGGTCGCTACCCGATCCTCCGATCGATATACTGATTGAAATGTCAAGTCTCGCGATAGTCGATGACAGGGACACGTCCGGCTGGTTGATTGCGACCTTCGGCCAATCCGGGTGATTGCACCGCACGTACCAACGATGATCGGTGTTTGTGGGAGGAGGTAGGGAGTGAACGAGAAACGCTTGCTGGCGATCCTGGCCGGTGTCGTTGGTGTCCTCGTGCTTGCGGTGATCGGTGTCTCCGTCATCTTGTTCGCAAACCGCGACGACGACGGCGGCAGCACGGCGGAGAGCAGCCAGAGCGGAAGCGGCGCCGGCCCGCGGGAATCCGGCGAGTTACGCCTCCCCGGCGACGATCCGCTCACCCTCGACCCGGCGCTCGTTACCGATGTCACCTCGGCGACCTACGTCGTCGAGCTGTTCGGCGGCCTCGTCGCGTTGGATAAAGACCTGAAGATCGTTCCTGACATCGCCAGGGAATGGACCGTTTCCGACGATGGCAAGACGTATACCTTCAAGCTCCGTGATGATGTCAGCTTTTCCAATTCCGGCCGGCGTGTCACCGCCGCCGATTTCAAGTGGTCAATGGAACGGGCGGCCAGGCCCGATACGGACTCTCCTTCGGCAGACACCTATCTCGGCGACATTGTCGGCGCCAAGGACATGATCCGGGGTCGTGCGCAAGAAATCTCCGGTATCAAAGTCATCGATGACTACACCCTCCAGATCGAGATCGACCAACCCAAGTCCTACTTCATCTCCAAGATGACCTATCCGACCGCCTACGTCGTCGATAAGGATCAGATCGAACGCGACAAGCGCAACTGGACCCGCCGTCCCAATGGCACCGGCCCCTTCAAGCTGCAGGAATGGAAGATCGGGGAGCGCGTGGTGCTCGTCCCGAACGAGCGTTATCATGGCGACCCCAAGCCCACGCTCAGCAAGGTCACCTACAGCCTCGCCGGCGGCTCCATTCTGACGCAGTACGAGAACGGCGAGATCGATGTCGCTTACGTCGGCGTCAACGATATCGAACGCATCCGCGATACCTCCGAACGGCTGAACAAGGAGTTCATCGAGAAACCGGAGCTCTCCACCAGCTACATCGCCTTCAACACGCAGCAGCCGCCGTTCGATGACGTCAAAGTCAGGCAGGCCTTCGCGATGGCGATCGACAAGAACAGCATCGCCAACGTCATCCTGCGCAACCTCGTCCCGATCGCGAACACGATTCTCCCGCCGGGGCTCCCTGGGTACAGCGAGAACCAACCAACGATCACCTTCGATCCGCAGAAGGCGAAGGAGACGCTCGAACAATCGAAGTACGGATCGCGGCTGCCGCGGATCGTCCTCACCCTTTCGGGTCAGGGCGCCAACCTCGGCCCCACCGTCGAGGCGCTGCTGGAGATGTGGCGCACGAACCTCGGCGTCGAGGTTGAGGTGGAGCAGGTCGAGACCGCCACCTTCTTCCAGGACGTTCGCCGGGGCCGCTATCAGATGTGGTCGCTCGGCTGGCAGGCCGACTACCCCGACCCGGAGAACTTCCTCGATATCCACTTCGCCTCGGACAGCGGTCATAACGAAACGAAGTACGCCAACCCGCAGGTCGATTCGCTGCTCCAGCGCGCCCGCACCGAACGCGACATTGAGGTGCGGTACCGGCTCTACCGCGAGGCAGAGGCAATGCTCCTCCAAGAAGTCCCCTGGATTCCGCTCTTCCACGGGGCCGCCTCCGTGCTCGTCAAGCCGAACGTCCAGGGCTGGGAGCCAACCGGCCTCGTCGTGCCGATCCTGAAATACGTTAGTATTCAGTAGCCATCCGAAGATTGGCGGTGCAGTCCGGTTGAATGCCGGACTGCACCACCGTACGGGAGTCACCCAACCGTGACCGGTGCGTTCCCGTTCGTCGTCCGACGCTTGATTGCCGCGATTCCGGTGCTGATCGTCATCTCCTTTGCCGCGTTCGTCATCGGACGCTACGCACCCGGCGATCCGGTCACCGTCCGTGCCGGCCCGCGCGCCTCCGACGAGCAGATCGAACGGGTCAAGCAGAGCCTCGGCCTCAACGACCCGATCCCGGTCCAGTACGCCCGCTACATGGGCAACCTCCTGCGCGGCGACCTCGGCGAGAGCTACCAGCGCCCCGGCTTCACCGTCTGGGAGATCATGCGTCCCAAGATGTGGGTGTCGTTCCAGCTCAACCTGATGCCGTTCTTCCTCGTCTACCTCGTCGGTATCCCCGTCGGCATCTACATGGCCCTGCGGCGCGGCCACTGGCAGGACCCGACGACGACGGTGTCGCTCGTCGTCCTCGCGGCGATTCCTACGTTCGTGATGGTCCCCGTGCTTCAGTGGTTGTTCGCCCTCAAGCTGGGATGGCTGCCCGTTGGCGGCTGGGACGGTATCTTCAGCTCCCGCATCATCCTCCCGACGATCGTGCTCACGGTCCCGGGTTTCGCTGGAATCGCCCGCCTCACCCGGATCACGATGCTCCAGGTGCTCAACGAGGAGTTTATCCGCACCGCTCGGGCCAAGGGTCTGACGGAATGGACGGTGATCACCAGGCACACCTTTCGCAACGCGCTGCTGCCGCTGACGAACGGTGTCGTCTTCGGCCTGCTTACCTTGTGGACCGGCACGCTGTTCGTCGAGCTGCTGTTCGGCATTCCCGGCATCGGCCGGGAGGCATTTGCCGCGATCGGCAGCCGCGACTACGACATGATCATGGCCTTCGTCCTGATCAGCGCTGCCGGATTCATCCTGGCAAATATCATTCTCGATATCGTCTATACGATTATTGACCCGCGCATCCGCGCCACAGGGGGGGCACTGTAGGCCCATGGCACAGGAAACCGTCGCGGTCACCACCCCACCGACGACAGCGGAACCGCGCCGCCGCGGACAGCTCGCGTCGGTGACGCGTGCCCTCCTCCGCCGCCGGCTCGCGACCCTCGCCCTGATCTATATCGCCATCTTCTACATCTGCGGCATCTTCGCGCCCCTGATCGCGCCCGGCAATTATCGCACGCAAAACCTCGACCAGGCCCTGCAATCGCCGTCGCTCGACCACCCATTCGGCACCGACCGGCTCGGCCGCGACATGCTCACCCGCGTGATCTACGCTGCCCGGACGACCGTGATCATCACCGTGATCACCGTCATCTCCGGCAGCCTGCTCATCGGCCCCGCCCTCGGCCTGCTCGCCGGCTACCGGCGCGGCGTCGCCGACATCCTGATCAACCGGTTCGGCGAGGTGGTCGCCGGCCTGCCTGACCTCCTGATCATCATCTTCTTTACGGCGACGTTCGGGCCGCGCCTCAACGAATGGATCGCCCAGTTCTACGATGCGCCGGTGATCGGCGATTCCCTGCGCGGCGGCTTCGGCAGCCTCGCCGTCGTCGCGATCGTCCTCACCCTCCTCGGCTGGGTCGGATCGATGCGCTTCATCCGTTCGCTCACGCTCCAGGTGCGTGAGTCAGAATACGTGCTCGCCGCGCGGTCCATGGGCGCGGGTACCTGGCGGGTCATCCTCCATCACATCCTCCCCAACGTCAGCTTCGTGCTCGTGCTCAGCGTCGCAACCGCCTTCGGCGCGGTCGCCCTCGCCGAGATCTCGCTCACCTTCCTCGGCCTGGGCGTGCGTCCGCCCGTGCCGAGCTTCGGCGAGATGATCAACGCCGGCGCCGGCGTGCGCACGCTCGAAGCGCATCCGCATCTGCTCTTCATTCCGTCACTCTTTGCCGTGCTGTTGCTGCTCTCCTGGGTGTTGCTCGGCGACGCCCTCAATGATGTGCTCAACCCCAAGACACGTGACCTCTAAGCGCCGTTCTGGGGCGCTGACGACATACCTGGTCGTCGCTTCGGGTGATATACTTGTATGACCGGAGGGCACCTTGAAGGTCACTGTCGAGCGCATCCCCGAAAGCCAGGTTCTGCTAAACATCGAGATCGACCCGGAACGGGTCGAATCCTCTATTGACCAGGCGTATAAGCGTCTGGCGCCGCGCGCCCGGATTCCCGGCTTCCGCCCCGGCAAAGCGCCCCGCGCGCTGGTCGAGCGTCACTACGGCCGCGAAACCTTGCTGCATGAGGCGCTCGACCGGCTCGTACCAACCGTCGTCCAGGAAGCGATCGAAGCCGAGAGCATCGACTGGGTCGACCGGCCCGAGCTGGAGATCTCCAGTCTCGACCCCGTGATCGTCAAGGCGACCGTCCCCGTTCGCCCCACTGTCGATCTGGGCGACTACCGATCGCTGCGAGTGGAACGCCAGTCGGTCGAGGTTGAGTCGGAGAAGATCGACGAGACGCTTGAGAACCTGCGCGAGCGATACGCGACCTTCGAGCCGGTCGAGCGCCCCGTCGAAGAGGGTGACCAGATCCGTGCCTCGATCACCGCCACCGTCGGTGGTGAGGAAACCGTCAACGAAGAGGACATCGAGATCGTCGTCTCCGCCGGCCAGATGACCGGGCTACCCGGCCTCCACGACAAGCTGATCGGCCTCACCGCCGGCACGACCGAGACGATCGAGGTGCCGGCCCCCGAAGACTCGGGCGATGGCCTCGAAGGCGAAACGATTGTCTACACCGTCTCGATCAAGGATATCAAGGCACGGGTGCTGCCCGAGCTCGACGACGAATTCGCCAAAGAAGTCGGCGAGAGCTTCACCACCCTCGAAGCACTGCGCGAACGGATCGAGTCCGATCTCAAGTCACGCCTTGAAATCGAGGCCGACCAGAAGCTCGAGGAAGACGCGCTCACCAAGCTGACCGAAGCGGCCACCGTCGAATTCCCGCCACAACTCGTCGAGCGCGAGATCGAGCGGATGCTGATCGACCAGGGCGTGCCCGGCAACGACCGCCGTACCTTCGAGAAATTCCTCAACCGGGCCGGTCTGAACGAAGACCAGCTTCGCACGGA
The DNA here is from genome assembly GCA_050184225.1 of Dehalococcoidia bacterium. Lineage (GTDB taxonomy): Bacteria > Chloroflexota > Dehalococcoidia > CAUJGQ01 > CAUJGQ01 > JBFXAN01. The sequence goes on along the minus strand of JBFXAN010000042.1, from coordinate 36,266 downwards.
GTTCCGCCCCACCGCGACCGAGCGCATCCGCCGCTCGCTCGTGCTCGGTCAACTCCGCGAGCTAGAGCATATCACCGTCACGCCCGCTGACATCGAAGCGGAGATCGATCGGATCGGTGGCGGCGGACCGCAGGGCGAGCAGCTTCGCGCCATTTTCGACACCGAGTCCGGCCGCGAGACGATCGAGCGTTCGTTGCTGAGCCGCAAGACGGTCGAGCGCATGCGCGAGATCGCGCTCGGCGAAGCGCCGGAGTTGACCGAACCAGACGCGGACGAAGCGCCCACAGCGGATGCGCCGGCCGCTGACGCTGAGCAAGCAGACGCGGAGGCAGAACCAGAGACAGTTGACGCCGCCTCGACGGAGCCGTCGGTCGAGGCAAAGGAATAACGCTGTCCGTCGAATTATCCGCACGAATTGCTATTGCGAGGAGTGTACCCAGAGAGAGCTACATCGTCACGAAACAGTACCGACTGAAGTCGCGCTGTCTGGCCCCGAAGGGCGAGACAGCATCGCACAGTATGAGGGAGAGGATCCACAATGCCCCATATTCCGAATCCAACCATTCTCGAGCGTGAGGGCCATACCGAGCGGGCCTGGGATGTCTATTCCCGCCTCTTCAAGGACCGCATCATTTATCTCGGCACCCCGATCAACGACGACGTTGCCAACCTCTTCGTTGCCCAGTTGCTCTATCTCTCCGGCGACGACCCGGACAAGGACATCCAGATCTACATCAACAGCCCCGGCGGTGATGTGACCGCTGGCCTGGTCATGTACGACGTGATGCAGCACGTCAAGCCGGACGTTTCAACCGTCTGCTTGAACGCATCGAGCATGGGTTCCGTCCTGCTCTCGGCCGGCGCCCACGGCAAGCGCTTCATCCTGCCCAACGGTGAGGTGATGATCCACCAGGGCTACGCTGGTTTCCAGGGCACGACGCCCGACTTCGAGATCGCCTCGCAGCACATTCTCAAGCTGATCAATCGTCTCAACGAGATCCTCGCGTTCCACACCGGCCAGCCGCTGGAGAAGGTCAAGGCCGACAGCAGCCGGGACTTCTTCATGAATGCGGAACAGGCGGTAGAATACGGTATCGTAGACGAGGTCCTGCAGCCCACCAAGCTGCTGGCGGCCGCGGGCGTCTAGACCGGCCACTAAACAGGTAGTTGGGGGGACCGTCAATGCCGCCGTCGAACCGAACCGGACGCGTTCAGTATCACTGCTCGTTCTGTGGCAAAAACCAGGACCAGGTCAAACGCTTGATCGCCGGTCCCGGTGCTGTCTACATCTGTGACGAGTGCGTCGAGCTCTGTCGCGAGATCATCAACGAAGAAGCCTCGCCGCAAGCGCGTCCGCGTGCCGGTACCACCCAGCGGATGCCCCCGCCCAAGCAGATTCAGGAACACCTGAACGAATACGTGATCGGGCAGGACCAGGCCAAAAAGGTCCTGTCCGTCGCGGTCTATAACCACTACAAGCGCATCAACGCCGCCAACATGGGCGGCGGCGATGTCGAACTGGAAAAGAGCAACATCCTGCTCGTCGGTCCGACCGGCTCCGGCAAGACCTTGCTCGCTCGCACGCTTGCCAAGGCACTCGACGTGCCATTCACGATCGCCGACGCGACTGCACTGACGGAAGCCGGCTATGTGGGGGAGGATGTCGAGAATATCCTCCTCCATCTTATTCAGGCGGCTGACTTCGATATCCAGCGGGCGGAGCGCGGCATCGTCTACATCGACGAGATCGACAAGATCGCCCGCAAGTCCGACAACCCCTCGATCACGCGCGATGTCTCTGGTGAGGGTGTCCAACAGGCGCTGCTCAAGATCATCGAGGGCTGCATCGCCAGCGTGCCGCCCCAGGGCGGCCGCAAGCACCCACACCAGGACTTCATCCAGATCAACACCGCCAATATCCTCTTCATCTGCGGCGGCGCCTTCGAGGGCCTCGACAAGATCATCGACCGCCGCCTCGGCAAGGGCCGCCGCTCGATCGGCTTCCGCGCCGACTCCCGCACCCGCCAGATCGACCCGAACAAGGAGACTGACGAACTACTCTCGCAGGTCACACACGACGACCTGCTCCAGTACGGCCTCATTCCCGAGTTTGTCGGCCGCATGCCGATGGTCGTCGCCCTCCAATCGCTCGACCAGGAGTCGATGGTCCGCATCCTCACCGAGCCGAAGAACGCGCTCATGCGCCAGTTCCAACGCTTCTTCTCGATGGACGGCGTCGAGCTCGTCTTTACCCCCGACGCGATGGAAGCCTGCGCCAAGGAGGCGCTGCAGCACCGCACCGGCGCCCGCGGCCTCCGCACCGTGATCGAAGACACCCTCCTCGACGTGATGTACGAGATCCCCTCCCGCACCGACGTCAAGAAATGCGTCGTCAACGCCGAAACGATCGAACGCCGCCAGCGCCCGCTCCTCCTCACCCGCGCCGGCCAGGTGATCGAGCCGGACCCGGTGACGGGGCGCGAGACGGCGTAAATGGCCCGGCCCTCACCCCCGGCCCCTCTCCCGTCCGAACGGGAGAGGGGAGCCTCAACGACCCATTGTTCCCAGCGTTGTCGATCGGCGCTGATGGCATGGTAGGAGATACTGGCAATCCCGTGCCGATCAGTCTCCCCTCTCCCGTCACGACGGGAGAGGGGCCGGGGGTGAGGGCCTCACGGCCGGCGGTTGCGTTCAGCGGAAGATCAATAGGATCGCCGCCGACGTCAGCAGCCACAGCGCGAGGTCGATCACCATCGGCTTGTCGCGGATGATCACCTCTTCCGGGCTACCCCCCTCTTCGCGGCGATGGACCAGGTACATGTAGCGGAAGACGCCGTAGAGGACGAACGGCACCGTCGCCATCATCGCGTGGTTGTCCGGCAGGTTCGGCGCCGTGAACGTGTAGAGGCTGTAGGCGATCACCGTCGAGGCGGTCACGACCGACGCCATCTGGTCGAGCAGGTGCGTTGTGTATTCCGCCAGGATCGGCCGGTGCTCCGTCGCGCCCGCCTGCAACAGCATCAGCTCGTTGCGCCGTTTGTAGATCGCCACGAACAACGCGCCTAGTAGCGTCACCGAATACAGCCACGGCGACACCGGCACGTCGATCGCCAGCGCCCCGCCGATCGCCCGCAGGACGAACCCGATCGCGTTGATCAACACATCGATGATCACGATGTGCTTCAGCCAGATCGAATAGGCCAGTGATTGCAGCGCATAGATGACGAGCACCGCAAAGAACGAGAAACCGAGCGTCAGCCCGGCCACACCGCCGATCGTGAACAGCACCACCGCCGCGATCGTCGCTGTGCGCGCGCTCAGCGTTCCGGCTGCCAGCGGCCGCCGGCGCTTGCGCGGGTGGAGACGGTCGCTCTCGATGTCACGGAGGTCATTGACCAGGTACTCGGCCGCCGCCACCGCCGTGAAGGCGAAGAACGCGATCAGCGCCTGCCCCACCAGCGGTGCCCACGACGAGATGTCGGCCGGACGCCACGCCTCGTCGATCGAGAAGATCAGGGCGAGAAAGACGAGGCCGTTCTTCAGCCACTGCTTCGGCCGCATCGCCGCGAGCAGCGGCGGCAACCGTCCGGCGATCCGCGACGCGGCAGACTCGACCGCTTCGGTTGAGGGTGGGCGTAGGATGCGGCCTGACTCACGGCGGGCGATCGGCTCGGATGGGGATTTCATCCTGCCGATCATAGCGTGATCGGCCCTACTCCGTCGATTCTCCCGGCTTTGTCATGCCGGCGTCACGGCCGGTTCCTGCGGTCGAACTCGATAGACACAGGCCGTGTCCCCGCGCAGCAGGCTCGATACCAGCCGCGCATCGCTGCCGGTCAGACGGCGAACGAGGTCGACCTCGAGCGCGCAGATCGCGCTGTTCCGCGAAGCGACGGCGGGATAGGGACAGGTGCACTCATGCAGATAATAGACACCGTCGCGTTCTTCGGTGAAGGCGACGCACCCCTGCTCCCGCATCAGTTCCGCCGCTACTTCCACCCGTTCTGCCAGGGTACGGCTCTCGGTTCGGTCCCGGTGCTGCTGTGCCATCCGGTCCGCGACCCGACGAAGTATCCGCTGAAGGATGTCTGCACCCGCGACCTGCCGAATCTCCTCCATCAGCAGGTTGACCAGCATGTCATACCGCTTTGGATACAGCGCTTCACCGGACTCGGAGAGCCGGTAAACGTAGGCCGGCCGCCCCACATGCCCGCGGTCAACCTCGGCCTCAACCAGCCCCTCCCGCTCAAGGATCGAGAGATGCTGGCGGACGCCGGTCGGTGTCAGGCACAGACGGCGGGCGAGTTCCTTGACTGTACCCCGATGCTCGAGGTGCAGATGATCGAGGATCTGTTGACGGGTCGATTGCATGGTGATAGCGGCTGTTCCAGAACCGCTCCCCCTCTCAGTGTATCAGCCCGGCGGTCGATATAATGACTTCAGACCGATCTGGAGAGTTCCATGGCTGACCTGGCAGTAGAACCACTCGCCCGCAAGGCGCAGGCCGACCTGATCATCGACCGCGCGGCGGAACAGCTGCGCATCATCGTCAAAGACCTGACCGAACGGCTGGACCCATTCCCGCCGTTCCCCGGCGCCTTCTTCTCCTACGGCATTGAGGTCGAACCGGAAGCGGCGGCCCGCGTCGACCGCGGCTGTGTCGTCCTCGGCCCCGACGGCGAATTCTACGAGCTCGAGATCGGCGTCGATATGGAGGGCTTCGACCCCTCCGGCTTCGCCGACCCTGTTGCCCTCCGCAAAGAGGAAATGAAGAAGCTCACCCTCCACCCCCGCGACTACATCGTCTACGCCCACAACGCCATCGCCACAATGGTCGAACTCCTGATGGAGCGCGAAGAAGAAAGTCGCGTCGAATGACGGCCCTCACCCCCGACCCCTCTCCCGAACTCGGGAGAGGGGAGCCTCAGTCAACCGTTACTCCCCGCTTGATCGGTCGACACTGATGGCACATGGGAGATACTGGCGGGCCTGTGCCGATCAGGCTCCCCTCTCCCGAACTCGAGAGAGGGGCCGGGGGTGAGGGCCGGAGCCGGCCTCATTATTCCAGCAGAATATCTCCGCTCTTCCCCCCACGCTTCTCTACCAGCCGCACGCCTTCGATCCGCATCCCCCGATCGACCGCCTTGCACATGTCATAGATCGTCAACGCGGCGACACTCACCGCCGTCAGCGCCTCCATCTCCACGCCTGTCTTTCCCGTCGTGCGCACACTCGCCGTGATCTCCACCGACGAGTTCGTGGCATCCGGCGTCAGTGTCACGTCGATGCCGGTGAGCAGCAACGGATGGCACATCGGGATCAGCTCGTGCGTCCGCTTCGCCGCCATCACGCCCGCGATCTGGGCGGTCGTGAGCACGTTCCCCTTCGCCACCGCCCCCTGCTCGATCAGCGTCAGCGTCTCGGGCCGCATCGTCACCCGCCCGCGGGCGACGGCCACCCGCCGCGTCTCGTCTTTCTCTGTCACGTCCACCATTCGCGCCCGTCCGGATGCGTCGAGGTGCGACAGTTGCCGGCTCCCCGCCTCCTCACCTCCCACCGTCGTTGACCCGCTCGGCGGCAGTCCGGCCAGCGCCCGCAGCGTCGGGACCAGCGCCGCCGCCGCCTGTGCCCGATGGCTCAACCGGTTCTTCTCATCGGCCGATAGCTCCGCCGCCGTCCGGCCGTCCGCCGTCCCCAGGAAGATCGGGTCGTAGCCGAACCCCTCGGCGCCGCGCGGCGCATCGGCGATCACTCCTTCCCAGGCGCCTTCGCTCTCCCACGACCGGCCATCCGCGGCGATCAGCACGAACGCCGCCCGGAAGCGTCCACTTCGCCGTGTGTCGCCGGCCACCTCCATCGCCGCCAGCAGCGCATGGATCTTCTCGTCGTGCGGCGTCTCCGCACCGGCAAACCGCGCCGAGTGAATCCCCGGTGCGCCGTTCAGCGCGTCCACCTCCAGTCCCGAATCATCGGCCAGCACCCACCCGCCCGCCGTCGCCGCGAACGCCTCCGCCTTCTGCCGCGCGTTTTCCGCGTAGGTCGTCCCCGTCTCCGCCGGATCGAGCGCGATCCCCCGCTCTCGCGGTGTCTCGATCCGCCAACCGCTGTCTCGAAACAGCGCGCGCAGCTCCCGAACCTTGTGCTCGTTGTTCGTCGCCAGCAGTAAGACCGGTTCGTCCATCAGATTCACCAGTGCATCATTCGAGTGAGAACGGCGATCGCGCCGCGAGGCTCGCCGTCTGCGTCGCCGCCCGTACAATGATCGGTGAGGTGTGCCGCCGTGACCTACCTGGAAGCGCTCCGCTGGCTTTACAGTTTCACCGACTACGAGATGACGCCGCTCTCCGCCGCGAGCGCGGCCAAGCTGGAACTGGCGCCGCTGCGCGACCTGCTCGCTCGCCTCGGCGACCCGCAGCGCGGCCGCCACAGCGTCCACATCACCGGCAGCAAGGGCAAGGGTAGCACCGCCGCGATGATCGAGGCGATCCTCCGCGCCGCCGGCGAACGCACCGGCCTCTTTACCAGCCCCCATCTCCACCACGAAACCGAGCGCTATCGCATTGACGGCGAGCCGATCGCTCAGGATGCCCTCGTCCGTCTCGTCGAACAGATTGAGCCGCACGTCGCCGCCGTGTTCGCTGGGGGTGGACGCCTTACCACCTTCGACCTGCGCACCGCCCTCGGCTTCCTCGCCTTCCGCGACGCGGGTGTCACCTGGCAGGTGATCGAGGTCGGCCTCGGCGGCCGGCTCGACTCGACCAACGTCCTCGACGAAAAAAACCTTTGCGTCTTCACCCCCGTTTCGCTGGAGCACACCGAGGTGCTCGGCAATACCGTCGCCGAGATCGCCACGGACAAATCCGGCATCCTCCGCCGTGGCACCCGCGCCGTCATGGCGCCGCAACGCGAGTCGGCGGCCGATATCTTCCGTGCCCGCTGTGCTGAGCTCGATGTCTCGCTCGAAGAGGTCGCCACCGCCTGCGCCCTCTCGATCGAACGCTCCGACACCGACAACCAGACTTTCCGCCTGCAAACGCCGCGCACCCGCTACCACCTCACCATTCCCCTGCTCGGCCGGCATCAGGTCGAAAATGCCGCCACCGCCGTACTCGGCGTCGAAAACCTGCCGGGCGTCGAGGCCGGACCGGACGTGGTTCGTTCTGCCCTCGCCGAGGTCCGCTGGCCCGGACGGCTGGAGATCGTCAAGCGTCGCCCGCTCGTCGTCCTCGACGGCGCCCACAACATCGACTCCGCCAAGCGGCTCGTGCAAGCGCTCCGCTCGACCTTCAGCCCCCGGCGGACTCTGCTCGTCGTCGGCCTCGGCGCCGACAAGGATGTACCTGGCTTCGCCACGGTCCTCGCCGATGCCCTGCCCAACCTCGACGTGATCGCCACCCGCTCGACGATCCGCCGTGCCGCCGAACCCTCGGTGGTGGCGCAGGCGTTCACCGATGCCGGTGCGATGGCCAGGATCGCGCCCTCCGTAAGCACTGCCGTCGACGAAGCGCTCGCCGAGGCGGACCTATCCGACCTGATCTGCGTCACCGGCTCGCTCTATGTCGTCGCCGAGGCGAGATCCTGGATTCTCGGCATCATGCCAGAGGCAATCGAACCGGCGGGAACCCGCTCCGCCACAGGAGAAACATCAGTATGAACGGACGCGACCCGTCGCAGCGCGTGGTGATCACCGGCATGGGCGCCATCACCCCGCTCGGTCAGAGCGTCGAAACCTTCTGGGAGGCGCTCGTCGCCGGCCGCTCCGGCGTCGGGCCGATGACCCTCTGCGATACTGAGGGCTACCCGACGAAGATCGCCGCCGAAGTGAAGGACTGGAATCCGGAGGAATTCATCGACCGGCGCGAAGCGCGGCGGATGGCCCGCTTCAGCCAGATGGGTGTCGCCGCCGCCCGCCAGGCGTTCGACGACGCCGGCCTCACCGCCGATGCCATCGACCCGGAGCGCACCGGCGTCATGCTCGGCAACGGCAACGGCGGCTACCCCAATATCGACGATGCCATGCGCACGCTCGTCGCCAAGGGTGGCATGCGCATCGATCCACTCTTCATGCCCAAGAGCCTGCCCAACATGGCGGCGGCGCAGATCGCCCTCCAACTCGGCCTCAAAGGCTACAACGGCACGATCTCCACCGCCTGCGCCGCCGCCACCCAGGCCGTCGGCGAAGCCGCCGAGATCGTCCGCGCCGGCCGCGCCGACGTGATGCTCGCCGGCGGTGCCGAAGCCGGTATCTCCCAGCTCGGCCTCGCCGCCTTCGCCGTCATGCGGGCGATGTCCACCCGCAACGACGAGCCGGAACGCGCCTCCCGCCCCTTCGACAAAGACCGCGACGGTTTCATCCCCGCCGAGGGCGCCGCCGTCTTCGTCCTCGAAACCCTCGCCCGCGCCCAATCCCGCGGCGCCCGCGTGCTGGCCGAAGTCGCCGGCGTCGGCATCACGGCGGACGCCTACCACATCGTCGCCCCCTGCGCCGACGGCGACGGCGCCGCCCGTGCGATCCGCGCCGCCCTCGCCCAGGCCGGCATCTCCCCCGCCGCCGTCGATTACATCAACGCCCACGGCACCTCCACCCCCCACAACGACGTCTCTGAAACCGCCGCGATCAAGGCCGCCCTCGGCGAACACGCCTACCAGACGCCGATCTCCTCGACCAAGTCGATGATCGGCCACGCCCTCGGCGCCTCCGGTGGTCCCGAGCTCGTCGCCGCCGTCAAGACGATCGAGACCGGCATCATCCACCCGACCGTCAACTACGAGACCCCTGATCCTGAGTGTGACCTCGACTACGTCCCCAACGCCGCACGCCGCGCCGACGTCCGCACCGTCCTCAAGAACAGCTTCGGCTTCGGCGGTCAAAACGCCTGCCTGGTGTTGAGGAAGGTGGAGTAGCGTCGCCCGAAGGACAAATATGACGTCGTGGTGTTGCGCAACCGCACGAGTGTTCGGCGGTCTATATGGCTGGCGGACCAACTCGCCCGCGTCGAGCCGGCCGGCCCGCGGCTCCAATTCCTTCGCTGACGCGCCTCCTGCTCGACAGTGGGCCACTGATCGGTCGAATACGAGCAGGCAGTCAATGGCCGTACGGCCTAGGAGCGCGCACCCGCAGCACTTTCGGACTCAATGGTCGCCGGCACGAGCCGGATCGACTCGTCGGGGAAGACGGCGGTGATCTCCAACCGCCCGCCGAGTGCCTCGACGTAGTAACGGAGCGTGGAGAGATAAATGTCGCCCTCGCCGTCAATTTGGGATTCCAGCAGCACGACGCTCGGCTGCAGATTGTCGAACGCGCCAGCGTCCGCTGATAGCGTCGCGGCCCGGCGCTCGCGTAGCTCGGCCAGGGCAATGATGTCCTCCATCGCGCGCTTCTCAGCCTCGATTTCAGCACGGGCGATCGGGTCAGCGTCGATGTGGGCGACAAGGTCGCGGAACTTCTTGTGTCCAGCCATCATAACGCTCCTTCCTCATGTAACTCTCGTAGGTGGATATCGTATAGGTCATCCGCGATGGGGATCACTGTGGCGTACCATTCGTCCCAGCGATTCGTCTTGTCTCCGCCGATCAGGAGGATCGCGGTGCGAAGCGGGTTGAACGCGAAAAGGATGCGTATATTGCCCCGTCGCGGTCGCAACTCTTTCATGTTGGCGTGACGCGACCCCTTGATCGTGTCCACGAATGGCCGACCCAGCGCGGGACCACTTCCCTCCAGCTTCTCAACAGCGGCGCGGATGGAACGCCCTTCGGCGGGTGTGAGACTGGCCCACCACACCTCGAACTCGTCCGTGTACTCGATCTCCCACGCCACACTCGCAGTGTATCTCATCGATTGAGCGGGCCAGTTGTGCTAACTCCCGATCGAACCTGAAGTGTGAATGTGGGGCTTTGGACGGCCGCATTCGCACCGTCCTCAAAAACAGCTTCGGCTTCGGCGGCCAAAACGCCTGTCTGGTGTTGAGGAAGGTGGAGTGACCTACACGCCCCTTCCCCCCGCTGCCGCGCGGAGAGGGGAGCCTGATCAACCAATGAACAAGAAGCCAGGCCACTCCACGGCCTGGCTTCTCCTATCACTACAGACGTACCAATGCGCCGGTGGGGTTCCCCTCCCCTGCGAGGGGAGGGGTCGGGGGAGAGGTAAATCTCCTATCCCACCGCCTCCGCCAATGGTTGCAGCGCGCTCTCCCGCGCCTCGCGCGGCAGCATGCCGTCCAGTACTCGTTCGAGCGCCATCGTATGACAGCAGGTTCCGTAGCCATCGAAGAAATCGCAGGAGCAGGACCAGCGCGCGCCGTCGAGACGGACCTCGTGCTCGTCGTTCTCGCCGTGGAAGCGGACCGAAAGCGCGTCAAACTTGATGCGCGTCTCCCGCTCCTCCGCATAGCGCCGCGCCTTCTCGATCTTTCCGATGAGGCTTGAGTGCAAGGCGAACCTCCCATGATCCGCGTCTGCCGACGCCCAAGAAACACAAACGGCACCGAGCATGGCTGCTCGATGCCGTCACAAACCGCCGGGGACTGCCCTGGACATGGCCACTGCCCTCCGAAGCGCCGCAACGCTCCAACCGGGACAACCGCCTCGGATCCAGAGTATAGCACGCCGCCCCATCACCGGATCGCGATCGTTACGAAGCGCCGATCAGATTTGTCCGGCTTTTGTCACACTGGTGTCTGATTGCGACACGGTCGCTCAGCCGTCGAGCCGCCATGTGCCGAGCGCGGTGTAGCGGGCGCCGCCCGCCCCGAGCTCACTTCGCACCAAAGAGATCGAATCGAACGACAGGGACTCCGTCGCCTGCCACCAACGCGCCGCCAGTACTGGCACGATCCTGGCGGCTTCCGCTGCCGGCAGCTGGTCAGACACGCGCGCGAGCGTGAGATGAGGGTTGAACGCCCGCTGCTCCGGTGCAACCCCGATCCGATGCAATGACCGCTCAACCGCGTCAACCAGCTCATGCAGGTGCGGACGGTCGCCATCAATTCCGGCCCAGACAACACGGGGATGTCGCGGCGGTCCAAACGTCCCCAGCCCGCCGAGGTGCAGCGTGAACGGCCGCACCCCCGCCGCCGCTTCCGTCAGCGCCTGTTCGATCGCTGCGATCCGGTCGATCGGCGTCTCGCCGAGAAATTTGAGCGTCAGGTGAATGCCCTCCGGCCGCACAAAGCGCAGACCCAACCCCGCCTGACGTAACTCCCGCTGAACATCGCTCAACCGCGCGAGCCACGAATCCGGCAGCAGGATCGCCACGAACAGACGAAGCCTCGGTGTCCCCTCGCGCGATCGGTGTTCCTTTAGCATGTGCCGCCCCGCTCGAACAGCGCCGATGCATTGTCGCCGAGCACCGCCGCGAGTTCATGCCGCTCCAGACCGGTCGCACGCAACCAGCGGAGATCCTGTCGCGGATGACGCAGCGGGAAGTCGCTGCCAAAGAGCAGCCGCTCATGCCCGATCAGATCGATCACCGTCCGCAGCGCCGTCCGCTCATAGAGCCACGGCACCGCCGCCGTGTCGACATAAACGCGGTCGAACGCGGCCCGCACCTCCGGCATGTGCGCGTAGAACGGCAGCCCACCGCCCAGATGCGCCAGGATCGCCGTCACCCCTGCATGTGCCGAGACAAATCCCCAGACATCCGCCAGCGGACCACCCGTCTTCCCCGGATACGCATGGCCAACCGGCTCGCTCGCATGCAGCATCAGCACAGCGTCCATCGATGCCGCCGCTTGCGCAACTGCCTGAACCAACTGATCATCCCCACCCGCCGCCCCAAGAGAGGACAACCGCAACTCGCCGAACCCCATTGCCCCCGCCGCCACGCAGCGCTCCATCTCCCGAACCGAGACAGCCGGATCGCCGGCCGGAACGCAGCACAACGCGATCAGCCGTCCCCCGGACCGCGCCGCCGCATCGAGCAGCGCATCATTGTGCGCCACGCACCGCCGCACATCCGCCCACGCAAACCCCGCGATCACGGCCCGCTCGACACCGGCCACATCCATCGCGGCCGATAACTCCGCATCGGTCGCCATCCGCGCCCGCGGCGACGCGTACAGTTCCGCGAAAACCGGCTCATCGCGCGCCAACCGGTCGCGCTCGTCAATGAACGACCTGGGAAAGACATGCGTATGCGCATCGAAGATCACCCATCGAGCCTACCACGCCCCCCTTTCCCGGATGATTCCGTGGAAAGTTTCACATGCGATACACTGGCGACACCGCCAGCCCCGACGCGCCGGGAGAGTGACCTGCATGACCTGCACGCTGGAAGTGGCTCCGGAGGAGCGCACCGCATTCGCCTATCTGCTGCTCGCCGAGGCGGGCCGCCTTCGCTCGGGTACACGAGAGCACCAGGAGGTCGCCGAAGGGCTGCAATCGCTCTACGACGGCTTCGTCGCCGCTCCGGAAGGTCCGGTCGAGGTGGAAATGCTCAACGACGAGGCCTACGGTCTCGGCATCCGCAACCACGCCACCGCCAGCGAGCTCGAAGAGTTTTGGCTCGACAACAAGGCATCGTTCCGCCATCATCACGAACCGGCCCCGTTCCTCGATGAAGACATCGGCCGGGCGATCGCGGCCTTCTATCCTGAGGTCGTCGCCGACCCGGAGCACTGGCACTTCAACCAAGTGCGCCCGACCTTCATCGAACTGGGCTTCAAAATCGACCGCGCTGTGAGCGAGGGCGCGCCGCGGGTGCGTGGACTCTACAACAAAGAACGCGCCGAGATCATCCGCCGCAATCGCCGAATGCAGGCAGACCGCGCCGTCGATCGTGGCCGCGCCTATCCGCGTGGCGTGGACTTCGACGCGTGGCGCCGCGCGATCCGCACCGGCCACCTCGCCCCCGGCGAGATGACCGAGATCAAGCTCGATGGCAACCGCCTGCTGCTCGCCAACATTGAGGGCGACTACTACGCCGTCGACGGCACCTGCACCCACGCGCCCGAGCTATCCGCCATCTCCGGCCTCGCCGACGGCACGCTCGACCCGGCCACCTACTGCATCACCTGCCCCTGGCACGGTGCCCAGTTCGACCTGCGCAACGGCCTCGTCATGCGCGAGCCGTACTCGGAGGACTTCAAACGCGACCACTTCGTCAAAGGCCGCATGCTCTCCGTGATCGACTTCCGCCGTACCGCCTCCGAGCTCCGCACCTACGACGTCAAGGTCGATGACGGCTACGTCTGGGTAAACGTGATCTGACCCTAAATTACCTAACCCGGTTCGCTACGCTCACAGCGCCCCCTTCCCTCGCAGGGAAGGGGGCGTCCTCTTCAGCGATGGTGGCATGGGGATGGACATCCCACGATCAGACGTGATACGGGCAGACCTCGGTTGATGCGTGCACCCCCTTCCCTGCGAGGGAAGGGGGCCGGGGGGTTAGGTATCGGGGAATCAGACCCGTTCCTCGTCCTCTTCGTACTCGATCTCACCCTCCTCGTCGTCCATGTCCTCGTCCGAATAGACGCCGGTTTCCCGCCCCGTCCAGACGGTGACGACGAGATCCTCGCGATACGGATCGGTGGTCATCACCAGGCGCTCGTCGATCTGAGCGATCAGTTCCTGAATGTCCTCTTCGCTGAACCCCTCGGTCAGACACAGCGTCGCGTACGTTACGCTCGGGGTGAAGTGCAGGTCAACCCGACCGGTATCCTCGCCCGCCTCGTTCTCGATGACGAAGATCTCGGAGTAGGGTGTGCGCGCCTCGCGTTCGAAGTGGTAGGGCATGGGGCTCCTCCAAGCTGTTAGCTGTTAGCTGTTAGCTGTTAGCCGTTAGCGATTAGCCGTTAGCCTGCGTTCTTGGCATTCAATCTTCCCCTTCGGACGGTTGTGTCTCGGAAGCTTGAACGAACCACTCCCGGCAGTCGCCTAACGGCTAATCGCTAACAGCTAATCGCTAACAGCTTACACCGGCCTCGTTTGGCCCTCGCCGTAGATGATCCACTTATAGGACGTCAGTTCGCGCAGACCCATTGGCCCGCGGGCGTGCATTTTCTGGGTCGAGATCCCTACCTCGGCGCCGAGTCCAAACTGCGCTCCGTCGGTGAACTGCGTGCTCGCGTTCACGTACACGGCCGCTGCATCGACCTCGTCGAGGAACCGCTGTGCGTTGCCGTAGTTCTCCGTCACGATTGCCTCGGAGTGCCCGGAACCGTACTCCTCGATGTGCGCCAGCGCCCCCTCGATCCCATCGACTAACCGCACCGCCGCCCGCAGCGCCAGAAACTCCGTGCCGAAATCCTCCTCGACCGCCGGCACAAACGGAATCCCGCTCCACTCCAGTACCGCGCCCGCTTCTGGATCGCAGCGCAACTCGACACCGCTCTCGACCAGCGCCCGCGCGATCGGCGGCAGATGATTCTGCCCCACCGCCCGATCCACCAGCAGCGTGTCCAACGCGTTGCAGATCGAATACCGCCGCGTCTTCGCATTGACGACAATGTCGCGCGCCATCCCGAGGTCTGCCGTGGCATCGACATACGTGTGGCAGACGCCGATGCCCCCGGCCACCACCGGCATCGTCGCCTCTTCATACACACGCCGGATCAGGTCGGCGTTGCCGCGCGGGATCATCAGGTCGATCACATCCCGCATCCGCAGCATCTCACCCACCAGCGCCCGGTCGGTGCTCTCCACCAACTGCACCGCCCCCTCCGGCACCCCGACCCCTGCGATCGCGTCTTGAAGGAGACGGGCCAGCGCCGTATTCGAGCGGATCGCCTCCTTGCCACCGCGCAGGATCACCGCGTTGCCCGACTTGAGACAGAGCGTCGCGATATCGACGGTGACGTTCGGACGGCTCTCATAGATCGTCCCGATCACCCCGAGCGGCACCCGCCGTCGCCCCACCTGCAACCCGTTCGGCAGCCGCCGCATATCGATCGTCTCACCGACCGGGTCAGTCAACGCCGCCACCGCCCGCACATCCGCCGCCATCCCCACGATCCGGCTCGGCGTCAGCAGCAGTCGGTCGACCAGGTGCTCGTCCAGCCCGTTGTCTCGCGCATCGGCGACATCGACCGCGTTCGCCGCGACAATCGCATCTGTCTGCGCCGCGAGCGCCTCCGCGATCGCCAGCAGCGCTCGGTCCTTCACGGCGCTCGGCAGCGTCGCCAGCTTTCGGCTCGCGGCCTTGGCAATCCTGCCCTTCTGTTCCAACTCGCTGGCAATGGCGGTCATGGCGTGTCCTGCGCTTTGAGGGAGTTCGACGCCATTATAGGGCATCGGCGTCTGCCGTCCGCGTGCCGGGTTCGGCTGGTTTCTTTAGGTAGTCTGTGGTGCCTGGACAAACCTTGCCGATCTTCGCGGAGCGGACGAAGCGGACAACGCCGTCCGAGGCACGGCACGACCGGGAAACGCCTGAACCGACCAAGCAGCGAGGTTCATGCGCACCAGCGCGCAATTACGGGGAAGCTGTAGCAGCCGCGAGGCGATCATGCTGCAATGACCACCGCTTGGGGTGCATCAGTGATTACCGCATCAATGCTGTCAGCCGCTGCGGCCTTGCTCGGATAGCCCTGGCCGGGAACCGCAATTGTCTGACCGTTCGGCGCTTTGAACCGCCAGCGGTATGCACCTCGGGCATCTATGTACATCTCGAATTTCCCACCACCCTTTGGACGGAAAGGCCGAGAATTCTGACGAGTCGCACCGGTGGCTTGCTCTACGACAGCCAGGGCTAGCATCATGAGTCGCTCACCTTCAGCTACCGGCACGATCGTGTCACCGTCGTGGCGTTCCAACGCCCAGGGCATGAGCGGTTTGGCGCCATACTGCTGCATCATGGCGCGCACCTCAGCCAAAGCGGACTCTTCGCTGTCGAAGTCGCCCACTGCGTTGCCGGTTTGCAGATCCCAAATCTCATACGCCATCGCTCGTCTCCTTGCCAACTGGAGGTTCCATCTCGACCATGGAAGCCACCAGCGTCAGAAGAACATCGGCATCCGCCCAGAGTGTGTAGTGCCCACGGCCAAGTGTGCGCCGCAATTCGACGTCCCTACCCTCCGGAATGTCTAGCCTTGCCAGGAAGCGCCTGAGTCTTGGCCCAGTACTGACGGGCCTTTCTCCGCGCCCCTACCTCACTATCGTAGACTGAAATGCCGTCGTACAGCTCCAAGTGCTCGAGGTGATTCGGGCGCGGCCGGCCCTGGGCTTCCTGAGACAGAAAATCCTCCACGACAGGTGGGTTCGTGCGGACAATCCTATAGAATAGGGGCACTCGCACCTCCCACCGACCACCGGCCCATTGGACTTCGCAACCTTATGCATGATGTGCTGGTTGACCTCTCCCTCTCCGGACCAGCGCATTCATTCGTGTTGCCTGATGGCCCCGCTCCCAGTCGCGAGCGGAGGTAGTACAAACACGCAGTCGCTCAGCGCGTCTCGATGAACTGACCAGCCGGTCGCTGCGGTGTGACCGGCTTCTCTAGATAACTTGGTGCCTAGGCAATCCTTGCCGCCCCTTGCGGATGCGTGTCCTCAGAGCGGCATGGTGGTGCATCCACACCTACGGAAGCCAGTCACAACTCGTGTGCTCGTTTCGATCACGTCGCCCGCAACGCCGGCCGCACCGTCAGCAGCAACCCGATCACTCCCGCGCTGATCAGACCGGCCAGCGCCAGCGCGCTCGGCGCCCCCACCGCATCGGCGAACGCACCGACCGCCAGCGCCCCGAAGAACTGGGCGTTCCACGTCATCTGGTAGACGCCCATCACCCGCCCCTGCATCTCGCGCGGCGTCTGCGATTGCACCAGGCTGCTGTTGCTGACCGTATACACCGCACCGGTACAACCGATCAGCACCAGCAGCGCCAGCGAGAGCGGATAGATCCGCGACACCGCGAACGCAACCACCAGCAGGCTGAACAGGATCGCCATCATCGCCGACACCCGCGGCCGCGCGAGCCGGTCCCCGTACGCCGCCACTAGCACCGACCCCGCCAGCGCCCCAACTCCGGCCGCCGACAGCATCACCCCAATCGAGCCCTTCCCACGGTCCAGCACATCCAGTGCGAACACCGGCGTCAACGAGGTGTAGTTCATCGCAAACAGCGCCGGAATCGTCGAGATCAGCATCAGCATCCAGATCGACTCCTTGCGCACGATGAAGCGCGCCCCCTCGACCAGGTTGGCGAGCATCCCCTGCGTCTGCGACCCGCGCGGCGTCGGCGCTCGCAGCGCCAGCACCATCACCACCTGCCCGATCTGCCCGGCCGCCATCAGCAGAAACGTGCCGCCCGCCCCCACCAGCGCCAGCGTCACTCCGCCGATCGCCGGACCGATGATCCGCGAACCCTGCATCACGCTCGACGACAGCGCCACTGCGTTGACGAAGTCCCGCTCCGGCACCAGATCCCGGATCATCGCCTGCCGCGTCGGCAGGTCGAAGGCATAGCAGACGCCGGTCAGCAGCGCGAAGATCAGCAACTGCCACGCCTCGACCAACCCGGTGATCGTCAGCACGCACACTGCTACCGCGCTCACCGCGATCGTCGTCCGTGAGATCACCAGCACCAGCTTCCGGTTCACCCGGTCGCCGACGACCCCGCCGATCGGCGACAGCACCAGCATCGGCAGCGAATCTCCAAGAAAGACCAGCGTCAGATACAACGCCGACCCTGTCAGTTCATACGCGAGAAACCCGAGCCCCACCCGCTGCACCTGGAACCCGGTCAGCGCCATCCCCAACCCCAGCCAGAACAGCCGGAAGTCGCGGTGCCGCAACGACCGCAGCATCCCGCCGCCGCCCGCGACCGCCTCCCGCCGCTCCGTGGTTCGCGCCGCATCTGCCGCACGCAGAGCCTTGGCGCCGCCGCTCAGATCAGGTGAGGACAAGGTTATTTCGGTGCACGACCTCGGAACCAAACGTGTGACCGAGGATCGTGGCGATGCGCTCAGATTTCTGCCCGCGGATGCGCTCAACCTCCGTGTGGTCGTAGTTGGTGATGCCGAAGGCTACCCGGTCGCCGTCGCCATTGACGATCGTCACCGTGTCGCCCCGCGCGAACGGCCCCTCGACGCCGACGATCCCCGCCGGCAGCAGCGACCGCCCCAGGTCGCGCAGCGCGTGCACCGCCCCCGCATCCACTGCCATCTGCCCCCGCGCCGCCAACCCCGCCAGCATCCACCGCTTGCGGCTCTCCACCCGGTCGCTCGACGCCGGAAAGTAGGTACCGATCGCCTCCCCCGCCGCCATCCGCGGCAACACCTGCGGCTCCTGCGCCCCCGCGATCACGACATCAACGCCGGACGCCGTCGCCAACCGCGCCGCCTGCAGCTTCGTCGCCATCCCCCCGATCGCCCGATGACTGATCGCTCCCCCCGCCAGCGCCTCGACCTCGGCATCGATCCGGTCCACCCGCGGGATCAGCGCCGCCGTCGGATCGAGATGCGGGTCCGCCGTATACAGCCCGCCCGTATTCGTCAGGATCACAAGCAGGTCCGCCTCGATCAGATTCGCCACGAACGCCGACAGGTTGTCGTTGTCGCCGATCCGCGTATCCGCGATCTGGTCCACGGCGACCGTGTCGTTCTCGTTCACCACCGGCACCGCGCCAAACTCCAAGAGCGCCAACAGCGTGTTCCGCGCGTTTAGATAGCCGCCCCGGTCGACCAAATCCCGCCGCGTCAGTAGCGCCTGCCCCACGACCAGGTCGTGCCACGCAAAGAGCTGATGATACTTCTGCATCAACTCCACCTGCCCGACCGCCGCCAGCACCTGCCGGTACGGCAGATCCCGCCGTCGTCGCAGCGCCTGCAACCGCTCCCGCCCCGCCGCGACGCCACCGGAGGTCACGACGACCACCTCGCAGCCGTCGCGCCGCAGCCGCGCCACCTGCCCGACGAGCGACGCCATCATCTCGAGATCGAGCCGGTCGCTGCCCGCCGTCAGGATATTCGTGCCGAACTTCGCAACGATCCGCCGGTACGCGCGTCGTCCCGCCGTGGTGGCCTGGGTCTGGGTGCTGGTCATCATGCGATCCGTGGGGGTTGGTGACAGTATAGTACCGGGCGACGGGAAGCACGTCCCGCGCGGCTCCGCTCCGGCCAGGCGCTGAGTACGCCTTAACCGAAGAGAAAACGTATCATAGGACCATCATGCCAGAGCAGCCCGATTCCCACCTCGCCATCGCCTGCCGTTACCTACGCCGGACCATCGACTCGAGTAGACTGGACGGACCGGTCGTCTGTCTCTGCGATCACCCCGTCCGCAGCGGCTTCGACTGCATCGGACCTTTCATCGAAGACCTCCCAACGGATTGTGGCCTGTGGGAAACCCAGATCGACCGGAGCGGCGCCTCCGTGGCTCGCGGCTCCTAGCGCGACGCCGGCTCTCCCGCGCCGCTCGCTTTGACGCGCTCGTCCGCGAGGCCGTCGAAGGGCTGCCCCCCGAACTCCTCAACCGCCTCGACAACGTCGACATCCTCGTCCGCGAACGCCCCACCGCCGCAGAACTGCGCTCGGCCGGCGTCGGCCCCGGCGGCATGCTCCTCGGCCTCTACCAGGGCACCCCCCTGCCCGTCCGCACCTCCGGCTACAACCTCATCCTCCCCGACCGCATCCTCCTCTTCCGCCGCCCCCTCGAATCGATCTGCCGCACCGACGAGCAACTCATCACTCAGATCCGCCGCACCGTCCTCCACGAGCTCGCCCACCACTTCGGCATCGACGACGACCGCCTCCACCAGATCGGCGCATACTGAGAGTACGCTTCGCACTTCGCCGATTACCCGATACACTCGAGTTCGACCCGAGGCAGGTGGGACATGGCAACGAGTAGATTCATCGCCGACATAACCGTCCGAGCGCTGGTCGGCAATCTGATCGCTGCCGTCGTGGTTAAGAACCGAATCGAACGCACTACCGAAGACGCGGCCGAGTTTCGCCGGAACCTGATGGAATACTCCGATCTCGGCGTTGCCCCGTACTTCCTGCTGCTCTCGCAGGACTACGGCTATGCATGGCGTCAGAACGGCAGCGCGGTCGAACTGCGCTCGCCCGACGCCGTATTCAGCATGTCCCCGGTGATCGCACACTATTCCGGAGCGCACACGGCGTCGGCACGCATGTGGAATTTTCAACTCGAACTGATTGTCTACCGATGGCTCCTCGATCTAACGGATGGAATACTGACCGCTGGCGATGAAACTGGTGAGGCACTCTCCCTTATAGGCTTCGTTGATGCGATACAAGATGCCATCGTAGAGCTGGAACCCGCCGTTGATAGTGTACGTTGAGTCCAATTGGCTGCTTGAGATCGCGCTCGAGCAAGAGCAAAACATCGCGGCTTCGACAATCCTCGAACTTGCCGAAGCTGGTTCAATCACGCTGGCTATCCCGTCATTCGCCTTGAGTGAACCATTCTCCACCCTCGCGTACCGTCGAAACCGGAGAAGAGAACGCCTGCAGGATCTACAGGTGAGCGAGTTGATCCAACTCCGACGCTCGGCATCACACCGACGTGTCGCCGAACGCTTGGATTCCCTATTGAGCGAAATGGGAAGCATCGCCAACGACCAATTGATCGCGCTTGAGACTGTTGTTTCGAGGGTGATGTCGGTCGGCCGCACTATCCCGCCACCAGATCGGCGCATATTGATGGAGTGAGCCACCGCCGCATCGGTAGCTATGGGTTGAAGGGGGCAGGCGAACTCGCAACGTGGCCCGTCGGCGATTCTGCCGAGCCATTCGACGGCTGATGAGTAAGCACGGTAGGATTAAGCCACTCAGAATAGTTCAGCTGCCGGCGCAAACTCACCCCGAAAGGTGCTCCTGTACGGTCGCAATTGTCGGGGATACATTTCGCCGACGTCTGCCACGCCGCGCAGATCATACGAGGTACAGGCATGAAGATCGCCAACATTCTCCACTACATCGACAGCGGCCACATGGCGCTGCCGGAGTTTCAACGCGGCTATGTGTGGAACCGTGATCAGGTACGTGGGCTCTTCGACTCCCTCTACCGGGGTCATCCTGTTGGTGGATTGCTCGTATGGGCAACCGAATCAGCATCTGCTATACCCCGTGGCGACGGGATGCTGGCCGCCGGTGTTGTAAAACTGTTGCTTGACGGTCAACAGCGGATAACTTCACTGTATGGCGTAATTCGCGGAACGCCTCCGAAATTCTTTGATGGCAACGCTCAAGCATTCACTGGGCTGCGCTTTCATCTCGATACCGAGACGTTCGCGTTCTATCATCCTCTGAAGATGCAGGGCGATCCGCTCTGGATCGACGTAACTGAACTGATGAAGAAGGGAATAGCGGGCCTCGGTATCTTTGTTGCACCGCTGAACGCTGAACCAGCTTATGCAGCCAAGCTCGGTGACTATGTGAGCCGCCTCAGTCGACTATTGAGCATTACTGAAACTGACCTTCATATTGACGAGGTGACCGGCACCGACAAGACGATCGAAGTGGTTGTGGACATTTTCAATCGAGTCAACAGTGGCGGGACCAAACTTTCGAAAGGTGACTTGGCATTGGCCAAGATCTGCGCCGATTGGCCGGAGGCTCGGGAGACGATGAAAGCCACGCTCGCGCAATGGGATGCCGCCGGTTATCACTTCGAACTGGATTGGCTGCTTCGGTCCGTGAACACGGTGCTGACCGGTGAGGCCAGATTCCAATTCCTTCTCGACAAGAGCGCAGAAGCAATTCAAGATGGACTAAAGCGCGCCACCAAACAAATCAATGCCAGCCTCAACATGATCAGTGGACGGCTAGGACTTGACCACGATCAGGTCTTCTTCGGACGTTTCGGCGTGCCGGTAATGGTGCGCTATCTGGACCAACATGAAGGGCCACTCACTGACGAAGAACAGGACAAACTGCTCTTCTGGTTCGTGCAGGCGGGTATGTGGGGCCGCTTCTCGGGTTCGACAGAAACCTACATCGATCAAGACCTTGCCGCTCTGGAGGGGCCAGATGGTGGCCTGAACAAACTTCTCGAACAGTTGCGCTTGTGGCACGGCGGGCTGCGCGTAGAGCCAGGCCACTTCACTGGTTGGAGCTTGGGCGCCCGCTTCTATCCGGTGTTGTATCTGTTGACCCGAATGGGTGGCGCGCGTGACTGGTGTACAGGTTTACCGTTGAAAGCGAACTTGCTTGGGAAGATGAACCGGCTGGAAGTGCATCACATCTTCCCCAAGGCGCGACTGTATAAGCGCAATGTCTCACGGCCAGAAGTGAACGCCCTCGCCAACTTCTGCTTCTTGACCAAGGACTGCAATCTGAGTATCAGCGACCGCCTTCCAAAGGAATACTTTCCTGAGGTTGAGAGTGCTCATCCTGGGGCGCTTGCATCGCAGTGGATCCCGAGTGATCCCGATCTGTGGAAGATTGAGAACTACCGGGCGTTTCTTGAAGCGCGGAAGGAATTGCTCGCGGCGGAGGCAAACCGACGGTTGGAGGAACTCCTTCACGGCGACACGCGTTGGCTCGCCGGACCACCTTCAGCAGTCTCAGCGGCTGCTGCCGTCGCCGGTGGCATCACGAGTGAGGCAGAGGAGGAAGAACTGGAAGCGCTCAATGTGTGGATGGAAGAGCATGGGCTACCGCGCGGCGCGCTGGCGTACGACTTCGCAGACGCCATCAGTGGCGAACAGCGGGCCGTGTTCGACCTCGCGTGGCCCAACGGCGTCCAGGAAGAGTTGAGTCAGCCGGTGGCCGTGCTTATTAACGAGTCCAGCGAGACCATTGCCATCGCGAGCCAGGCAGGTTTCCGGTGCTTTACTTCAATCGAGCACTTCAAGCACTATGTACAAACCGAAATTCTTTCCGTGGAATTCGCGGCATGAACGCTGCTCACTCAGACGAAACCGACACAGCATGTGTCATCGACTGACATGGCTGCATAGTCGACTGCACGGTGATACTGAATGGAGACAGCCTTCCGCGTGTTGTGAAGAGTGTACCGGCACGCATCTGCGAGAACTGTAGCGCAGATAACTTGGACGAGTAGACGGCCACGATTACGGCCGGTATCCTCCGAGCGCCGCCGCGCGTCGATACGCCGCCCGCCCGTCCTCAAACAGGTTCCCTCCCGCAGCATCGCAGGCGACGATCACGGGGAACCCGTCCAGATCCATCCGCCGGATCGCCTCTGTCCCCAGGTCTTCGTACGCCACGACCTCGACCGCCCGAATGTGCCGCGAGAGCAACGCCCCACTCCCGCCGACGGCCATGAAGTAGACCGCTCCGTGCCGCGCAATCGCCGCCCGCACCTCCGGCCCACGATCCCCCTTGCCGATCATCGCCAGCAGCCCCTGCTCCAGCAGCGGCACCGTGAACGGGTCCATCCGCGCCGCCGTCGTTGGCCCCGCCGCACCGATCACCCGCCCGACCCGCGCCGGTGTCGGCCCGACGTAGTAAATCGTCTCGCCGCGCAGGTCGATCGGCAGCAACTCCCCCTGCTCGATCGCCGCCGCCATCCGCCGGTGTGCCGCATCGCGTGCCGTGTAGACCAAGCCGCTCAACGTGATCTGCTGGCCTGCTTTCAAGCCGCGTGCCATCTCCGACTGCAATGGCAGCGAGATATGCGTCACTCACAGCGCCTCGAATTGTCGCTCTGTAAGCCCCGCTTGTCGCAGAATGCTTCGGAGCGTGCCTGCTGCCACTTCGCGGTGGCGCGGCACAATCACGGTGTACTCGCGGTCACCGAGCCGGCGGACAAATTTCACATGACTTCCAGTCTGACTAACCACGATGAACCCTGTAGCTTCCAACCGACGTCGCATCTCACGAAACGGTAGGCGGCGCAACGGCGCTCACCTCCACCTCGACTGTGTGGAGGGCCGGCAAGGTGCCCGGATGTGGCGGGCTGAAGTAGAGGTTGAGAGCATCGGCTAGGTTGTCGAGTGCATCTTGCTCAGAGTGACCCTGACTGGCGACATCGACGTCAAGGCATTGCGCTACGAACCATTCATCTTCCTGCCAGACCCGCGCGATAAATCTCCGTCTCATCGAAGCGCCTCCCGCTTCGATTCTACAAGACAGCCTCTTTCAGCCGGGCACTGTGGCACTGGAGGTTGACCGCCACCGGGAGCGAGGCGATGTGCGTAGGAAAGGTCTCAATGTGCACGGCAAGCGCCGTCGTCACCCCGCCGACAGCCTGCGGCCCGATGCCGAGCGCGTTCACTTTCTCCAGCAGATCCGCCTCGAACTCGGCGGTCTCGCCGTCCGGATGCACGCTGCCCACCGGCCGGGTGAGCGCCTTCTTCGCCAGCCACATGCTGTAGTCCGCCGAGCCGCCGATGCCGACGCCGACGATGATCGGCGGGCAGGGGTTGCCGCCGGCCTCATCCACCGTCCGCAGGACGAACTCAATGATCCCCTCGCGCCCATCGCCCGGCAGCAGCATCGCGAAGCGCGACATGTTCTCGCAGCCGAAACCCTTCGGCATCACCTGGATTCGCAGGCGGTCGCCCGGCACGATCTCGGTGTGGATCACCGGCGGTGTGTTGTCCTTCGTGTTCAGCCGGTGCGAGAAGGGACGCTCGACGATCGACGCCCGCAGATGACCCTCCCGGTAGCCCCGTCGCACCCCCTCCGCGATCGCGTCATAGAGGTAGGCGCCCGTGATGCGGACGTCCTGACCAATCTCCAGCATCACGACGGTGACGCCGGTGTCCTGGCAGAGGGGCACCATCCGCGTCCGCGCAATCTCGGCGTTCTCCAGAATCTGATCGAGGATAATGACGCCCAGCGGCGATGACTCGCCGGCACGGGCCGTTCGCAGCGCGCCTTCGACATCTGCCGGAAGTTCGTGCGTCGCCTCGATGCACAGCCGCGCGACCATGCCGGTAATGTCCGCTGCACCGATCTCACGCATCTAGCGCCCCTCGTCCGCGCGCAGCTCGATGAATGGCCATGCATCGCCGCGTGAGAGCTTGTCGTTGACAATGCTTTCCGCGACACGCTTGAGGACGGCAGGGTCGATACCGCGCTGCTCCATCTCACGCGCCAGTACGGTCCCGGGAGTCGTGATCGCCAGCAGCAGGTGCTCGGGCTCGATCAGCGACTGACCAAGCATCTCCGCCTGGGTCCGCGCCCGTTCGAGCAGCGAGCGGGCACGTGGCGACAGCGCCATCCCGAGGTCGAATGCATGACGAAAGCTGCGACCAAGCTCCCATTGCGTCCGCGTCCCGCGAACGTCTGCCGGCGCGGCGGCACCCGACTCGAAGGCAATCGCGCTCGTTGGTTCCGAAGGCGCCTCGATCCGCGCGATCTCGGCGATCATCGCCACTTCCTGATCGCCGAGCTGAGCAACCCGATCATACTCCTGCATCGTGATCGCGGCATCTTTCGCCCGTCGAACCGCGTCGAGCGAGCGGCGCAACCCGCCGAGGGTTGCCAGCTGATCGGCCGGCGCCGTGTCCGATCCCGTCAGCGACGGTTGCTCGACCAGGATTCGCGTCATTTGTAGTCGCAACCGTTCCGGATTGACGCCGAGGCTCTCCAGCACTCCGGTGGTGATACCGTCCGCATCCCAGGTCAATCCCAGGAGCAGATGTTCTGTCCCGACCGCGTCGTGATTGAGCCGGCGTGCCTCATCCTGTGCATAGGTCAGCACCCGCGCGGCGCGGGGCGTCATCGCGATCTCGGAAGGCACGGGGAGATCACCGCGGCCGATGATCGATTCCACCGCGGCGCGGACATTGTCCAGGTGGACGCCGAGGTTGGCGAGCATCCGCGCGCCGACGCCGTTGCCCTCCCGTACCAAACCTAAGAGGAGGTGCTCGGCGCTGATGTACGAGTGGTGCAGACGCCGTGCTTCTTCTTCGGCCAGCATCAGCGTCAACAACCCGTGCTCGCTCAATCTGTCAAATCGGTCCGGCAATCGACACCTATCCGCGCGTAGTTCCCGAAGAGAAGCATCTGGTACATCACATTGTACGCAAGACGCCCGCGTATGATTCGTTCGGGAAGCAGGTTGTGATGCTACAGAAACCTACTGGTCAGTCCCTTGAACTCAACCATCGCCAAATACGAGCGCATCGATATCACACAGGTCTGATGACCCTCCTTAAAGAGCGACGAGGCCGCGGAACTGTTGCTCGGTGTCGAGGCGGATGGAGCGAAACCGGCCGGCCTCCCATCCTTCGCGAAGGGAAGCAGCCGCTGAACATGCGTCGTGGGCGCATCGAACGGCGGCGCCATTGACGGCACTCCCCGATCCGGGTGCAGGAGGAACCGGATCGGGCGTGTCCCGCGCAGGGTGATTGCGCGACAGGAGGTTCAGCCTGCTACTGGATCAACCCGACCAGTTCCTGGACGGCGGTAGCGGCCTTCCGCATGCCTTCCTTCTCCTGTGGGGAGAGTTCCGGCTGAAGGATGCGCTCGATGCCGCCGGCGCCGAGCGTCGCCATCACGCCGACGTAGGCATCGTCGATGCCGAATTCACCCCGCAGATAGGCGGCGCAGGGCAGCACCCGCTTCTCGTCGAGCACGATCGCCTCGACCATCGCGATCGTGGCGGCGGACGGCGCGTAGAAGGCGCTGCCGGTCTTCAGCAGCGCGACAATCTCGGCGCCGCCGTTGCGCGCCCGCTGCGCCAGGGCATCGACCTGTTCCTGCGGCAGGATCTTGGTCAGCGGCACCCCGCCGACCATCGCGTTGCTCGTTAGCGGCACCATCGTCGCCTCGGTGTGGCCGCCCAGCACCCACGCCTGCACGTCGCGCACGGAGGCGCCGGTCGCCTCGGCGATGAAGGTACGATAGCGGGCCGTGTCGAGCATGCCGCCCTGACCGATCACCCGCTCCTTCGGCAGCCCGGACGCCTGCAGCGCGACGTGACACATCACGTCCATCGGGTTGGAGAAGATGATCAGCACGGTGTTGGGCGAGTGCTTGACGGCGTGACCGACGACATCGCGGACGATGCTCGCGTTGGTGTTGAGCAGATCCTCGCGTGACATACCCGGCTTTCGAGGAATGCCGGAGGTGATCACGACAACATCCGAACCGGCAGAGTCGGCTGGGTCGTTCGTGCCGGTGATCGTCGTCTCAAACCCGAGGATCGGCGCCGACTCGGCCATGTCCAGCGCCTTGCCCTGCGGCATGTCCTCGATGATGTCGACCATCACCACGTCGGCGATATTCTTCTCGACGAGGCGCTGCGCCATCGTCGCGCCGGTCGCCCCCGCCCCCCAAATCGTGACCTTCTTCCGATTCCCCATGCTGTCGCTCTCCGTTTCCGTTTTTTCACCACAGAGACGCAGAGGGCACAGAGGATTGTGGTCTCGTCATTCGTTCCTCTGCGTTCTCTGCGTCTCCGTGGTTCAACTCTCTGGTCCTAGACCGTCTCGCGCAGCAGCCGCCGCAACACGTATTGCAGGATACCGCCGTGGCGGTAGTATTCGACCTCCATGCGGCTGTCGATGCGGACGATCGTCTGGAAGTCAAAGGCGCTGCCGTCCTCACGGCGGACACGGACAGTGGCTCTCGTGCGCGGGCCGAGCCCGTCGGCGATGCCCGTGATATCGAACGTCTCCTTGCCCGTCAGCCCCAGCGTCACCGCGCTCTCGCCGGGCAGGTACTCCAGCGGCAGGATGCCCATCCCGACCAGGTTGCTGCGGTGGATCCGCTCGTAGCTTTCCGCGATCGCCGCGTGAACGCCGAGGAGCAGCGGCCCCTTCGCCGCCCAGTCACGCGAGCTTCCCGTGCCGTATTCCTTCCCGGCAAGAACCAGCAGCGGCGTTCCCTCCGCCTGGTATTTCATCGATGCGTCGAAGATCGGCATGATCTCGCCGGTGGGTACATACTGCGACCAGTACCCTTCCTTTCCCTCGGCGAGGATGTTGCGCAGGCGAATATTGCCGAAGGTGCCGCGCATCATCACTTCGTGATTGCCGCGCCGGGCGCCGTAGCTGTTGAAGTCGTGTGGGGCGACCTCGTGCTGCAGGAGATACTTGCCCGCCGGGCTCTCCCGCGGGATCGACCCGGCCGGCGAGATGTGGTCGGTCGTGACCGAATCGCCGACGGAGACGAGCACGCGGGCGCCGGCGATGTCCGAGACCTGTCCCGGCTCGGTGCTCATGTTCTGGAAGAACGGCGGCTCCTGGATGTAGGTCGAGTCTTCATCCCATTGATAGAGCGCACCCTCCGGCACCGGCATCGACCGCCAGAGGTCGTCACCGGCGAAGACCACTTCATACGTCTTGCGGAACAGTTCCGGTGTCACGGCCTCACCGATCGCCGAACGGATCTCCTCCTGCGTCGGCCAGATGTCATGCAGATAGACGGGCTGGCCGTTCGGGTCTTCGCCCAGCGGCTGCCGCGTCAGATCCTTGTCCACCGAACCCGCGAGCGCGTACGCCACTACCAGCGGCGGCGATGCGAGGAACGAGGCGCGCACCTGGGGATGAATCCGCCCCTCGAAGTTGCGGTTGCCGCTCAGCACCGATGCGACGACGAGACCGTGCTCCTGCACCGCCTCGGCCACCGGTTCCGGCAGCGGTCCGCTGTTGCCGATGCAGGTGGTGCAGCCGTAGCCGACGACATGGAAGCGGAGCGCTTCGAGATAGGGCAGCAGTCCGGCGTCCTGTAGGTAGTCGGAGACGGCGCGGGAGCCGGGGGCGAGGCTGGTCTTGACGTACGGCTTGACGCTCAGTCCGCGCTCCACCGCCTTCTTGGCGAGGATGCCCGCGCCGACCATCACCATCGGGTTGGAGGTGTTCGTACAACTGGTGATCGCGGCGATCACGACCGAGCCATGACCGACATCGGTGCGCTCGCCGTCCATCGCGATCTCGATCCGCTGCGGCTCGAGGTCCTCCGGGGAAATAATCTCGCTCGGTTCCTCCTCCTCATTGACGGTGCCACCCTCATAGTCAAAGCGCGGCACGTCCTCACCGCCGGCCTGCGCCGAACTACTGGCTGGAACATCGTCCTCTTCTGTGCTTTCTTCTTTCGGCGTGTAGTGCTCCGGATAGGACGAACGGAAGACGCGCCGGACATCGCCGAGCAGCACGCGGTCCTGCGGGCGGCGCGGTCCGGCCAGGCTCGGCTGGATCGTGCCGAGGTCGAGCGTTAGTTCCTCGTCGAACCTCGGCAACGGCATGTCGTCGGTGCGGAAGAGTCCCTGGGCGCGGCAGTATCGCTCCACCAGGTCCACCAGTTGCTCGTCGCGGCCGGTGAGCCGCATGTAGCGCAACGTCTCCTCGTCAACGGGGAAGAGGGCGGCGGTGGCGCCGTACTCGGGGGCCATGTTGGAGATCGTCGCCCGGTCGGCCAGGCCAAGGTTGCTCAGTCCCGCGCCGGCGAATTCGACGAACTTGTTGACGACGCCGTGCCCGCGCAGCATCTCCGTGACGGTCAGCACCAGATCGGTCGCCGTCGCCCCTTCCGGTAGCTGCCCGCTCAACGTCACGCCGACGACGATCGGCGCGAGTTGGTACATCGGCTGACCGAGCAGCACCGCCTCCGCCTCGATGCCGCCGACGCCCCACCCGAGCACGCCGAGGCCGTTCACCATCGTCGTGTGTGAGTCGGTGCCGACCAGGGTGTCGGGGAACGCGATCGTCTCATTACCCTCGGTGCGAGTGGCGACGACGCTGGCGAGGTACTCGAGGTTGACCTGATGGACGATACCGGTTCCCGGCGGCACCACGCGGAAGTTCTGGAGGGCGCCTTGTGCCCAGCGCAGCAGCGCGTAACGCTCGCGGTTGCGCTCGTACTCCAGGTCGACGTTCGCCGCGAACGCGCCGACCGTGCCGAACTGGTCCACCTGCACCGAGTGGTCGATCACCAGATCGGCCGGAGAGAGGGGGTTGATCCGCTGTGGGTCACCGCCCAGCCGGGCGACGGCCGAGCGCATCGCCGCGAGATCGACGACGCAGGGGACGCCGGTGAAGTCCTGCAGGACGACGCGATACGGCAGGTAGGGAAACTCCTGGCCGGCGCTGCTCTCGTCGCATCGGGCGAGACGTACGACATCAGCCTCGGTGACGATCTCGCCGTCCACCTGCCGGAGCAGGTTCTCGACCAGGATCTTGACGGTCATCGGCAGACGGCTGACCGAAACGCCGCCTTCGCGTTCGATGCTGTCCAACTGGTAGTAGCCGACGGTCATCGCCCCGTCCGCCGCCGCAAGGGTCGCGCGTGATCCGAATGGATTGATCCGCTCAGCCATGGTCCATATCCTCCCCCGAACAGTGAGCCGGCCCGCCCGCACAGAAACAGCCGGCCGGCTTCCGTGCCGCTCCGAACGAAAGCGTCATCGGCGGGCCGGGCGAGCCTCGTCAGCGCGGTCGCGCGCGGATGCGGGCATAGTCTCGCCGGTTAGGTGACGTAATGCTGCGGTCGTCGCCATTATACGGCGGGGAACGGCTACAGTCGGCCTCCGGACGATTGACACTGTCAGTGGCAGGATAGGCCGATTCAATAGCGCTGCCGGTTACCTCAGTCGCCGCGCATGTCATCCTGAGCGAAGCGAAGGATCTCGACGGTCTACTTGCGTCCAGGATCCTTCGCTCTGCTCAGGATGACATGGGGGCCTTTGTTCGTTCAGGCCACGTCATGCGGTGAGTTAAAGCTATGCGCCTTCTTCGAACTCGACGAGCGCGTCGCCGGAGTTGACACGGTCGCCGACCGAAACGGGAATGCTCTTGACCGTGCCGGCGCGGGGGGCGCGAATCTCGTTCTCCATCTTCATCGCTTCCAGGATCAACAGCAGCGCGTTCGCCTCGACCTGGTCGCCGGGCTTGACCTCAACGCGCAACACCCGGCCCGCCATCTGGGCTGTGACCGCGCCGCGTGACGGACGCGGCGCCGCGCGCGGCGCCGCCGTGGCGGCTGCCGGTTCCGGCCGTGCGACCGGCGCCATCGCCGCCGTGCCTCCGGATGCGCGCACCTGCCAGACCTTCCCTTCGACGTTGGCCGCGAGTCCGCCATCGTCTCCCGGCTCGCTCAGGTCCACGGGGATCGTGCGGCCGTTGACCGTCACGGTGCGCCGCAATCCATTGCCTTTGACCGACACCTGATAGCGCTGCCCATCGACGACGACCGCGTCCTCCTCTGCCTGCACATCGAACTCATGTCCGTCCAGCGTCAACTTCATGATTCAGCCTATCCTCGCATTCCCCGCGTTCGATGTGCGTAGCGCCAGGCCGCGTCGCTGAAGCTCCCGCCCCGCGCCGCGCCGTTTGCGTGCGCCGTGACAACCGCGGCCGGCTTCGGCGGTGCGGCCGCCGCGAGCGTCGCCGCGATCGCGGCCACGACCTCCCGCTCTGGTCCACCGCCCGCCGCGCGCCACTCGAAGAAGTCCTTCGCCGGCTGCGGGAACAGCGCGTAGGAGAGCGCATCCTCCTCGCTCGTGCCGCCGAGCGCCGCCGCCTCTGCCCGCGCCTTCTCCATCTCCGGCTCGATGTGGTCCGCCGGCCGGTCCGTGATCGGCTCGCGTTTGCCCAGCACTTTGCGGCGGACCTCTTCATTGATTGGCGCGGGCGGCCGGCCGTAGAAGCCGGCGAGGTACTGGCGCACCTCGTTCGAGACGATCTTGTAGCGCTCGCCCATCAGCACGTTGAGCACCGCCTGCGCGCCGACGATCTGGCTGGTCGGCGTCACCAGCGGCGGGAAGCCGAGATCCTCGCGCACGCGTGGCATCTCCTCCAACACTTCCGGGAGGCGCTGCTCGGCGCCCTGTTCCCGCAATTGGTTCACCATGTTCGAGATCATGCCACCCGGCATCTGATGCAGCAGCACGGCAGCGTCCACGCCGAAGATGTTCGACTCGAACGCCGCGTACTTTCGTCGTACGACGGAGAAGTAGTCGGCGATCTCCGCCAGCAATTCCAGGTTCAACCCGGTGTCGTATTCGGTGCCCCGCAGCGCCGCTACCACCGACTCCGTTGGCGGCTGCGACGTGCCGTGCGACATGCTGGAGATCGCCGTATCGACGATATCGACGCCGGACTCGATCGCCTTGAAGACCGCCATGTCCGCCTGACCGCTGGTGCAGTGCGTGTGCAGTTGCACCGGCAAGGTCGTGTTCTGCTTGATCCGGCCGATAATCTCGGCGGCGGCGTAGGGACTGAGCAGACCGGCCATATCCTTGAGGCAGATCGAGTCGGAACCCATCTCCTCAAGTTCCTTGGCCATCTGCACCGCTGTATCGGCGTTGAACACCGGGCTGATCGTGTACGAGATCGTGCCCTGCACATGCCCGCCGGCTCGTTTGACCGCCCGCATCGCCGTTTCGAGGTTGCGGGTGTCGTTCACCGCATCGAAGATGCGGAAGATGTCCATCCCGTTCTCGACCGCCTTCTCGCAGAAGGAGATGACGACATCGTCGGCGTAATGCCGGTAGCCGACCGCATTCTGGCCCCGTAGCAGCATCTGCAGCGGCGTTTTCTTGATCCGCTGCTTCAGCAGTCGCAGCCGATCCCACGGATCTTCCTTGAGGAAGCGCAACGCCGTGTCGAACGTCGCTCCGCCCCAGACTTCGAGTGAGTGGAAGCCGACCTCGTCCAGCTTCTCCGCGATCGGCAGCATGTCCTCCGTGCGCATCCGCGTCGCCAGCAGCGACTGATGGCTGTCGCGAAGAACCGTGTCCGTGATCTTGATCGGTGGCATGGGCGTCTCCTTCGGAGCCGCCGGCAATCGGCAGTCGGCAGTCGGCAATGGGGGGCACGCACTCACCATTGCCGATTGCCGATTGCCGATTGCCTACAGCGGTATATTTCCGTGCTTCTTTGGCGGGTTGCTTTGCGCCTTGTTCTGAAGCATTTCGAGGGCGGCGATGATCTTGTAGCGCGTCTCGCGTGGGTCGATCACATCGTCGACGTACCCACGTTCGGCGGCGACGTAGGGGTTGCTGAACTTCTGATTGTAGTCGTCGAGGAGCTCGCGGCGCTTTGCCTCAGGGTTGGGAGCGTCGCGGATCTCTTCCCGGCTGATGATATTGACGGCGCCGTCGGCGCCCATCACCGCCAGTTCGGCGAACGGCCAGGCGAAGTTGATGTCGCTACGCAGATGCTTGCTGCTCATGACGAGATAGGCGCCGCCGTAGGACTTGCGCAGCACCAGTCCAATCTTCGGTACGGTCGCCTCGGAGTAGGCATACAAGAGCTTGGCGCCGTGCGAGATGATGCCGCGGTACTCCTGATCGGTACCGGGCAGATACCCCGTGACATCGGTCAACGTAATCAGCGGGATATTGAAGCAGTCGCAGAAGCGGACAAAACGGGCCGCCTTGCGCGGTGCGTCGATATCCAGGGAGCCGGCCAGCACCATCGGCTGATTGGCGACGATACCAACCGTCCGGCCGCCCATCCTCGCCAATCCGACGACGATGTTCTGCGCCCATTCGGCGTGAACCTCCATGAAGTCGCCGTAATCGACGATCCGCTCGATCACGCCGCGCACATCATAGGTACGAGTCGATTCCACCGGAACGTAGTCGAGCATGTCGTCCGCTGGCCGGTCGATCGGGTCGTCACATTCGAGAACGGGCGGGTCTTCCATGTTGTTCAGGGGGAGGAAGGAGAGCAGCCGCCGCACCTCATAGAGGCACGCCTCGTCGCCGGGAACGGCGAAGTGCGCGACCCCGGAGCGGCGGGCATGGATCTGCGCGCCGCCGAGGTCTTCATGGCTGACCTCTTCACCCGTTACCGCGCGGACGACATCCGGCCCGGTGATGTACATCTGTGACGTGCCTTCGGTCATGAAGACGAAATCGGTGATCGCCGGTGAATAAACGGCG
Organism: Dehalococcoidia bacterium; assembly: GCA_050184225.1. Lineage (GTDB taxonomy): Bacteria > Chloroflexota > Dehalococcoidia > CAUJGQ01 > CAUJGQ01 > JBFXAN01. The sequence continues at coordinate 2,561 of JBFXAN010000042.1, read as the reverse complement.
CCCCCGGCGGACGGGCCCATGATCACCGACACCTGCGGGATCACGCCCGACGCCAGCGTGTTCAGCGCGAAGATCTCGCCATAGCCGCGCAGGCTGTCGACGCCGTCCTGAATGCGTGCGCCACCGGAGTCGTTGAGACCGATCATCGGCGCGCCCATCCGCAGCGCCAGCTCCATCAGCTTGACGATCTTCTCGCCGGCCACTTCAGAGAGCGCGCCGCCGGTGACGGTGAAATCTTGTGAATAGACGTAGACGAGCCGGCCGTCAATCTTGCCCCATCCGGTGACGACCGAGTCGCCCAGCGGCCGGTCCTCTTCACCGCCGAACATGCTCGGCCGTTGCTTCCGCAGCGAGTCGAGTTCTTGGAAGGAGCCGGGGTCGAGGAGAATGTCGAGCCGCTCGCGGGCGGAGAGCTTGCCGCGCTTATGCTGAGCCTCAATCCGCGCGGCGCCGCCGCCCATACGGCCCAGCGCCTTGAGCTGGTTGAGTCGCTCCACCGCTTCATGGACGGACATAACGATCTGGCGCGCGAGATGGCGGTCGCTCCAACGGCGCCGTCCCGCGACTCCTTTCTCTAAGGTGGCAGCGTGCCCTGGTCTGCCGCAAGTGGGGTGGATTGGTGTGAGGCGCGATGTTCCCCGGCCGCGCGCAAGCGCGGCGCGACTGAGCGTGATGCTAACAAAGCCCCCTGGTAGGCTCAAGAAGGGTGGGCTGACCTAACCCCCCGGCCCCCTTCCCTCGCAGGGAAGGGGGAGTCAGACTCAACCAGCGGTGCCAGTATCTCGTCTGGCGATGCCACCGACACACGATCAACCCTCGCCGGACAGGGCTCCCCCTTTCTTGCGAGGGAAAGGGGCCGGGGGGTTCGGTATTCCCGATGCACATCACACCCGAGTTCCGCGAATTCCTCTTCCGCTACGACCGCCACGCACCCCTTGCGATCGAGACGGTGGAGGCTGAGGTCGGTCAGAACCTGGTCCGCAAGCGGCTGACCTTTGCCAGCATCAATCAGGCTCGTGTTCCCGCCATCCTCTCCTTCGACCCGCATACACCGGCGCCTCGTCCGGCGCTCATGATTCAACACGGGTTGCATTCCTCCAAGGATGACCCACGCCTGGCGGAATTGACCGCGGCGTGGATACCGTATGGATTCGCCGTGCTCACGATTGACGCGCCGCTGCACGGCGAACGGGCTGAGGGTGAGTTAGACCTGATGGGCCTGCTTGGCCAGCCCTACACCGGCCTTCGGTTCGTCGTCCAGAACGTGGTCGATCTTCGGCGAGCGGTCGATCTACTCCACGAACGTTCGGACATCGCCGGCCACCGAGTCGCCTACGTCGGTTTCAGTATGAGCACTTTCCTTGGCGTGCAATTTGTCGCGCTCGAACCACGCATCCGCGCCGCCTGTCTCGCACTCGGCGGCGCCGGCCTCTTCCACTTTTTCTCCTCCCAGGCCGGCGCTGGCGCGCGTGACGACCTCGAGCTGGTGGCATCCCTCGTAGACCCGCTGCACTATGCTGCTCTGATTGCACCACGGCCCGTGTTGCAGGTGAATAGCGACACCGATCAGATCGTTCCCGCCGCGCTTGGCCACATGCTCTATGGTGCGTTGCAGGAGCCGAAGCGTGCGGTCTGGTATCAGGGTGAACACGGCGACGTGCCGGACGACATCCTCCGTGAGATGCGGCTGTTCTTGTCCGACGCGCTGGATGTTGGGTGACGAACCCCTCCCCCGGCCCCTCCCCCCGCTGGCGCGCGGAGAGGGGCCGGGGGAGGGGTCGCTCCCTCACGCCCACCACAGTCGCTCTGCCTCTCTCCGCAACTCGGCGCGGAAATCCGGGTGGGCGATGCTGATCAGTTCTTCGGCGCGCTGCCGGTGACTCTTGCCCATCAGGCTGGCGACGCCGAACTCGGTGACGATCAAGTCGGCGAAGTGACGGACGACGGTCACCATCGCGCCCTGCTCGAGTTGCGGAACGATCCGGGAGACGCTGCCCGCCAGCGCGGTGGCGGGCAGCAGAATGATCGACCGGCCGCCGCGCGATGCCGCGCCCGCGATCGCCAGTTCCACCTGGCCGCCGTTGCCGTTGATCATCCGTCCGCCGAAGACCGACTCCGAATTGACCTGGCCGATCAGATCCACTGAGATGCCGTTGTTGATCGTCACGTAGTTGTCGATCTGGCTGAGCGTGCGGAGTGCCAGCACATAGCTGGGGTCGAAGAGTTGAAACTGCGGGTTGTCGTCGATGAATTCGAGATCTTTGTCGTCGCAGCCGGTCCAGGCGGCGGCCACCGCCTTGCCGGGATGGATCGATTTGTACTTGCCGTTGATCACGCCGGCCTCGACCAGCCGGCCGTAGCCCGGTGAGCCAAGCTCCGTGTGCAGGCCGAGATCGTGCTTGTTGTCGAAGACGCCGAGGTTGGGCATCATCCGTCCCGGCTCGCCGGTGCCGATCTGGATCGTGGAGCGGTCGGGGACGAGGTCGGCCAGGTATCCGGCGATCGTCCGGGCATATGCGGGCGGCTCCGTGAAGCCGAGGAAGTTGCGTATATCCTGCGGC
>JBFXAN010000041.1:0-44082 GCA_050184225.1 Dehalococcoidia bacterium | reverse complement strand
AGCCGAAGAAGGTCGCCCTGGTCGCCTGCATGCATAAGCTGCTCCGCCTCCGCCATGCCATCCTCCGCACCGAAACCCCGTGGCAGCCGCACCTGGAGGTGGCCTAATCAAGACAGTTGCTCACCCCTGACCCCTCTCCCGCTGGAGCGGGAGAGGGGAGTCCAGATCAACCGATGATCCCAGCGTGTCGATCGGTCGGACCACACCGCCTTGGGTGTTGGTGTTCACGGTTACTGTAGGCTCCCCTCGCCCGCCCCGGCGGGAGAGGGGTCGGGGGTGAGGGCCGGTTCTCCCGCGCCACCATTCAATTCATTCTGTGCTACTGTGCCACCATGCAGCGCCGAACCGGACTATCCCGCCTCCGCGTGCTCGACCTTTCGATGGGCTGGGCCGGGCCGTTCGTCTCGTTTCTGCTTGCCGAGCTTGGTGCCGAAGTGATCAAGGTCGAGGCCTGCCAGCACTTCGACTGGTGGCGTGGGCCGCACCCCCGCGACGCCGCCCGCAACCCGGACGGCTCGATCAACCAGACCGCCCATGAGCAGGCGCCGGTCTACAACTCCGTCAACCGGCATAAGCTCGGCCTCACGCTCGACCTGACGACGGTGGCCGGCAAGGCGGCGCTGCACAATCTCGTCCGCGTCTCCGATCTCCTGGTCGAGAACTTCACGCCCCACGCGATGGCCTCCCTCAGCCTCGATTACCCCGCGCTCGCCCGGATCAACCCGCATCTGATCATGCTCTCGATGCCCGCCTTCGGTTCGACCGGACCGGAGCGCGACTACATCGGCTATGGCATGACGATCGAAGCCACCGCCGGTATGACTGCCCTCACCGGCTACGAGGACGGCCCACCCCAGATGATGGGCAACGCCTACGGCGACCCCGTTTCCGGCCTCAACGGCGCCGCTGCCGCCCTGATCGCCCTCCATCGTCGCGACCAAACCGGAACCGGCGCCCACATCGAGGTCGCCCAGGTCGAGGGTTTCATCCCGCTCATCGCCGGCGCCCTCCTCGACCGGCAGATGAACGGCCGCGACGGCCGCCGCACCGGCAACCGCCACCCGAGCATGGCCCCGCACGGAGTCTATCCCTGCGGTCCGGCCCTCACCCCCGGCCCCTCTCCCGCAGAGCGGGAGAGGGGAGCTTCAGCCGGCACAGGTTCGACAGTATCTCCCCTCTCCCGCGCGGCGGGAGAGGGGCCGGGGGTGAGGGCCGACTCCTGGATCGCCATCGCCATCCAATCCGACGCCGAATGGTCATTGCTCTGCACCATCCTCAACCGCCCCGATCTCGTCGACGACCCACGCTTCGCCGATGTCGTCAGCCGAAAGCGGAATGAAAACCAGATCGATCCGATCATCGCCGGCTGGACCATGCAGCACGAACGCGACGAAGCCGTCGGCCTCCTGCGCGCGGCCGGCGTGCCAGTCGCGCCCGTTCAAACGAGCGCGGATCTGCTGGCCGATGCCGGACTGGCTGCACGGGCCTTCTTTACCGTGGTGGACCGGGCGCATGTGGGCGCGCATCCCTACCCTGGCCTGCCCTTCTCGCTGATTCCGCCGCCGGAAATTGATCCCCGGCCGGCTCCCTGCCTGGGCGAGCACAACGAACTGGTGCTGTGTGACCTGCTCGGCATGGGCGAGCCTCAATACGAGGCATTGCTCGAGGCAGGCGTCACCGGAACCGAGCCGGCGGACCGGTAATTGCTCCCCCCCGGGAGCGCGGGCATCCTTGCCCGCCTGGGTGCTCCACGAGATTGCGGGCAAGGATGCCCGCGCTCCCAGGGGCCGTCGGCAAACGGTTCACGCGTCGGTGGCGCGATCTTGTTCCGGTGTCGGTACTGGTGTGACTTCTTCGACCGTGAAGTCAGGGATCGGCGCGAGGCTTATGCTCCCAAGCCGGCGCAACCGGGACGTGGTCACCTCGACCGCCGTGGTCGAACAGTCGGCGGCAATCCAGCGACGCCCGAACCGCTGGGCGACTGCCGGAGCCGTGCCACTGCCGCAGAAGAGGTCGAGCACGAGGTCGCCTGGATCGCTGGACGCGGCGACGATCCGTTCGAGTAACGCCTCCGGCTTCTGCGTTGGGTAGCCGAGCCGCTCGCGCGAGGTTGCTGCCAGCGTCGGAATATCCCAGACCGAATCCAGCGGCTTGCCACCCTTGAGGTAATATCGGCGGCCACGGCTGTGCATGTAGTGTCCCCGCTCGTCCCGGTGCCGGTACTTCGCCGCCATCGCCGGCGTCACTGCGCCGCGCAGCATGTTGAACGTGGGATGTGCCCCCCGACGATAGACCAGGAGCGTGTCATGCTTCCGCAGAAAGTGCGAGCGGGACCGCGCCGCGCCGAGGCCGTAGTGCCAGATCACTTCATTGACGAAGTGATCGCCGCCGAACACCCGGTCGAGCTCGACCTTGACGTAATGGACGGCATGCCAGTCCAGGTGCATGTACAGCGTGCCCGTCGGAACGAGCAACCGATGAAACTCCGCCAGCAACGGCCGAAGCCAGCCGAGATAGCCGTCCAGTCCATCCCGCCACACGTCCTCATACGACGTGCCGTTTCCCTGGTGACGCTGTCGCCGGCCCGTGAAGAACGGCGGATCGGCGTAGATAAGATCGACCGATGCCGTCGCGAGCAGTGCCGCAACCGCCGTCGCGTCGCCCAGAATCAGCCGGTTATGCGGCAGGTCCGGCGCACCGAAACCGACACGCTCGCGGACCTGGGACGAGAGCGGCATGTGTGATTCCATTCTCATGTGGAGCAATTCGCTCCGAGCGGCGGGCGGGTCGCCCCCGACCGTGGCGACCTGCTATCCGATGTATTGGAGCATGGATATGACCAACGAGCTCAAGGCCATCTTGTTCCTGCATATTCTCAGCGCCATGGTGATGGTCGGCGGCATCGCCGGCTTTGTGCTCTTGTTCCAACGGGCGCGTGGCGCCGCCGATGCCGCCGGCGCCCGTTCGACGGTGGGCGGCGCCGCGCTGATCAACCGCGCGCTCGTGATCCCCGGTGGCGCGCTCGCCGGCATCTTCGGCATGGTGTTGATGCTGCGCTATGACCAGGAGGGTATCTTCGACGCCGGCAAGCTGGGCTGGATCCATGCCTCGATCCTGCTCTGGATCGTCGCCCTTGGCATCGCCGGCTTCGCCAGCCGGATCACGCGCCGGGCGGTATCGACCGGCGGCGACAGCAGTAACACTGTCGCCGTCCGCGATGCACTCACCAAGGGGCCGCTGGCCATCCTCGCCTGGGCCAACGTCGTCGTCGCCGTGGCGATCCTCTACTTTATGGTCTTCAAGCCGTTCATCAGTGATTAGCCGTTAGCCGTTAGCTATTAGCCATTAGCTATTAGTCATTAGCTGTTAGCCGTCGGTGAATAAAGAGCACGGACGTTGGCTAACGGCTAACGGCTAACCCAGCACCGCGATCGCCTCGATCTCGACCAGGAGTTCCGGCCGCGCGAGTGATTGGACGACGAGGAACGTGCTCGCCGGATAGCGCCCCTGTGTGAACACCGCGTCACGCCCCGCCGCGATCGCCGGCCGGTAGGCAATGTCCGTGGTGAACACCGTGATCTTGACGATATTGTCCAGCGAGCCGCCGGCGTAGCCGAGGATCGACCTCAGGTTGCGCCATACCTGCTCGACCTGCGCCTCGATGTCGCCCTCCCCGACGAGATTGCCCTCCGGGTCAATCGCCACTTGGCCGGCGATGTAGAGCGTGTTTCCTGCCTGGACGGCGTGACTGTATCCGGTGGTCTGATGGATGAACGGCGGCGCGACGATCCGGTTGGTCATCGATCGCTCCTACGGATGGATTGCTGAAGCGTCAGCCGTCGAAAGTCTAGCACGCCCCGCTCAAACAGACCCACGTTCGCCCGCTGACCTTAGGTCTCGTTTCGACGTACCCTATTCCTATGAAAGTCGACGCGCCGGACCCGGCGCTCTTTGCCGAGCTCGAGGACGCGGCCGTCGGTTGGGCGCGTGAGGCCGGACACCTCCTCCTCGGCCGCTTCCGCACCAAACTCGAAGTCGAATACAAGTCCAGGTATCGCCAGGATCCCGTCACCGAGGCGGACCGCGAAGCCGAGCGATACCTGCACGCCGCGATCCATGCCCGCTTCCCCAGCCACGGCGTGCTCGGCGAAGAGGGTGCTGAGCACGCCCAGAGCGCTCCCTTCGTCTGGGTGCTCGATCCGCTCGATGGCACCACCAACTTCATCAACGGCCTGCCCCTGTGGTGCGTCTCTGTCGGCGTGCTCTGGCGCAACCGTCCCGTCGCCGCCGCGATCTTCACGCCGTCCGGTCCGGGCGCCACGGCCACGGTCTTCCACGCCCGTGCCGGCGGCGGCGCCGGCACGGACGGCACGCCGATCCAGGTCGCCGACGAGCCGGTGCCGACCAAGGCACGCCTCTCCGGACTCCCCGGCCATTACTGGCAGGACATGCGGTTCCGCACGCGCAAGGGACCGGCGCTCGGCGAGACGCGCACGCTCGGCAGCATTGCCCTGGAGTTGGGTCTGATCGGCGCCGGCGTCTTGCAGTACGGTGTCTTCTGGGGACCGAAGATCTGGGACGTGGCCGCCGGCGTGCTGATCGTGCGCGAGGCGGGCGGCGATGTCGTCTGCCGCGACGAGAGGACGAAGAAGTGGCGGCGCATGCGGATCTTCATACCGCCGGGTGCGCCGGAGGACGGGCTCCGCACGTGGAAGGGATCGATCATCGCCGGCAGTCCCCACGTCGTCAAATTGATTGCCGAGGATGTTGCCGCACGCCGCGACCTGCTCAGCCCGATCGGCCCCCTCTGGCGCCGGTTGCGCGCGGGCGAAGAGAGCGACAACGGCTCGCTGGTCTGAGAGCATGGTTGGAGTCGTGAGCGCGGTAAACCCGGTCATCCTGAGCGCCAGCGAAGGATCTCGGACGCAGTCTCACCTCCGGATCTTTTGCTGGCGCTCAGGATGACCGGATCGCTGAAGCTCTTCACCCTCAAATGACCCTCCGCGATGATCGCGGCGAGGAGTTGCGATGACCACGTATGAGGCGACGCTCATCCCCGGCGACGGCATCGGCCCGGAAGTGAGCGAGGCCGCCCGTCGCGCGATCGACGCGACCGGCGTCCGCATCCGCTGGGACCTCCAACCAGCCGGTGCGGCGGTCATGGAGGCGGAAGGGACGCCCCTGCCCGACCGCGTGATCGAGTCCATCCGGCGCACGCGCCTCTGCTACAAAGGCCCCGTGACCACGCCCGTCGGCACCGGCTTCCGCTCGATCAACGTGGCGCTGCGCAAGGAACTTGACCTCTACGCCGCCGTCCGCCCGGTCAAGTCCTACCCTGGTACCCCCTCCCGCTTCGGTCATGTCGACCTCGTCGTCATCCGCGAGAACACCGAAGATGTCTACGCCGGCGTCGAGTTCGACTACCAGGCCGAGAACACCGAGAAGCTGGTCCGCTTTGTCGAGCACGAGCTCGGCATGGACTTGCGCGAGGATGTCGGCGTTTCGATCAAGCTGATCTCCCGCTTCGGCACCGAGCGCGTCGTCCGCTTCGCCTTCGAATACGCCCGCCAGAACAACCGGCGCAAGGTGACCGCCGTCCACAAGGCCAACATCATGAAGGCGTCGGACGGCCTCTTCCTCTCCGTCGCCCGCGAAGTCGCCGCGCGCTACCCCGATATTCAGTTCAACGACCTGATCGTGGACAACGCTGCCGCCCAATTGGTGCTCCGGCCCGAGACCTTCGATGTGCTCGTATTGCCCAATCTCTACGGCGATATCATCTCCGACCTCACCGCCGGCCTGATCGGTGGCATGGGTCTGGCCGCTGGCTCCAACATCGGAGAGAACGGGGCGATGTTCGAGCCGGTCCACGGCAGCGCACCCGACATCGCCGGCCAGGATCGGGCCAACCCCACCGCCGCGATCCTCACCGGCGTGCTCATGCTGCGCTATCTCGACGAGATCGAGGCCGCCGATCATCTGGAACGGGCTGTGACCGAAGTCTTGCGCGAGGGCCGCGTCTCCACCGCCGACCTTCCTCGCCGGCCCTACGGCCGTCTCGTCGGCACGCGCGAGTTCGCCGATGCGATCATCGCCGAGCTGGAAGAGTCGCACCGATGAACGATGACGAACGCGCCGTGCTCCAGGCGAACGAAGCCTTCTACACCGCGTTTGCCACCAGGGATATGGCAACCGTGGATGAGCTCTGGTCGCGACAGGCGGCAATCACCTGCATTCATCCCGGCTGGAACGTGCTCAGCGGACGGGACGCGGTGATCGAAAGTTGGGACGCGATCCTCTCCAATCCGGAACAGCCGCGCATCGTCGCCGGTGGCGCCCAGGTCGCGCTGCTCGGCGACACGGCGATCGTCATCTGCCGCGAGCTGGTCTCCGGCAATCCGCTGGCCGCGACCAATGTCTTTGTCCGCGAAGACGGGAAGTGGCGGCTGGCGCACCATCATTCCGGTCCCGTCTACGCCCTCGGCTCCTGAGCGTAGCGTCCGTACGACAGCCGATGCCCGCGCCACGGTACACTATGAAGCATGGCCGGTGTTGTCCGCGGCTCGGCAAACCGGCCCGATGAACAAGCTCCCTCGACACTCTCACCTGAAGGGCAGTGCATGGAATCCCCAGATGCGGTGTATCGCGAGCGCAGCGCCCGGTTCGCCCGCGAGCGTGATGCCGTTACGGTACGGTGGGAGCGGGTTTCCAACGTCCGGCTGCTCGTCTTTCTTGCCGCGATCGGCTGCCTCCTCTGGGGGCTGTTCGGTGACGGCTGGCTCTTTGCCGCGCTCGGCTTTGCCCTGCTCGGTGGCTATGTTGCCCTCGCTTCCTATCACGGCGTGCTCGGCCGCCGGCGGCAACGCCTGGCCGACCTCTGGGCGGTCGACGACGAGGCGATCAAACGCTACGCCCGCGATTGGGACCAGCTGCCCCTCTATCACGCTGAGCCGGTTGATCCCGCACATCCCTACGCCGTTGACCTCGATGTCACCGGCCGCGCCTCGTTGATGCATCTGCTCCTCGCCCAGCCGACACCGTTGGGCGAGCGCACCCTCCGGCGCTGGTTGCTCAGCGCCGCGCCCGCCGACACGGTCCGCGAGCGTCAGTCGGCGGTCGCGGAGTTGTCCGATCAGCTGGACCTTCGCGACGACCTGGCCGTGGAGGGACGGCGGGTGCGGGCCGTGCGCCCGGATGTTGAGCCGTTCCTCGCCTGGGCCGAGAGCGACCCCTGGATCACGAACTTTCGCGCGTTGATGTGGGTCGCGCGGATCAGCCCGGTGGCGCTCGGGCTGCTGGCCGCCGCGCAGTTGTTCGGCCTGGTCGGCCTGCCGCTCTGGCTGCCCCTCGTCGCCGTTAACATCATCCTCTACTGGCGCCTGGGCGGCCGCTCCTATCGAACGCTGGAACGGGTCTGGGCGCAGTCCGCCACGTTCGAGCACTACGCGGCGCTGCTCGAGATCGTCGCCGACGCCCGCTTTCGCTCGCCCGCGCTCAAGCGGTTGCAGGAGGCGCTGATGACGGAGGGCCGCTCCGCACCCTCGCAGATGCGTCGCCTCGACCGGTTGTCCGCGCTCGCCATCCCTCGCTCCGCCGCGCTGTACTGGCCGATCCAGATCCTGACGCTGTGGGACCTGCATGCGTTGGGCGCGTTGGAGAACTGGCAGCACGTCGCCGGTGGACGTGTGCGCGGCTGGCTCTCGGCGCTGGCCGAGATTGAAGCGATGTCGGCGCTCGCCGCGCTCATGTTCGACAATCCGGATTGGGTGTTCCCCGATGTGGACCCAACCGCGCGGCTGCTGCGGACGCGCGGGATGGGCCACCCCTTGCTGTCGCCCGCGGAACGCGTCGATAACGATGTCGAGGTTGGCCCGGCCGGCTCCTTCCTGCTCGTCACCGGGTCGAACATGTCGGGCAAGAGCACGCTCCTGCGAGCGATCGGCGTCAACCTCGTGCTGGCGGGGGCCGGCGCTCCGGTCTGCGCCGCCTCCTTCCGCACGCCGCCGGTGACGTTGTGGACCAGCATGCGCGTCCAAGACTCGCTCGAACGCGGTGTCTCCTATTTCATGGCTGAGCTACAGCGGCTCAAGCAGGTGGTCGATGCGGCGCGTGCAACCGCCGTGCTGCGGCCCCTGGACGGGCGCGATGGAACGGGACACACCACTGGTGACGTCGAGGGCCGTCGCTTCTTCTACCTGCTGGACGAGATTCTCCAAGGAACCAACACCGCCGAACGTCAGATCGCTGCCCGCCGAATCGTCACCTACCTCGTGGAGAGCGGCGCACTCGGCGCCGTCTCCACCCACGACCTGACCCTCGCCGAGGCGCCGTCGCTTGCCGCACATGCCCGCATGGTCCACTTCACCGAGTCGATCGTCGCCGGCGACGATGGTCCAATGATGACCTTCGACTACAAGCTCCGGCCCGGCATCGCCACGTCGACCAACGCGCTGCGGTTGATGCAGATCGTCGGCCTCGATCTGGGTGACGAGACGCAGCCGGTCGGCGAGGAACGGCTGCGCTAGCACAGCTGCTCGGCGAGGAAGTCCTCCCAGGTTCGATGACCGACGGCTCGATCGGGCGCGAGGTTGGCGCCGGCCCGGATTGCACCGGCGGCCTTGCCGGGCAGCCAGACCGGCATGATCGGCCGGCGCCGGTGACCGGCGCGCAAATAGCTGCGGACCAATTCGTCCATCCCGTAGACGCGCGGCCCGCCCATGTCGGGCACGAGGCCGGACGGCCTGCCGAGGGACAGATCGACGAGCCGGGCCGCCACCTCGTCAGTGTCGATCGGTTGGAACCGGAACTTCGAAGGAGCTGGAATTACCGGCAGCTTCGTCATCTGTTGGATCGTCGCCAGCGTCAGATCGTAAAACTGGGTGGCGCGCAGCGTCGTCCACGGCACGTCGGAGCCGGCGACTATCTGCTCGGCCGCCCGCTTGGCCGCGAAGTACCCGAACATGGTGCGATCGATGCCGCTGACCACGGGGATTCGGTCGGCGCCGACGACCGAGATGTACACCAGATGCCGGACACCTGTCCGCGACGCCGCCTGCACCAGGTTGCGGGCCTTGTCGTCATCGCCCTTGGCGCTGCCGGCGAGGTGCACAATGGTTTCGACCCCAGCCACCGCGCGTTCGAGTTCCGCGCCGGTGGCCAGATCGCCGGTCGTGTACTCGATGCCGTCCGCGGGTTCGTGGCTGCGCCGGCTGAGGACCCGCACCTGGCTGCCGGCATCCCGCAGGCGCGGCACGACGTGGCGCCCGAGTGTGCCCGTGCCGCCCGTCACCAGAATCGGTAAAGTCATGGTCATCTCCTTTGCGCGCGACCGGGAGTCGATCTCCCGGTCGCATCGACTGTTGTTGGGGGGTCTACTACTATGACACCCCGCGACGAAGGAATGTGACCGATGGACGAGCGAGTTTGGCCGACAGAGCGTTTTGAGGAGCAGCGGCCTCGACTGCGAGCGATGGCCTATCGGATGCTCGGTTCACTCAGCGAGGCGGATGACGCCGTCCAGGAAGCCTGGCTGCGCCTCAATCGCGCCGACACCAGCGACGTCGAGAACCTGGCCGGATGGCTGACCACGGTCGTGGCGCGGGTGTGTCTGAACATGCTGCGCGCGCGGGCGGCACGGCGCGAGCAGCCGCTCGACGTATACATACCCGACCCGCTCATCAGCCACGCGAACGGGATCGACCCCGAACAGGAAGCGTTGCTGGCCGATGCCGTCGGCCTGGCGCTGCTGGTGGTGCTCGACACGCTCACGCCGGCCGAGCGGCTCGCCTTCGTTCTGCACGATATGTTCGCCGTGCCATTCCAGGAGATCGCCCCACTGGTCGAACGGTCCCCGGCGGCGACGAGACAGCTCGCGAGCCGCGCCCGCCGCCGGGTCCAGGGCGCGGCCCCGGCGCCCGACCCGGATCTGGCGCGTCAGCGAGAAGCGGTCGACGCCTATTTCGCCGCCGCCCGCGACGGCGACTTCGACGCGCTCGTCGCCGTGCTCGACCCGGCGGTTGTGCTCCGGGCGGATGGCGGCACGGCCCGCGCCCGCCCGACTGTCGTCGTCCACGGCGCGGAGGCGGTGGCCGCGCAGGCGGTCACGGCCACGCGGCTCGCGCCGTTCGTCCGACCGGCGCTGATCAACGGCACCGCCGGCGCCGTGGTCGTCGTCGGCGGGCGGGTGTTCTCGGTGATGGGGTTCACCGTTGCGCACGGGAAGATCGTCGCCATCGACGTGCTCTATGATCCCGAACGCCTGGCCGGCCTCGACCCGGCAGCCGTCGATCGCCATTCCATTGACGCGTGACCCGGGATCGCGTAGGTTCGCCGTACTCGAATGGAATGGATACAAACCGGCGTATGACCGCAACACCTGAACGCAGCAGGTTCGAGCCGATCGATGGCCGTGGGTTGGCGGAGGCAGCATACCGCGCGCTCTTCCTCGCCGCCGGTGATCCGATCCTGATCCTCGATGCTGATGCGCGGTGTCTTGCCGCCAACGATGGGGCGGCGTCCCTGCTCGGGTACACCGCGGACGAGCTGTCGGGCATGCACCTCGCCGATCTGGTGATGCTGGACAGCGCGCAGACCGAAACCGCCTACGCTCGTCTCTTGGAAAGTGGAAGGCTGCGCACGCCGGTTGAACTGCGACACAAGCACGGTTCGCCGGTGCTGGTCGAATCCGTCGCCGTCCGTGTCGATCTGCCCGGTGGCCCCGTCTCGATGGCGATCCTGCGCGATCTCGAGGAGCGTCGGACCGGCGAAGCGGCAGAACGTGCCCGTGCCGAACAGATCCGGCTGATCACCGATGCCCTACCCGTGCTCATCGCCTACGTCGACGCCGATCAACGATACCGCTTTCTCAATTCCGCCCACCGCGAATTGTTCGGCCGGCCGCTCCGCCAGATGCTCGGCCGGCAAATCGGAGAGGTCGTCGGCGCCGAGACCTACGAGACGATCCGCCCGCATATCGAGCAGGCCCTGCGTGGCGAGCGCGTCTCCTTCGACGCTGAGATGTCGCTTGAGCGAGACCGCCGGCGCGTGATCGCCGCCGTGTACGTGCCCCACCAGGATCTGGACGGGACGATCCTGGGATTCTTCTCCCTGATGACCGACCTGACCGAGCGCAAGCGCGCCGAGGATGACCGCCGCTTTATCGCTGCTGCCGGCGCACTCCTCGCCGAGTCACTCGATTACCCGGCGACGCTGCAACGTGTCGCAACGTTGTCGGTCTCATATCTGGCGGACTGTTGTGTCGTGGATATGCTCGACGAGACCGGCAGGCTTCGCCGTCTTGCCGTTGCGACCGCCGAGGACATCACCACTGACTGGATCTGGGAGGTCGGCGATGCGCCGCTGGACCTGAACGCCGCTTTCGGACCGGCGCACGTCCTCCGCAGCGGCCGATCGGAACTGCTCGCGGAGGTGACGGACACGCACCTCGTCGCGGCGGCGCGTAACGAGCGTCACCTCGAATTGCTGCGGCGCTCCAGCATTCGCTCGCACATGATCGTACCGCTTCGTGCCCGTGGCCGGACGCTGGGAATCCTCACCTTCATCGGCACGCGGTCGCGCAACTACGCCGAGGCTGACCTCGCCCTCGCCGAAGAACTTGCCCATCACGCCGCGTTCGCGGTGGACAACGCGCGGCTCTATCACGAGGCACAGTCCGCCGTACGCATACGCGATGAGTTCCTCAGCAGCGTCTCCCATGACCTGCGAACGCCACTCACCTCGATCAAAGGGTGGATTCAACTCCTGATTCGTCAGGTGAACCGCGGCACGCTCCCACCGGCGGACGCGCTCGTCGAGAGCCTCTCCACGATTCTCTCCGTAACCGATCGGATGAATGCGCTGGTCGATGAACTGGTTGATCTCGGCCGTCTGGAAAGCGGCCGCCGGTTGGAACTGACGCCACAACTGGTCGACCTGGTGGCGTTGGTACGTCAAGGCGTCGCCGAGCACCAACGGGGAAGCGATCAGCATGTGATTCGGGTGGTCGTCGATCGGGAGGATGTCCATGGTGAGTGGGATGCGATTCGGCTCGAGCGGGTGTTTGACAATCTCCTCGCCAACGCGGTGCGCTATAGCCCCGAGGGAGGGAATGTCACGGTCAGCGTTCGCCGCGAGGATGCCAGCGCCGTCGTGATCGTCGAGGATGATGGGGTCGGCATTCCGGCCGCCGACCTACCGCGGATCTTTGACCGTTTCCATCGTGGCTCAAATGTCTCCGGCCGGATCGCCGGTGCCGGTGTCGGCCTTGCCGGTGTCAAGCAGATCGTCGAACAGCACGGCGGGACCGTGACCGTGGAAAGCGAAGAGAGCCGCGGAACGCGGGTGACCGTTCGCCTACCGATCGCGGCTGCCCCCTGAGGCCACCGGCATGTCTCTCACCGTCGTGCCGTTTGCTGATCACCATCTCGAAGCGGCGGCCGTGCTGCTCGCGTCACGGCAGCGTGCCGATCGCACGCGCGAACCGGACTTGCCCGCACGCCTCACCGAATCAGAGCGGGCGCGGGAGTTCCTCGATCAGTCATGGTCGTTGCCGATGACCGAGGGCGCCGCCGCGCTGCGCGACGGGCGAATGGTTGGCTACCTGCTTGGATCGGTCGTCCTGCCCGAACCGACCAGCGTCATGGCGCTGTTCTTCGCGCCACGCGCCGCCCAGATCGGCGATGCGGGATACGCGGCCGAGCCGGATGACACTGCGCACATCTATCGTCAGTTGTACACCGCTGTGGCCCCGGCATGGCTCCGTGCCGGTTGCTTCACGCACTATGTGACCGTCCGCATCTGTGACGATGCCGCCCACGACGCCTGGCTTTCGCTCGGTTTTGGCCGTGAAATGGTCAGCGGCGTTCATGACCTTGCTCCCCCAGCGCAGCAGACCGACGCCGGCGACACGGCGATCGTCCGAGCGGGCGCGGAGGATGTCGAGGTGATCGCGCATTTGTTTCGATCCAACCTGCGCTACCACGTGCGTTCGCCCATCTTCAACACCTACTTCGAGGAAATCGAGCCGAACCTCCGCATCGACGTGGAGCACCTGCTTGCCGATCCGGAGACATCGCCGGTCTGGCTGGCCCAGCGCGGCGTCCGGCCGGTCGGCGTCATCAATCTCGTGCCGCCGCGTCCGCGTATGACCACACCTGAGCATGCGGTTCATCTCCAGCAGGGCTACACGGAACCGGATGTACGGGGTAGCGGCGTCGCGACGGCACTGCTCGCGGAGGCGTTCGCCTGGGCGCGTGGTGCAGGCTACGGCCGGTGCACGATCAACTGGCACACCGCCAACCTTGCCGGCGCCCGCTTCTGGCAACGATCCGGGTTTCGACCGGTGACACTCGGCCTGGTTCGACGGATTGACGATCGGATCGCGTGGGCACGGTCGGCAGAGACTACGGGGACGTAATCCAATCACGACAGCTCGCGTAATCGCCACGCCCGATAGAGGTCGTCGTCCAGATCGGCCAGCCGGCGCTGTGCAGCATGCACGCACAGCGCCCCGACGGGAAAAGCAATCAGGCCGGCGACTGTGCCCCAGGGGTGGAGTGGGAGAGGCTCAGCACGCACGGCCTGACGCATACCATACGCGGCGATTATCGTGGAGAAGCCGATCAGGCTTGTCCCGGCCGCCGCCAGGTACAGAGAGAACGCGATGCTGGAGAGCCGGCGCACTTGCCGCCCGTCGCTTTCCAACCCCGCCACTTATAACAACGAGCGCGCCTCAGAAGAGGTTAACCATCTGATATCGAAGACATCAATAGCAGGACAGCAAATACGTCTCTGTCATCAATATGAATCCGTGGCTTCGGTTAGGATTAACTCACGAACCAGCGCGTTCGACCGGCTCGAGGACCGTCGTTTCACCGGGCGTCGTGATCGAGATGTGGGCCATCGCCGTGCTCGCGGAGCCCCCATGCCAATGGCGCTCGCCGGCCGGGATGATGACGATATCGCCGGGGCCGACTTCGTACTCCTGCTCGTCGGTGGCGACGATGCCGTGGCCTTCGACGATGATCAACCCCTGTTCAAATGCGTGCCTGTGCCACGTCGTCCGCCCGCCGGGACTGAACTTCACCAGTGTCATGCGCAAATGCTCGCCGACCGTATCATCGACGTACGTATGTGAATGCACCTCACCGGTGAAGATCGGCCGGTTCGCCCGCTGGGGATTGGCACTATCGCCGCGGATTACATGCACGGCTCCGCTCCTCTATGGTGGTTGGGTTCAACGGTACCCTCTGACATGCTGAAGGGGAACTGCATGCCATACTGGTGTGCGGACCCCTTCCTCCGGAGCATCTGATCGTGCGTGATCTCACTCGCCGTGTGCTCGCCATCGCGCCGGCATTCGTGTTGATCGCCGTCATTGCCGGCGCGGCGCCGTCGTTGAACGTGGCTCGCTCCCGGTCATCGGGATCTCAATGCGGCGCATCCGATACGATGCCGCTCCCTTCGGCGATGCATGTCCAGATCAGCATCCCCCACCCGGAGGCGCGATTGACCAATCCGGCAATCGTCGCCGGCTCGGCTTTCGGCTTCGGGTTGGGTACAGGCATCGCGATCACCCTGCGCGACGCCGCCGGCGGCACCCTGACGGAGTCGGTCATCGATCCGGAACCGGGCGACGGCAGGTCATCATTCGCGGCATCGCTGCCCTACGTGGTCGGCGAGGACACACTCGCCTGCCTCTGGGTGTATACGATTCCGCCATCGAACGCCTCGCTGCCGGAACCCCAGCTCGCGGCGCTGATTCCCGTTACCCTCGCCCCCGCCGATGGTCCCCCGGCGACCATGGGCCGGCCGGCGCCGTACTTCGAAAACAACACCGGCGCCGCCTTGATCGCGGCGGCCAAGGCGTATGTCGCCGAGCAGTCGGATGTCCCAGTGGTCGATGCCCATATCGTTCGCGTCGTCCGCAACTGGGCGGCGGTCCGCCTCTTCCCACCGCCAGATCTGACCGACCCTGCCACCGTCATCCTTCGGCGCAATCAACCGGCAGACAGCGCCGCGACCATCGATGCCGGTTGGACCGGCGTCACGTTTGGCACCGCCGGTCTGTGCGACGATGACGAGACGCCGCCGATCCTCTGCGACTTTCAGCGCCCGTATATAGGCGAGTCCGCCACGTTTGCCGAGGCCACAATTGATGCCCGCACCGGCCGCCAAACCTATCAGGGTCGTGGTTTCACCTTTGACTACCCTGCTGACGGGCGGGTGTTCGAGCCGCCGCTCGACCCGTTCTCGGCGCGCATTCAGCGATTCATTCCCGATGCCGGCACGTTTGTCTATGACATTCACCTTCAACCGACGCTGCCCGGCGCCGGGACCGTCGATCAGTGGGCGTACACGCGCATGGTGGCCGGCACCTCTGACCTCTCGACCTGTCCCGTCACGGCAACATACTTTGAAACCGAGGCGAACGCTGTCTTTCAGGTCGATTGCGTCACCGGAAGCGCGATCGAGCGACGCTTCTATGTCACGGCCAGGGATGCCACCGATGGACTGGCCGCGCTGGTCACGGTGACGATTCCCCCCGAAGGCGTCAATCCCTGGCAGCCGGACGCCGACACCGCGCTGACCCTTCTGCTCAATACGCTGCAGCTGGCGCACGATCGCGAGGATGCCCCATGACTGATCGATTGCCGCTCGCCGGCATACGTGTCGTCGCCCTGGAACAGGCCGTCGCCGCGCCCCTCTGCACCCGCCACCTGGCCGACCTCGGCGCGGACGTGATCAAGATCGAGCGACCCGGTGAGGGTGACTTCGCCCGCGGCTACGACAGCGCCGTCAACGGCCTCAGTTCCTGGTTCGTCTGGCTCAGCCGGGGGAAGCGGAGCCTGACGCTGGACCTCAAGCACCCGCGCGGCCGGGAGGTGGTGCACCGGCTGGTTGCCGATGCCGATGTCGTCGTGCAGAACTTCGCCCCCGGCGCGCTGGACCGGCTGGGCTTGGGCATCGATCAGCTTCGCGAGATGTACCCCGCGCTGATCGCGTGTTCCGTCACCGGCTACGGCGACGATGGTCCCTACCGCGACCGCAAGGCGTATGACCTGCTGCTCCAGGGCGAAGCCGGTGTGCTCTCGGTCACCGGCACCGCCGAGCAACCGGTCAAGAGCGGCATCTCCGTGGTCGATATCTCAGCGGGGATGTACGCGCTCTCCGCGATCCTGGCGGCGCTCTACCGGCACCGCGACACGGGCGAAGGCGCCACGATCCGTGTCAGCCTGTTCGACTCGATCATGGAGTGGATGCAGCCGCTCGCCTTCCAGGCGATCTCCGATCGGCCGCCGCGCCGCGCGGGCGACCGGCACGCCTCGATCGTGCCGTATGGTCCCTATCGCGTTGCCCACGGCCGCCGGGT
This sequence comes from Dehalococcoidia bacterium, assembly GCA_050184225.1. Taxonomy (GTDB): domain Bacteria; phylum Chloroflexota; class Dehalococcoidia; order CAUJGQ01; family CAUJGQ01; genus JBFXAN01. The sequence continues at coordinate 27,713 of JBFXAN010000041.1, read as the reverse complement.
GATGTTCGCGATTCAGAACGAACGCGAGTGGGCGCGGCTGTGCAGCGAGGTGCTGCGCCATCCGGAATGGACCGATGACCCGCGCTTCGCCCGAAACGAACTGCGTGTCGCCAACCGTGACATCCTCGAACCGCTGATCGAGGAAGCGCTCGCCGAGGTCAGCGTCGATGAAGCGGAAGCGCGGCTGGACGCCGCGTCACTCGCCTTCGCTCGTGCCAATGAGGCGCGGGAAGTCCTCGACCATCCGCAGGTTCGCGCCCGCGGTCGCACCTTCCAGGTCGCATCCCCCGCCGGCCCGCTGGAACTGCTTCGTGCCCCGTTCAACATCGAAGGGATGATCGAGCGCGATCTCCCCATCCCCGCCGTCGGCGAACAGACCGACGAGATCCTCCGTGCCCTCGGCTACGCCGACGAAGCGATCGACTCACTGCGCCACGACGGCGTTGTCTGATCCCGTATCGCCGCTGTGTTCATGATGCTATGGTGAACGTATGAAGCGCACCACAGTGGTTCTACCGGATGATCTCTATCAACTGATGGAGCGCGAACGTCGCCGGCGCGATGTGTCGGCGGCGGCGATCATGCGCGAGGCACTCGCGGCGTATCTTAACGCTACAAACGAGCCAAGACACATTCCGTTCGCCGGATTAGGTGAGAGCGGGTACCACGACACAGGCCGTCGAATCCGCGAGATACTGCGAGAGGAGTGGGGTCATGCTCGCGATAGTTGACTCCGGCCCTTTGTACGCAACGGTCGATCGGGGCGATCAGGATCACGTACGATCGCTCGAAATACTCCGTCGTCCCGAACTCCAACTCATCATCCCCACCCTCGTAGTGGCCGAAGTGACGTATCTCATTGCTGCTCGTCTTGGCGCTGAGGCGGAGGCTGGATTTCTGGAGGGATTGACGCTGTTCGAAGTTGAAGCTCCCAGTCGCTCCGATTGGCGTCGAATCGCCGAACTCGTCCGCCAGTACCGTGACTTCCCACTCGGTGGTGCCGACGCTTCCGTAGTTGCATTGGCGGAACGTCTCAATACCGACCTCGTGATCACATTGGATCAGCGGCACTTCCGCGCAATCCGTCCGCTGCATGCGGCAACATTTCGGATTCTTCCCGGGGACATATAGCGCGGGTACTGGGACTTGCGTCCGGTCAACTTCATCGCTCACTCAGGAACGCGCTCGCTTTGTAGCGCCCGCATGCAATCCACCATCGCCTGCTGCGTGCGCTCGTGGCTCATGCCGCCCAACCGCAGCTGAAGCGCGATTTGGGTGATGCCGATCGCATCCCGCCGCCGCGCGACCGCCGCCCGCAGGTCATCGGCGTCGCCCACGACGAAGTTCACCCGTTCCATCGTGCCGGCCAGTGTCTCATCCTCGATTCGAGCAACCGGGCCGGAGTCGAGGTATCGGCCGACATACGTCTGTGCGATCGGCATACCTTCGGCCAGCGCCCGCTCGCGATCGGCGTCGATCCAGGCGTGGAGCGTCACCTGAATCCGGCGCGTCGCCGGATCATGACCGGCGGCGGTGAGCGCCTTCCGATAGACGGCCACATGCTCCGCCGACTGCTCGATCGTCTTTAGACTGGGGAGCAGCAGATGCGCCCCGCACCACCCGGCGACCTCGGCCGCGCCCGGACTTGAAGCGGCGACCCAGACCATCTCCTCAAAGGTCTGCAACGGCACAGGTGAGATGCACACCGGCTCGGCCGCACCGTCCGGCCGGACGGCCTCACCGTTCCAGGCCGCACGCAGGAATCCGATCAACCCCCGCAGCCGTTCATGCTTCGCCGAGAGGTCGTCGCCGAAGCCGCTCTGCTCAGCCGCGCCGCCGCTGCTGCTCAGCCCCGCCTCCAACCGGCCCCCCAGCAGGATATCGGTCATCGCGACATCCTCGGCCAATCGCAACGGATGGTAGTACGGCGTCAGCAGGACGGCGGGACCCAGGCGGATGCGTCGTGTCTCACCGGCAAGCCGTGCGATCAGCAGCAGCGGATTCGGTACGCGGCCTCGGAACGCGCTGAAGTGATGCTCGGCAAACCAGACACTCTGATAGCCGAGCGTGTCGGCAAGACAGACCTGCTCGACGAGTTCAGCATAGGCCCGCGCCGTCGGCCAGGTTTCCTCTGTGTCACCTTCCAGGTGGTGCAGGATCGCGACACCCACCATCACCACCCTCCATCGTCGCCAGCTTCAGCGGCGCCTGACCTGCCGGCGCGAACATGGGCCTGTCGCCAGACTTCGCCGGCGTGCGGTCGGACTTCGTCCCGGCCAGTGTACGGCCTGCACGCTGATGCCGCTCCGCACGAAATTGATCGATGTTGGCCCCAGATCGTCGCGCTGTCCCCTACCACCCCGCCCCTATCCTTGGTACGCTACCGCACATAACAATTCGCTATCAGTGGCACGTTTGAGGTTCCATGGTCATCCGCTCGATCGCTCCGCGGCTACCGTTCGCCTTCTCGTCTCGGATGCTGCTGGTCCGTGATGCCGATTACCGGCGGTTCTGGCTGGCGGCGATGCTGGATGAGGTCGCCGGCTGGTTGCTGTTCGTCGTGCAGGGGTGGCTGCTGATCGAGTTCACCGCCCGGCCCCTGGTCGTCATCCTCTTCTTTCTGCTGCGGATGCTGCCCAAGGTGTTGGTGGCGCTCCCCGCCGGCGCGCTCTGCGACCGGGTCGGACCGTTACCCGTGCTCCGCGTCGCCCGGCTCGCCGGGGCGCTCCCGGCCGTCGTGATCCTTGGCGCCGCCCTCACCGGCCAGTTGTCGGTTGCGGTGTTGATGGTGTCGGCGGCGCTGACCTGCATCGGTCAGGCGTTCGAGCGTCCGGCACATCGCTCGCTGATTCCCGCCTACGCACCGGGTGAGCGCATGGTCGGCGGTGTCGCCCTGCTGGGCACCGCCTCGACGCTCTCGGCGCTTGCCTCACCGCTGGTCTTCCTGGCGATCGTTGCCGTCGGCGGCGCGCTCTGGGCGCTGCCGCTCCAGGCACTGCTCGCCATTGCCTCGGGACTGATCCTCTTCCGCAACCGGCCACCGGCCAAGCACATCGCCTCGGTGGCCGGCTCCGTCCGGACTGACTGCTGGGCGGCGCTGCGCGCGCTCGGCGCTGCTCCCGGCATCATCGCCCTGATCGTCCTCGTCGGCTCGCCGGGAATGTTCGACCGATTGCTCACCTTCCTGACGCCGGGCTACGCGCAGGGACAGGGCGAGGGTACGACCGGCATGACCCTCCTCTTTCTCGCTCCCGCAACCGGTGCGCTGATCGGCGGGTCGCTGCTCGCCTGGATCGGCGGCGAGGTCCGCCGGCTGCTTCCCCTCGCGCTCGGCAGCAGTTCGGTCGCGGTCGTCAGCGTCAGTCTCCTCGCGACGACGCAGCTCTTTCTGCTCTCCCTGTTTCTCTTCCTGCTGCTCGGCGCGGCCAAGGCCGCCTTCAGCGTGGCGATCATGGCCGCCCTCCAACGGCGCGTACCGGAAGAAGCCCGCGGCCGGATGATGGCCTTCTGACGCGGAACCCAGATCATCGTGCCGCCCAGGCGACGTGGTGGTGAAGACTCCCGGCGCGTTCCACAACGGCTCGGCAAGAGGACTATGATTGACGGTGGTCACACCGCCCGCGGTCGAGGGCCGTGTGACCACGAAGATGGGTGTGCCCGTGGATCGCACAATTGCGTATTCATGGCGGCGCGACGTGCGCTGCTTTCGCTGCGACTCCGTCGCCGCCGGCCTGCTCGTGGACTACGAATCCGGCGGCCGCGGCCTGACCCTCACGCTGCTCGATTTCCTCGTCCGCAAGACCAGCTATCTTTCCGAACCGGCTGCCGAGGGAATCGCAGAGGATGAAGAGATTGAACTGCTCCGCTGGCTGCCGCCCACGTTCCACGGCTTCTTCTGCCGCGAGTGCGGCGCTGCCTACTGCCGCCGCTGCTGGGATATCGGCGCGCCCCTCTACACGGAAGGCGAATACCTCGGCACCGCCGGCATCTGCCCCGCCGGCCACCAAGCCCTCGTCGACCAATCATGATTCGGACTCCGCCGAACATTGCTCGAGGATGGTTCGTCCGCTCTCAGGAAACTGGCTCACGGTCAAGGTCCTCGTCCGGGATTATGCCGCGCTCCTCGATGGCCCTTTCGGCTCGTTCGATCTTGGTGAGCACATAGAGCCTATACATAAGTTCTTCCGGGTCAAACTCCTCGGGCAACGTCTGCATAACCTCAAGTGCATCTTGTTTCTTCATTGCGGTAGCCCTCTCGAACGGCCACAGACAAACCCGTAGCCTTGAAGGTCAGTGGTCTCGGATAGATCGTTTGACGACCCACATCTCTGTTGGCACTCAAACAGTATCACCTGCTGAATCGCTCGGCCTACAGCCGGCATCGGCACATACCCAATGCCTCGTACCATGTCGGCGCTCATCGAGCCGCATGGCAGCACGTTGCGCGCAACCGCCCTGTCTCGACGTTCAGCGAAACCGATCCGGGTAGATCTGCCGCGCGAGTTGCTCCAGCGCATCGACCACCCGCGGTCCGGGCCGGCTGATCAGATTGTCCTCGACCTCATAGATGCGGTCGTTCTTCACCGCGCTGACTACATTCCATCCGGGCCGTCGTTTGACTTCGGCGGGGGCGCTCTCGGGTAGCCGGCTGCCGGCGATGATCACCTCCGGGTCGGCGCTGATGATCGACTCCGCGCTGATCTGCGGATACGGGTTATCGCCCGCCGGCACGATGTTCTGCGCCTTGAGCACCGTGTACACGTCCCCGACGAAGCTGTTCGGCGCGGCGGCATAGAGCTTTGGATCAACCTCGTGGTAGACGCGCGGCCCGGCGGTGACCGATGCCACCTTCTCTGTCACGGCCGCGACCCGCCCTTCGAGATTCGACGCCAGATCCTCAGCGTCGGCGGCATGGTCGGTGATCTGGCCCATCATCCGAACGCGATCGATCACGCCGGCGATGCTGTTCGGCTCCTCCATCGGTAACACCGTCAGCCCCGCCTGCTCAAATACCGGCACAAGGCTTCGCTGCCGTCCCGCGGCGACCACCAGGTCGGGCCGCAATGCCACCAATGCCTCGATGTTCGTATTGGTGTACTCCAGCTTGGGCAATGTCTTCGCCGCTTCCGGATAGTCTGAAAATCGATCCGTGCCAATCACCTGACCACCCGCACCGATCGCAAAGAGCACCTCGGTGGCGCCCGGCGACAGGCTGACGATCCGTTGCGGCGCCCGCGTGAACGTCACCGAGCGTCCCTCTCCCGCCGGTACCGTCAGCGGATAGAGCGAACGCACGGCCGGCGTCGGTGCCGCGGCGGTGTTCTCAGCTGCCGTTTCCGACTGAGATGACGAGCCGCTGCCACACGCAAGAAATATGGTGGTGACGACGATCGCCAGGACCACCGAAACACGGTGTGTGATGCGAAGCATGGGGAACCTCCAGATGCCGTCGGAGACAATCCGGAGGAAAGAACGGTCGAGCGATCGGGAGAGAGCTTCGGTGCACCCCCGACTGGGGATCACAAAACCCCTGCCGGAGGAGCAGGGGAGCATCTGGCCGGAACCGTGCCCGTGCCTTTCCTCGAAGGCGGTGAACGTGTGCCCGTCGAGCGATCTGGCTCCCCGTATGTCACGGGATACAGTTGCGGGACAGCGCCGGCCTCACACCGGCTTCCCTCGATCAGGCGCAGGCTATTCGATTGTGGTCTGTCTCAGACTCTCGACCGAGTATTTCAGCCGCGTCGATGGCGGTCAAGCGCCGTGTGCAATCGGAGGGAGTCTCTGACTGCCGTGCACAACCGTCACTACTACCACGCAACGGTCGAAGCGCAGTCCGTGACCAAACTACCCTTTCAGCCACGACTCAGTCTGCCGCGCTACTTCCTCTTGCGAAACGACCTCGCCTGCTGTGTACGCGTCTTCCCCTTCTCGAATCCTCTGGAGGAGATAGAGTCGATAGTGCAATTCGTCGGCATCGACGCCCTCTGGCATCTCTCGAACAATCTCGAGTACACCCTGCTTACTCAATGTAACCATGGCGTCCTCCACGTCTCGTTCTGCCAAACTATAGACTGCGCAGGAACTCAACCATCGCCGCGTTGACCTCCTCCGGTCGCTCCTGCTGCGTCCAGTGACCGCAGTTAGGCAACAGCACCCGGCCGCGCAGGTTCGGCACGAAGTCGGTCATCCGATCCAGCACCTGGCGCGCGCCGCGGAACGAGAGCACCCCATCTCGCTCGCCCGCGATGAACAATGCCGGCACGGTCACCAATGCGCCGGCATAGGGCGCGGTCAGCTCCCAATTGCGGTCGATGTTCCGATACCAGTTCAATCCACCCCGAAATCCGGTGCGGCTGAACTCGCCCGTATAGAAGTCGATATCTTCCTCGGTCAGCCACGATGGCAGCGTCGCCGGATCGTCCGTGCGGCTGAGAAAGCCGCCGTTGCGCGGTACCATGCCGTTGAACGATCGGTCCGGCGGCGCCTCGCCGGAAATCCCGAAGAGCACCCGCCGCATTGTCGATCGGACATCGCTCTCTAATTCCGCCTCGGCCACCCCCGGCGCCTGGAAGTACGTCTGATAGAAAATCGCATCGTCGGTCTCCGGCATCGCCGTCGTCGGCCGCACCGGCCCCCGGGGCGTGCGCGGCACGCTCAGTCCGATCACCGCCCGAAACCGGTCCGGCCGGATCAGCGCCGCATGCCACGCCACCGGCGCCCCCCAGTCATGTCCGGCCACGACCGCCTGCTCCTCGCCCAGCGCATCCAGCAATCCGACCAGATCCCCGGTCATGTGAAACAGCGTGTACTGATCGATCGCCTCCGGCGCGTCCGTCTGCCCGTACCCACGCTGGTCCGGCGCCACCGCATGAAATCCGGCATCCGCGAGCGCTCGCAACTGATGCCGCCACGAATACCACGATTCCGGGAACCCATGACACAACACCACCAGCGGCCCCTCCCCCGCCTCGGCAATGTGCATGCGAATCCCATTCGTCTCCACGAACCGATGAGCGATCGTTGCCATGTCGAGTCCCCCTTACCTAACCCCCCGGCCCCCTTCCCTCGCAGGGAAGGGGGGAGTCCTGGTCGGCCATGGTGGAACAAGAGTCGTCGGTCTTGCCCAACGAGATACTGGTATCGTCGGTGGATGAGAACACCCCCGTCCCTGCGAGGGAAGGGGGCCGGCGGGTTAGGTAACCGTCACCTCAACCCGCGCCTCATACGCCGCCTGTCCACCCGGAAAGACCGCGGCCGCCCCGTCCGGAACCGACCGCGCCCCGCTCGTCAGTCGATTGATACCCTCCCAGCCATCGTGCATCCAGACCACACCGGGCGGCACCCGGTCGGTGATATAGGCGCAGGCGGAGAGTTCGCCGCGGTCGTTGGCGACGCGGACCGCCGCACCGTCCGCCAGCGAGCGGGCCGACGCATCCGCCGGGTTGATCCACAGGCGCGGCTCCGGATCGGCGTGGGCGAGCGAGGGCAGCGCGCGACCATGGTCGTAGAAACCGTGAAAGTGCGTGATCGTCCGTCCCTGGGAAAAGACCAACGGGAACCGCTCGGCTGCCGGCGACCCGACACCGTTCTCCCGTGGCCGCTCGTAGATCGGCAACGCCGGCAGGCCAAGCTCACGCGCCCGCGACGAGACGAATTCCACCGTGCCCGACGCTGTGGCGAAGCGGCCACTCGCATGCCCCACCGGCGAGATAGCGAGCGGGATGGCGTAGCCCTCCGCGCGCATCGCCGCGACGGTGGCGTGTCGGGTCGCGTCGTGGTCGAAGATCGCGTCCAGCGCCCCGTCGATCGACTCCCAGGGAAAGAAGCCCGTGACGCCGATCCGGGTCGCGATCTGGTCCAGCACCCACCACGCCGGCCGCGTCTCGCCCGCCGGCGGCAGCGCCTGGTCCATCAGGTAGAGATGGGTGTTCGTCGCCTTGAACCCCGTCTCCTCCAGCCACGAGGTTCCCGGCAACACGACATCGGCATAGCCGCGCGAGGTCTCGTTCATGAACAGGTCGAGGCAGACGACCAGATCCATCTTCTCCATCGCCCGCGCGACGCGGCCGCTGTCGGCAAACGAGGACAGCATGTTCGTGCCCAGCAGGATCAGCACCTTGATCTCCCCCGCGTCGAGCGCGTCGAGGATCGTGCTCATCTCGCTGATCATCGCCGTCTCGGGCGCCTTCGTGTCCGGCGGTACGATCCGGCCCATGCCCATGCCGTGACTCTGCGCCGCGTGACGCGGACCCATCCCCGCGCCGGGCGCGCCGAGGCTGCCCGTCAGCGCCGGCAGACACGCGATCGCCCGCGCCGCGTGCCAGCCGTTCCCCGACTTGTGCATCGAACTGCCGCCCGCCAGGATCATCGACCGCTTCGTCGCGGCAAATGTGTGGGCCAGGTTCCGAATCCGCTCAGCCGGGATGCCGGTTTCCTCCTCCGCCCACTCTGGTGAATACGCTCCAACGTGCTCGGCGAGTTCGTCGAAGCCGGTAGCGGTGCGCTCGACGAAGTCACGGTCCACCAGACCCTCGCCGATGATCACATGCATCATCGCCAGGGCGAGCGCCGCGTCGGTGCCGGGACGAACGATCAGCGTCTCGTCCGCCTGCTCAAACGCTTCCGTCCGGCGGATGTCGATCGCGATCACGCGGGCGCCGCGTTTCCGGGCCGCCACGATCCGGGGCGCGGTATTCGGCTGGCTGGCGATATTGGCGCCCCACAGCACGATCACCTCGGCGTTCTCCGCGAGGTCGTCCATCGTGTTCACTTCTGTGACGCCGGTGAGGCTGAAGCCGAAGCCGCCGAGACCCCAGCAGACGATGCTTGGATTCCACCACTGCGCCCCGGCCATATGCGCGAACCGCGCCGAGAATTGACCGCCCAGCCCATTCAAGAAAACGCCGTGTCCCGCCCAGACCGCCGTCGCGCCGGCCCCCGCCGCCTCGATCGCCGTCGCAATCCGGCGCAGCGCTGCGTCCCATGACACATCACGCCAGCCCGCACCCTCCACCGAAGAAGCTTTACCCTTGGAGGAGACGCGCGCTCGTGGAACGAGGATGCGCCCCGGATTATCGAGGATCTCCCCAGCAGAGCGGCCTCGAATGCAGAGAAACCCGCGGCTGTCGGGGTTCTCCGGATCGCCGCGGATGCCGACGACCCGATCATCCTCGATCTCGACCAGCATCCCGCAGTAGGTCGGATGACAGTTCATCGGGCACATCGTCTGATGGATGCGCCGTTTGGCGCGTTCCGGGGCATCGCGGTTTGTCATGTCGTCTCTCCTGGATTTCCGGCGATCGCGAATGTGACGGTGTCCGGTAGGCACCTGCCATCGTACCCGCTTGCCGAGTCAAGGATCGGTGAGCACGCATCCGAATTTCCGCATCTCGACGTGGATAACCCCGATGGAGGTAATCTGATCGCTTTCCTTCGACGTACGTATGGATGAGTCTGAAGTCAGCAGCCGCCCGGCACAGTAAACCGAGGAGGATGTCCATGCGTCATGTACGGCGATTCCGCGTAGGTGCTCTGGCAGTGGCCGCACTGGTGGCGGTGGTCGCGCTGGCGGGTATTGCCCAGGCCCAGCAACCGGTCACGCTTCCGATGTCGATCACCGAGAACCGGATTCAGGGGGCGAGTGGCGAGGTGACGATGACCCCGATGGCCAACAACCAGGTCAAGGTCGATATTCGTATCACCGGGCTGCAACCGAACGCCGCCCACGCCGCCCACGTCCACACCGCCGAGGGCGCCCAGTGTGACACCAATGCCCCGGTCACCTATCCCCTGACCAACGTCAGCGTGGACGGCTCCGGTGTTGGCACCAGCTCGACGACGATCACCCTCACCGATGACAAGCCGATTCAGGCAAACAACGCCTACGTCAACGTCCATCAGATGGCGATGGGCGGCCCTGGCGTGATCTGCGCCAACGTCACCCAGTCCTTCGTCGTCGGCGCCACCGGCGGCGCGGGGGCAACGGGCGGCGCCGGCGCGCAGACGCCGACCGCGCTGCCGCAGACCGGCACCGGCGGCCCCGCCGATACCGTTGCCGCCGGCTGGATGATCGCCGGCCTCGCCACGATCACCCTCCTGCTCACCGGCACGGGCGCCCTCGCCGTCATCCGCCGCCGTCGCTAGCAGGGCAACGTCACCACCCAGCACCAAGCCAAAACGAAGAACGTCGTGTCTTGGTGCCGGGTGGTGAATTCACGGTCAGGCAGTCAAAGACTCAGGACGCTGGGCTGAGTGTCCGGTACACTTCCGGGCACCCAGTCCTTTTTCATGGGAGGAGCGCACGCTGTGACGACGCACCAGGAGCGAACCTCAGCCCGCGGCCTTGAGTCCTCGGCCACAATCCGCCCAGCCGAACCGGAGGAGATGCCGGAGTTCAGCCGGATCGTCGCCCTCTCGCTCGCGCTGGACCCGAACAGCTTCGAGATGATGCGCCCGGAGTGGACCCTCTGCGCCTTCGAGGCCGGGCGGCTGGCAACCTGTTACGCCGCCTGGCCCTTCACGATGCGGCTCAACGGTGCGCCGGTCCCGATCGCTGGCGTCACGACCGTCAGCACCGCCCCCGTCTATCGACGCCGTGGCCACCTGCGTTCGATCATGGATGCCGACTTCCACCGGCTGCATGAGTCCGGCGGCGCCCCGATCGCCGCGCTCTATGCCTCGCTCGCCGCCATCTATCAGCGCTACGGCTACGGCATCGTCAGCACCCACGTCAGCTACCAGGTCGAGCCTCGCTATCTCGCCTTCAGCCAGCCGGCCACCCTGCGCGGCGGTCTGCGCGAGCTAACCCGCGACGACGCCGGCCTGCTCAACGACATCTACCGCCGCTTCCGCGACCCGCGCAACGGTTACCTCCACCGCTCCCGCGCGTCCTGGGCCGTCGGGCCGCTCGCTCCTGCTCCCGACGGACACACCCTCTCGATCCTGCTCTACGAAGAAGACGGCGAACCGCAGGGCTACGTTATCTACACCACCGGCCACGTCGCCCAGGAAGGACCAGGGCCTGACCACCTCCTCCAGATCCGCGACCTCGTCTGGCTGACCCCATCCGCCTACCGAGCCTTCTGGGAGCACATCGCCCGGTTCGATCTGGTTCGTGACGTCGTCTGGCGCTCCGTCCCAACCGATGACCCGCTGCCCCACCTGCTCCTCGAACCGCGTATGCTCCGCGCCACCGCCCGCGACGGCATCCTCGCTCGGATCGTCGACCTCCCCCGTACCCTCACCAGCCGCCCCTACAGCGCCCCCGCAACCCTCACCTGCGAGATCCGCGACGAGATGTGCCCCTGGAACGCCGGCCGCTGGACCCTCGAAACCTCCGGCCCCGAAACCCGCGTCGAGCGCACCACCGCCGAGCCACACCTCACCATGCCCATCCAAACCCTCTCCATGCTCCTCTTCGGCCAGATCTCCCCCACCGAAGCCACCCGCATGGGCCGTCTCGACGCGCACGACGAATCCGCCCTAGAATCCTGGGATGCCGCGATGAGGACTCGATACAGGCCGTACTGCGCGGATCAGTTCTAACCTCTCCCCCGACCCCTCCCCTCGCAGGGGAGGGGAGTCCTGATCTGGGAGAGGACGCCAGCTTCAGCCTCGCGGAAGTCTGGCGATGGAGTGGCCCCTACTGTCATACCACGGCTAAACTAGGCTCCCCTCCCCTGCGAGAGGAGGGGCCGGGGGAGAGGTAATCCATGATCAACCGCGAGTTCCCGCCGATCATCGACGGTCACGAAGACTTCATCACCGCCATCCCTCGCCAAAAACGCGACTTCCTTACGGAAAGTGACGAGGGCCATGTCGATTGGCCCCGAGCGCAAAAGGGCTGCCTCGGCGGTACGTTCGTCTCGATCTATCTCACCGATCAGCAGGCCGAGCAAAATGCGGTCGGCTACTCGATCAAGGAGATGGACGACTACCTTCGCATCTGCGACCGCAGCGAGGGACAGGTCCGCGCCGTCCGCTCTGTGGCCGAACTGGACCGAGCGCTGGACGACGGCGCCTTCGCCGGCATCATCCACTTCGAGGGGGCAGACCCGATCTCCTACTCCCTCAAGGAGCTGCGCGTCTTCTATGAGGCCGGCCTGCGCTCGCTCGGTGTCACCTGGAGCCGGTCGACAATCTTCGGCTACGGCGTCATGTTCGAGGGACCGCAGCCGGAGAAGGGTCTGACCGATGCCGGCTTCGCGCTGATCGACGAGTGCAATCGGCTCGGCATCCTGCTCGACGTCTCCCACCTCAACCCCGCCGGATTCTGGGACCTCGCCCGCGCGACACAACGCCCCTTCGTCGCCACCCACTCCAGCGTCAAGGCGATCTCACCGCACGTCCGCAACCTCGACGACGATCAGATCCGGATGGTCGCGGAAAAGGACGGCACGATCGGCATCAACTTCGCCAACAGCTTTCTGCGTCCCGACATGGGCCGCGACGACGACACGCCCCTCGACCTCGTCGTCTCCCACTTCGAGCACATCATCGGTCTCGTCGGCGACCGCCACGTCTCCTTCGGCTCCGATTACGACGGCACCGGCGTCCCCCGCGACCTCAAGGACGCGGCCCACCTGCCCGTCATCCTCCGCACCTTCAAGCAGCGCGGCTGGAGCGACGACCGCATCGAGCGCATCTGCAACGGCAACTTCCGCCGCGTCCTCGGCGCCGTCTGGCGATGACCGACACCAGACTCATAACCCGATGCTCGCGCATCTCGAAGTCAGCGAATTGATAGGGATGGCCCGGTGATAGTCCAGCTCACGCGATGACTGGCAAGGAAAGGCCGATCGCTTCCATCGCTTGAACGACGTCGCTGCTTTCGGGCACGCCGCGCAGATCAACACCGTCGCTCGCGTTCACAAACTCAACACCGACTACGTTGCCATCGGCGGTGAGATCAACGTTCCGCCACGGTCCGAGTCCACGCGTCCTGACGATCGCCGCATCGCGCAGGTAGATGTAGAGGATGTCGATGTCCGGATGATACTCGGCGTGTGGCGTGAATGCGCTCATTCGTCATCTTCCCAGGCAACGGTTCGCACGTAGGTTGGAAACCGTCCCTGCTCAACGTATACCCGCAGTCTCCGGCCGTCTACCGTGGCAACGTACACGGTCGATCGGAATCTGCGCCCTGGGAGCGGTTGTGCCGGATAGGTCGTGTCGTACATCGCAAGTGCCTGTACGACCTGCGCTTCCGTGATTCCCCGCCGACGCATCCGGGTTCGTGCGTGCGGGTGATAGTCGATGCCGCTCATCCACCGCCCCCTCGGTGGCGGCAGAATACCAAACGACGTTGCCGTGCGCCTTCAAGCAGCGCGGCTGGAGCGACAACCGGATCGAACGCATCTGCAACGGCAACTTCCGTCGCGCCCTCGGCGCCGTCTGGCGCTAAGCACATGACATGAGCAGATAAGCAACAGCGACGTACCCTGTCATCCTGAGCGCCAGCGAAGGATCTCGGAGGTGTAGTTGCGTCCGAGATCCTTCGCTGGCGCTCAGGATGACAGGGTGATCGACGTTCGCCACGGCGGGCGCCACAGGCAGATGGCTCCCGTCTGCGGGATCAGTCACCGATTGCAGAGGCGCCAGCGGCGGGCTTCATCGGCCGGATGTCCGTCTCCACCGACCGCGCCACGGTCCGATCGAGCTGCCGGTATGTGCGGCTCAGCAGGAAGATCGCGATGGCAAACGCCACGAGCAAGAGCCCGCCGCCGGCGACGGCAATCCGCACACCATACTCACGCGCCACCCAGCCGGCGGGCAGCGTTCCCAGTGGCGTGATACCGAAGGTCATCATCATCAGGCTCATCACCCGTCCGCGCACCGCATCCGGAATGATCGTCTGGATCAGCGTGTTGTTCAGCGTCATGCCCACCATCGCGAAGATCTCGGCCAGCAGGATCACCAGCAACGCCGGCCCGAACCCGGGAGACAGCGCGAACAGCGTGATGAAGACGCCAAACAGCACCATGCTTGCCATCAGCAACCGGCCCGGCTTGCGCGCGCCGCTTAGGTTGGCGGCGACGGCGGCGCCCGCGAGTCCGCCCACCCCAGCCAGCGTCTGCAACAGTCCCAGCCCCACGGCGCCGACATCCCAGATATCGGCGGCGAAGACCGGGAGCAGGTTCTGATGGGGCATCGCCAGCAGCATCGGCACCGTACCGATCACGAGGAGCAGCAGCACCAGCCGGTTGTCCTTCATGAAGGTGACGCCGTCCAGCATGTCGCCGAAGAAGGATCGCTTCCTCGTCTCGGCGCGGCCGGGACTCGGCACCCGAAAGAAGAGCAGCACCGCGACGACGGTGAACACCATCGTCACGACATAACCGCCGCCGACTCCGATCGGCGCGACCAGCATCCCCGCCATCGCCGGGGCGACGATCCGGCAGACGTTCATCGAGCCGCTGGTGAGCGCGATCGCGTTCATCAGCTTCTCCGGCCCCACCAGCGCCGGCACCATCGCCTGCCGCGCCGGCATGTTGAACACCATCGTGCTCGCCGAGAAGAAGGAGATCACGAGCAATTGCCAATAGGTGATCGCGTCCGTGATGATCAACACCGTCGTCAGCCCCGTCAACACGAGGCCGATGCTCTGGGAGAGGACGATGATCATCCGCCGATCGAACCGGTCGGCGACGACGCCGGCCACCGGCGCCAGCACCAGCATCGGCGCGGCGAACGTCACGCTGATCAAGCCCAGGGCCAGCGCGTCGCCGGTCAAGTCGTAGATTAAGTAGCCACGCAGCAGCATCTGCATCTGCATGGCGAAAAAGAAGGCGAACGTGCCCCAGAAATAGCGGGCGAATCCCTGGCTCTCCAGCGCGCCGAAGGTCTGCCCCCACCCCTTCGGGTTCCACCAGGGCAGCCGGACCGCGCTCGGACCAGCAGTCATCGGTCGCAGGGGTGACGGTTGATCCGCGACACTCATCGAACGTTCCAGGTTCCTCGTTCCGAAGTTCCAGGCTCCTGATTCACGTCGGGAACATGGAACCAGGAACGTCGAACTAGGAACTCGTCGACGGCGCCGGCCGCCGCTGCATCTCGAGGTTTGCGAGCCAGGTATCGAACTGCTGGCGCCGCTTCTCGAGCTGGTCGCTCATCGTTTGAAGCTGTTCCAGCTTCTGATGGACGATCGCGTACTGCTTTTCCGTGATCGCGCGGGCCTGACGGATCTGCTCGATCTTCTGATCGGTCTCCGCCTCACGTCGATATTCTGCCTTGATCGCCTTCAGCGCCTCATCCGCCTCGACCATCTCTTTGATCTCGGCGAGCGAGAGCCCCAGCAGCCGCTGGAGTCCCTTGATCTGCTCGACGCGCTCCACGTCCTCCTCGGAATAGAGACGAAAGCCGCCCTCCATCCGGGACGGTGGCTTGAGCAGGCCCCGCTCCTCGTAGAAGCGAAGGGTGCGTTGGGTCACACCAGTCCGCTCGGCGACCTCTCCGATCTGCAGTTCTGCGCCCTGCCGTGTCGACACCATCTACCCTCGAGCGGAGTCTTGTCACCTAGCGTAGCCAACCTTGACGTGTGCGTCAAGGTTGCGGCGGCGCTCACGTCGAGCGGAACCGCTCGACCGCATCGTCCAGTCCGGCGATCACGAGCAGATCCTGCCCCTGGATTCGTTCGTCCGGGCCAGGGTTGATCACCACCTGCGCCGATCGCTGGATCATCATCAGGGCCACGTGATACCGATCGCCCAGACCGAGTTCACCCACCGACCGGCCGATGAACTGCGCCGGCGGCTCCAGCTTGCTGATGCCATAGTCCGGCCCGAGCGACATATAGTCCACGACATTGGGCATGATGAAGCTGTGCGCCAGCCGCTCGCCAACTTCGCGCTCCGGATAGACAATACGGTCGGCCCCGATCTTCTCCAGTATCGTTCCGTGCAGTTCTTCCTTTGCCTTGGCGATCACGTACGGTACGCCCAGCCGCTTCAGTTGCACCGTGATCAGGATGCTTTGCTCGATATCGCCGACCGCGACGATCCCGGTGTCAAACTCGCCGGCGCCCACGTCGCTCAGCGTCTCCGCGTCGGTCCCATCGCCTTGCACCGCGTGCGTGACGACATCGCTGATCTCCTGGACCGGCTTGTGGTTGATATCGATCGCCAGCACTTCGTGACCGATCTCGCTTAAGGTTTCCGCGAGCGCCGAGCCAAACCGGCCCAATCCCACCACGACCACCTGCCTGCGTCGGGCCATGCATCCTGCTCCTATCCAATCCGGACGAATGCTTCCGGATGACGAACCCGCTCATCTTCCTGCTGGCGTGTGAGCGCCACCGCCAGTGTCAACGGCCCCAGCCGTCCGATGAACATCATCGCGATCAGCACCAGCCGATCCTCGGTTTCCAGCGCGGGTGTGATGCCGGTTGACATGCCGACTGTCCCGAACGCCGACGTCACCTCAAACAGCAACGGCAGATAGCGGAACGTGCCGTTCAGCGTGAGCAGGAACGCGGCGGCCGAAACCAGCACCAGCGCCAGCACCGCGACCGTCAATGCCCGCATCACCACCGGCACCGGAATCTCACGCCAGAAGGCGACCACATGCGGGCGGCCCTTCACCGCCGAGAGCACCGCCGCCGCCAGCACGCCGACGCTGTTCACCTTGATCCCGCCCGCCGTTGACCCCGCCGCACCGCCGATGAACATCAGCCCGATCAGGAGCAACAAGGTCGCCTCGTCAAACACGTCGGGACTCATCGTCTGGAACCCCGAACTGCGCGCGCTGACCGAGAAGAAGAATGATTGCAGGAGCGCCTCCGGCACGCTCATCGATGCCAGCGATGCCGCGTTGCTTCGCTCCAACAGATAGACGCCCGCTGTACCCGCCACCAGCAACACACCGGTCGTCACCAACACCAGCTTGGAGTCCAGCGACAGGTCATGAAGATGTCGCACCCGCCGCAGGTCTGCGACGACGGCGTAGCTGATCCCTCCGATGATCACCAGCGCGCTCAGCACCGCGAGCAGATAGACGTTCGATGCCTCTTCGCTGAGGCCGAGAAACCCGCCGGACAGATCGAAGCTGGCGTTGGTGAAGGCCGATACCGAGTAGAAGATGCCGTACCACACGGCCGAGAGCGGGCTTCGCTCCGTCATGAAGTACGCGGTGAGCAGTATTGCCCCGGCGACTTCCACGATCAGCGCGAATCGAACGATCCGGCGGACCAACGATCCCAGCCCCGCCAGTGTGCCCTCGCCGAGCGCTTCCCGCACCAGCAGCCGGTCACGCAACCCCAGACGCCGGCCGAGGACCAGGAGGATCAGCGTCGAACTGGTGAGAAATCCCAACCCGCCGATCTGGAACAAGAGGAGCAGCACCACCTGACCGAACAACGACCAGTGGTCCGCCGTATCCACCACGACCAGACCGGCGGTGCAGGCGGCGGATGTGGCCGTGAAGAATGCGATCAAGAAGGGTGTCGATCGGCCGTCCGCACCGGCGAGCGGCAGCATCAGCAGCACAGTCCCCACCGCGATCAGCCCGGCCAGCGCCCAGACGATCCAGATCGAGGAGAGGAGCCGCCGCCCGCGCCCGCGGCGAGCGGAACGGAGCCGAATGCGAAGCGTCGTTCCCCGTCCCAGTCGAAAGATGCCGGCCAGTGGCCGGTGTGTGCCTCGTCGTGTCATGCGGTGTCCCGGCCAACCGCGATCGCTCGGGGTGCGACGGCCGTGATCCGGCCGGCGTACCAATGGCCACGGGTCCAATTGCACCCGATCTCGCGTCTGCCGACAATGGTATGTGTGTGGCTGCTATCGACATCGCCGGAGTAGCAGTGTATATCGAAGGAACGATGCGTCGATCCGGCCGATTGCCGGATACAAAGGATGATTCTCAATGACGGTCAAGGTGCTGCTCGCGGATGACAATGCCCTCTTCCGTGAAGGCATGGAAGGGCTGCTCGCTCGCTGCGACGACATCCAGGTCGTCGGCCAGGCAAAGGACGCGGCCGAGGCCGTCCGGAAGACATCGCTGCTGCGTCCCGACGTGGTGCTGATGGATCTATCAATGCCACTCGGCGGCGGACTCGAGGCGACCCGTCAGATCCTCGAGGAGCGGCCGGAGCAGGCTGTCTGCATGCTCACCGTCTCCGAGCAGGCGCAGGACCTCTTCTCGACGATCCGGGCCGGTGCCCGCGGCTACCTCGTCAAGACGGTGCAGCTCGACGACCTCTGTGCCGGCCTCCACATTCTCGCCGAGGGTGGCTCGGTCGTCTCTCCGCATCTGGCGACGCAGTTGCTGGACGAATTTGCCAAGCTCGCGCAGGGCATGCATGAGGGTCCGAGCGAGGCCGAGAAACTGACGAGCCGCGAGCGTGAGGTCCTGGAACTCATTGCCCGCGGCGCGTCGAACAAAGAGATCGCGCAACACCTCGTCATCGCGGAGAACACGGTCAAGGTGCACCTCCGCAACATTCTCGACAAGCTGCATTTGCGCAACCGCCAGCAGGCCGCCGCCTTCGCCGTTCAAGAAGGATTGGTGCGGGAGATCCGCGGCGACGACTGACGTCCGTATCCCTAGCGACGCAGCAGGGGCACATCAAAGCTGTAATCGGCGCCGCTCGACGGACTGCGGTGCAGTGCCAGCGACACCCCCGTGAGTTCCACGTCTTTGTCAAACCACCATTCGCCCTGCTGGGGAGGCGTGCCGTACGTTGTGGCGGCCCCGGTCGCCGCCACTCCGTTTCCGCCGGTGTTGGCGGCGCGCACCACCTCCCCGGTTGCGAGGCGCGTTTCCAGATAGAGGCAGGCGCAGTTCGCGTCTGGTGGGATGCTCACCGCGCACTGCTCCACCCCCAGCACGCGCGGCGTCTCGACCGTATAGGCGACGGCGACCCGTCCGGATGCCTCGGCCCGGATCGAGCGCAGATCGACGATCGTCTTCACCTCCGGACAGCCGGCGTTCGTCCAGTCCAGCGTGATTTGCCCGGTCAGCGGCTCCTGCTGCCCCGTGACGAGCAGCGGCTCGGACGCCGCGCCGGCGTCCGCCGACGGGGTTGGCGATCCATTCTCCTCCAGACCAGCGGCGGCGGCCGTTACCGCATCCGTCCCGCCATCGGCCGCATCGCCGTTCGACCGATCGATCAGCAGCATCGCCAGGATCGCACCGGCTGCCAGCACAACGGCCGCGATCCCGACGACGGCAAACAACCGGCCCCGCCGGGACCGCGGCGCATTGGCTGAGCCTTGTCCCGCTGCGCTGTTCTTCGCCGGCTCAGACGCGATATCGAGCGGCTGCTCGTTGATGATATGCAGCGTCGGCGGCATCGCACCCGATTCGGACAAATTCGGATGGCGCACGGCCGGTGACACGCCTTCCGGCATCGCCAGCGCCGGATGGGCCCCGGTCGGCGCTTCCAATACCGCACGCAGCGCTTGCACCAACTCGCGCGGCGTCTGGTAGCGGTCCGCCGGGCTCTTGGCAAGACAGCGGGCAATGATCTCCCGAACGGCCTCGGGCACATCGCCGGTCAGTGGTGGCGCCGGTTCCGTTTCATGCTTCCGGATCATCGCGAACGGCGACGCCGCTTCGAAGGGAATGTGCCCCTCGTGCATCTCGAAGAGGATCACGCCGAGCGAGTAGATATCCGAACGGATGTCGCCCTCGCCGCGGCTCTGCTCCGGGGCGCAATACTCCGGCGTTCCCACAAACGCGTTGTTCGCCGTCACCTTGGCGAAGCCTTCGCCCTTGGCGATGCCGAAGTCCAACACCTTCACCTCGCCATCGACCAGCTTGATGTTCTGCGGCTTCAGATCGCGGTGCGTCACCCCCTTGAGGTTGGCTGCATCCAACGCCCGCGCCACCTCCAGCCCCAGCGCCAGCGTCTCCGGCAGCGTGAACCGCCCCCGCTGCCGAAGACTATCCGCCAGTGTGTCACCGGGCACGTACTCCATCACCAGATACGGCGTGCCTTCGTGCGTATCGAGGTCGATCACACGCACGATCCGGGGCGAATACAACGACGCGGCGATCTGGGCCTCGCGGCTGAGCCGGTTCATATACTCGACGTTGCGGACCAGATACGCATGCGGCACCTTGATCGCCACATCGCCGCCCGTGCGGAGATTGACGGCGCGATAAACCATGCCCATCCCGCCGACGCCGATCTCTTCGGCGATCAGATACCGATTGGAGAGGATTTCCCCCTTCATGCCTGCAAGTATAGACGTGGCGCCGTTCCCCCGCGCGCGGCGGCCGGATCGCCCGCACCGACATGCGGCCGTCGCTTGATTCCGGCCTACCCGGTACAGTGCTCATGAAAAGCAATCTTCGGAGGGCGTCGATGGCGATGGACCCCGTACACGACATTCGTCCCGGCCTCGAGGTGCATTCCGAGGACGGCGAGCGACTCGGCACGATCAAGGAAGTCACGCCGGCCGCGATCAAGGTTGATGCCCCGATGCGCCCCGACTTCTGGCTGCCGCGGGACCATGTGCTCTCGTATACCAACGAACGGGTCACGATGGACTTCGCCCATGCCGACCTGTACCGGTACGAAAACGCCGGCGATGAACACTAACATCAGCCACGGCCATCGGCGCCGGCGTCCTCGCGTCCGGCACAGAATCGGGAGACCCGCCCAGATGGAATTTCAGGACGTTGTTCGCGGGCGGCGCATGGTGCGGAACTTCGAGGACCGGCCGATACCGCCGGCAACCGTCGAACGAATCCTTGCCAACGCCCGGCGCGGGCCGTCCGCCGGCTTCAGTCAGGGGTTTGAGTTCCTCGTCCTCGAAGGGCGCGAACAAGTTGATGGCTTTTGGCAGGCCGTCTCTCCTGATCGCGGCTGGGAGCGAGCCGGCTGGCCCGGTGTCTACCATGCGCCCCTGGTGATCGTGCCGCTCGCGCACAAGCAGACCTATCTCGACCGCTACGCCGAACCAGACAAGCCCTGGCCGGACCGCGACGAGTCACACTGGCCGGTTCCCTACTGGTATATCGATACGGGTTTCGCGGCGCTGCTGGTCTTGCTCACCGCCGCCGACGCCGGCCTCGGCGCCCTCTTCTTCGGCATCGCCGACCCGTCCACCTTCCGCTCCTCCTACAGCATCCCGCCTACCTACGAGCCGATCGGCGCCATCGTCATCGGCTACCCCGCTCCCGCCCGCCCCACCGCCTCCCACAAACGCGGCCATCGCCCCCCAACCCAAAACATACACCGCGGCGCCAGGTAACGGTCCAAGAAATGTTGAACCACAGAGACGCAGAGGACACAGAGTTTCAATGCAATACAATCCTCTGTGTCCTCTGCGTCTCTGTGGTTCAACAACCGGTGAGTCAAGCCGATGCCGATGATTGATGTCGATCTCTACAGTGATACGCAGACGCGGCCCTCGCGGGCGATGCGGCAGTTCATGTGTGATGCGGAAGTGGGGGACGAGCAGCGCGGTGAGGACCCCACCGTCAATCTGCTGCAGGAGATGGTCGCCGATCTGCTCGGCAAGGAAGCGGCGCTCTTCCTGCCCTCCGGTACGATGTGCAACGAGATCGCCTTGAAGGTGCACACACGCCCCGGTGACGAAGTACTGCTGGACCGGACGGCGCACCCGATTCACTTCGAGGCCGGCGCGCCGGGGATGCTCTCCGGCGTCATTCTCACCACACTCGACGGCGATCACGGTGTCTTCACGCCCCAAATGGTCGAGGAGGCCGTGCATGCGCCCGGCCGCTTCGCGCCGCCGACCCGCCTGCTCTGGGTGGAGAACACCAGCAACCTCGGCGGTGGCACGGTCTGGCCGCTGGCGCGCGTGCACGACGCGTGCGCGACGGCGCGGCGGCATGGCCTCGCCACACACATGGACGGCGCCCGATTGATGAATGCCGTCGTCGCATCCGGAACCGCGGCCGCGGCCTGCGCCGCACCGTTCGACTCCGTGTGGATCGACTTCACCAAGGGACTCGGCGCGCCGGTCGGCGCCGCGCTCGCCGGCTCGCGCTCGTTTATCGAATCAGCATGGCGCTACAAGCAGGCGTTCGGCGGCGCCATGCGCCAGGCGGGCATCATCGCCGCCGGCGCGGTCTATGCACTCCGTCACAACGTCGATCGGCTGACCGAGGATCACGCCAACGCCCGGCGATTGGCTGATGGACTGGCCGAGCTGCCCGGTATCACGATCGACTCGCACAGGGTCGAAACCAATATCGTCTTCTTCGACGTTGCCGGTACCGGCATCACGGCGTCGGACTGGGTGAACCGCCTGCTCGACCGCGGCATCCGCATGGGCGGTGTTGGCCCCAGCCGCGTTCGGGCAGTAACACATCTCGATGTCGATAACGCGGGCATCGAACGGGCACTGGCCGCCGCGCGCGCGGTCTGTCGAGCCGGCGTCTGAACCCGGCCACTGACACATTCGTCGCGCCACTCCTGAATGCTGGATGGCCCAATGCACCGCACCCCCTGGGAGCGCGGACATCCTGTCCGCATGGTATGAGATGACCGGCGGACCGGATGTCCGCGCTCCCAGGGCGCGTGCACGGCTCCAGGCAGCGCGCAATAGAGATCCACTTTCGCCCGTATTACGGTGTTTCGATTGCGCGACCGGCATTAGCTGCCGGCGGTGTCGTCGCGGGGATGGCCGGTGACGAAGCGTATTTGAACATCGAGGCACCCAATCGTGTCATCCTGAGCGAAGCGAAGGATCTCGGACACAAGTAAACCGGCGAGATCATTCGTTGCTGCCCAGAATGACCAGGGCTAACAGCTAACCGCTAACGGCTCGCGAACAAAGTTCCTTGCGCCACCAGCATCTATGCTATGAAGGAGCCGCGGCTCATAATCAAGATGATTCCGATGAAGGATCGACACCTCCCATGGACCTTCGCATCGTTATCGTCGAACACGAACGCTTTCTCCGCCGGGGACTCGAACGGCTATTGTCGGCAACACCGGGAATGGAGGTTGTCGGCGGCGTCGAATCGATCCATGAGGCAGAAAGCCTTCCGCCGCGGATCGATGCCGATGTCATCCTGGCCGGCGCCGACCTGCCGGATATGGATGGTACCGCCGGCATCCCCCGCCTGCTCGCTCGCTTCCCCTATGCGCAGGTCGTGATCCTCGGACCCGGTTCCGACCCCGGGCTCGTGGTCGGCGCCTTCCGCGCCGGCGCCGACGGTTACCTCACGCGCGACATCTCACCGGATGGTCTGGTGCGGGCGCTCCAGGGCATAGAGCGCGGCGAAGCGCCCTTGCCTCGCGCCCTCACCTACCTGCTCGTCGAGGCGATCCGCTACACAACCCCCCAGTCACTCGACGCCAACGTCCTCAGCCGGCTCAGCCCACGCGAGCGGGAAGTCCTCCGCGAGATCGCCCGCGGTCACTCCAATACCGAGATCGCATCGCACCTCGGCGTCAGCGAGAGCACGGTCAAGACCCACGTCAGCAATATCCTCCGCAAGACCGGCTCCCGCAGCCGGTTCCTGCTCCAGGCCGTCGGTCGAGACTAACAGGCCGACGGCCGCCTCATGCTCGGCGCAAGCAGGGGCCGGCCGAAACCTGCACCACTGACGACCGTATCGGCAGGCGCATCGCCCCAGGGAGCGCGGGCAGGAGATCACGGAGTGGTCGTCGAAGAAGACGTCTCTGTGTTCCGGTCGTCGGGTCCGTCCCCCGCCGGGCGCGAAGTCGATTGCAGCTCCGCTTCGGTCGTCGCCCGCAAATCCTGTGCCGAACTCTCCTTCGATAGACGCCTGGAAGCGTGCAGGTGTGTCGCGACCCGGCGATACACGTGATCCATGCCTGGCAGGATCAGCAGGGGCGCGAAAGGCCACAGCAGGGGCAGGCGCCAGGAGAGCCAGCACAACGCGGCAAATCCGCACTTCCGCCCGCGCGTCGTATCAAGCTGCAGATGCGGCTCGGGGAGATTGTGGGCTCCATCCCGTGTGGTGGGTGGCGTGAGCAGCGCGACATCAAGGCGATGAAAGAGATCGAGTGCGAGGAGCACCCGCGCCGTTGCCGCGCAGGGCCGGCACTCTGTGCGCACCCAGAGCGTCGCATGTGAGAGCGAGCGCAGGGGTGGGAGCGTCAGGATGCGTTGCCATGTCCCCTCGACATTGATGAAGGTGATATAGGAGATCATCGCCGCAAAGGCGAAGAGCGGGACGTTCATGCTGTACTCGATGCCGGCATGCAACGCAACGCCGTTGAGGAGGACGAAGGGACGGAGTGCCGGCACCCAGACCAGGAAGGCGAGGGCGAGTTCCGTTGCGAGGGTCCAGTACGTGAGGAGATTTACCAGCAGCATCGAGTCCGAGACGAACGGCATTGGGAAGCGATGGAACTCCTCTAATCGGCTGGTGTAGTAGATCGCCGTACCTCCCGACCATGCTACTCCTTTGAGCTTGAGGATCGCGGACATGGCGTAGACAAACGCGACCTGGAGTTGGAGCAGGCGCGTCGCCCACGGCGGCGCAAGAGGAGGCTGCCGGCCGGCTGTCCCGCGGGCGAGCGCGCGGAGCCGGTCAACGGAGAGCGCCGAGCCGGCCGGCGCCAGGACAAGATAGAAGGCCATCAAACGCAGCAGCGTATCGCCGCCATGCAGGATCAGCGGGTTGCGGTACCCGATCGAGACCAGCCCGACGAAGACCACGATCGCGCTGATCCGGGTCCAGAACCCGATCATCAGGCAAAATGCAGCGAGCGCGAGGACCGCGAAGAAGACCACGATCGCGCTGTGTGAGGGAAACCAGAGGAGGATGCTGTAGTGTGGCGCCTCGCCCCAGAAACGGTCGGCATCCCCCGGCGTGAAGGGTCCGTTCCGTCCAAACCAGGCCTGGATGTCCGGCACCAGAAGGGCAACAAACGCCAGGATGATCGCGCCATAGAAGATGCGAAAGAGCCCGATGGGTACGGTCGAAACCGGCTCGAACCACCAGCGATTCCATCCCTGCCACACCGCGCGGATCGGGTCGAGCCACAGAGCCGTCCCTCCGGCTGTGGTCTCATCCGGCTGTTGTCGGGCGGTGCGGCTGTCTGAGGTCACGGCTGCACACCCGCCGATTGAGATGCGTCCTCCGTGATCGGCGTCTCGAAGAACATGTAGTGGTTCCACTCGTGTGGCGGATCCTGGCTGATGTCGCCGTTCGTCGGCGGTGGGGGTACGAGCCACCAGTGACGCCACAGCTGCACATGCACCGGTGGATTGGCCGGGTTGTTGGCATTGACCTCAGCAGCGAAGCGTGCCATGGAGGGCCAGACGTAGCTGTAGGCATCAAGATGAGCATTCTCGGCAAACTTTCGATAGCGTTCTTTCTGATACCGGCTAGCGAGGTCGAGCTCGGCCATCCGCGGCCAGGTCCACTCCTGCCGGCTACCGTCTTGGTAGGTGACGACCGCGGTGAGGTACAGGTTCAGGTTGGAAGGCTCTGGGGCGAACATGCCCCAGCTTTGGTACAGCCCGAGATAGCCGATGTATTTTCCCGTTCGCGGCCAGAGCTGATCGCGCAAGGCACTCTGGGGCATCACCCAGAAGATGGTTGCGACTATGTGAAAGAGGATGAAGGCGCTGATCGCCAGCCGGCGCGGGAGGTCGTATCGCACGACCGACCGCGGGCTATCCGACCCGCTGGAGGGCTCCACGTAACCGAGGCCGGTTGCCATCTCGATTCCCCCGAGGAGTTCGCGCCCCATCTGTGTACGCCTGTCACCAATCAGGTTACCAACAGGACCGCCAATTCAACAGATTGTGAGTCTTTGCTCACCGTGGCCACCTAGACCAAAGCCAAGGTGAAACCCGCGGCGCGGTGGGGATAGTCTAGAGCAGAGTACGGCAGGTGCGTGATGATCATGGCAGCCCTACAAGGTGCGTTGACGCGCTGGCGGCTAGATCTGCACCAAGTGCAGGAGCGCATGTACCGCGCACCGACGCCGCGGGAGCGGGAGCGGTGGCATGAGTTGTGGCTGCTGGCGCGGGGCTGGTCCGCAGCGGAGGTGGCGGAAGCACTCGCCCGCGATCCCCATGCGATCGGGGAGTGGGAGGCGCACTTCTGTCGCAGCGGTCCGACCGCCCTTGCCTTCGTACACAGCGGGGACTCCCCCCGCCCTGACGGCGGCGCAACAGGCCGAACCGCAGGCGGCGGTGCAAGCGCCCCCAGCCGCAGCGGGGATTGCGCTGGCTGACTGGAACTGGAAAGTTGTGCGCGAGTTCGTCGCGCAGCGCTTCGAGGTGTGGCTCAGCCGCAGCAGTTGCCTGAACTACCTGCACCGGTTCGGCTTCGTCGCCAAGCGGCCGATGAAGCGGTTGCTCAAAGCGGACCCTGCCAAGCGGGCGGCGTTCGTCCGGGAGTATGCCGCCCTGCGGGATGAAGCCGCGGTGAGTGGTGCGAAGCTCTTCTTCGCCGACGAGGCGCACTTCTCTGCCGACGCGGACCTGCGGGGCAAATGGGTGTTGAATGGCGAGCCGGCGCTGGTAGATACCACCAGTCGGCGGTGGGGTGAGAAGGCGAGCTATTACTCGGCGGTCTGTGTGGAGACAGGCGAAGTCGAGGTGATGGACCTGGTCGGCACCAGCTGCGCCGACAGTTCGGCCGCCATCCTGCGCCAATTGCGCGTCCATCACCCGGAGCCGCTGGTGGTGCTGTGGGTCAACGGTCCCGCGCAAAGCGGCGATGCGCTGCGCACCTTGCTGCGCCTGCCCGCCTACAGCCCCGACTTCAATGCGGACGCAGCGATCTGGGACTGGGTCCGCAACGAGGTCACCGCCAACACCTGCCTCGGCAGTGCGGCGACGGTTCGCGAGCACGTCGGCGCCTTCTTCCGCAGCCTGCACACCCGCCCGGACGAGGTCAAACGGCGCTGCCGAACCGCGCTCCAAGCTCGGGCGGAGGCGCTGGCCACTGACCGCTCCGCGATTGGCCACCCTTGTCATGCAGATTCCGCCTTGGCTTTGGTTTAGTAGGCACAGCGAAACGGCCTCGTTGCCACCCTGGCAACGAGGCCGTTTCTAATTCGATTGGATTATGCGCGATCTCCGATCAACGTCGATGCGTGTTTCGGATGATCTGGAACAGACGTGATCGTTCCAGCCGCTGCTCGTTCGACCGCCGCGTGATCGTGGTCGCAACTGCAACAGCGCCGAACGCCCCCGCCAAACCGATCAGCAACCAGAGTGGCATCACCGAGTCGGCCCCGAGTAGACCACCGGTGCCCGCTCGTGGCAGCGCCTGTGCCGGCGTCTGAGCCGTCACAGGCGCCACGGTCGTCGTCGGCGGCCGCGCTGGCGTAACGGGAGCGACCGGCCTCGTCGGCTCCACGACCGTCGTCGGTGGGGCTGGCGTCACCGGTGTGACCGGCGTCACTGGACTCACCGGCGTCACCGGTGTTGTCGGCTCCTCGGGCGTCGTCGGAGTCTCCGGCGACGTCGGTGTCTCCGGTGACACCGGCGCAACAACCGGTGGAGCAATCGGTATCGCTTCGACCACAGGCCGCTCCGGCTGTACCGTAACTGTCGGCGGCACCCCCGGATCGAGCGGCCGCGGCGGCGGACCGGTGGTCGTAGTGGTCGGCGGCGGACCGGTGGTCGTAGTGGTCGGCGGCGGACCGGTCGTACCGGTGGTGCCGGTCGTACCGGTGGTGCCGGTGGTGCCGGTCGTACCGGTGGTGCCGGTGGTGCCGGTCGTACCGGTGGTGCCGGTGGTGCCGGTCGTACCGGTGGTGCCGGTGGTGCCGGTCGTACCGGTGGTGCCGGTGGTGCCGGTCGTAC
>JBFXAN010000040.1:0-45456 GCA_050184225.1 Dehalococcoidia bacterium | reverse complement strand
ACCATCGCGAGCAGGCGCCGGAAGATGTACGCGGACATGGGTTGCCCCTCTAATCCGTGGGCGCGGGCTTGTCCAGTATTATCAGCATCGCTCGATCAGAATGTAAAGCTTCTCTCAGGAGTAGAATGCAACCGGCCAACACCGACATTTACCGAAAGGTAGAATACCAGAGTCCGGCATTGACGATACAGCATACGCGGCGCTGGTTTGGTGATGGTCGAACATTCAGGCATCGCCGCCATCGAGCGCGGCCAGCACGCCGGCAACATCACCGCTGAGCATCTTCGCAATAGCGAGGCGCAGACCAGGAAAGACCGCGCTCTCGATCACGCCGTTTTCGTCCGCCTCGACCTCAACATAGCGACCGTCGCGCAGCCGAAACCAGGTAATCCGCTGCTCGTAGATCTGCCAGACGACGTACTCGAGGACGCCGGATTGTTCGTAGGCTCGCATCTTTGAGTGCAGATCATAGGAGGCGCTGCTGGCGGCGACTTCGAAGACGAACTCGGGAGCGCCTTCAAGATACTCAACCGTGTGCCTACCCTCGCGGCGCTTTACCAGTCGCACATTGCCGGTTGGCGGCACGCGATAGAGGCAAGCATCCGGCTGCACTTCGTCGCCGGAGGGTAGAAAGACGGTTCCATTGTCTGCCAGCCTGATACCTGGTGAGCTCGCTCGGAATACAAGGAGCCAGCCAACAGCCACTCCGTGCGGTTCACTGTGACTATTGCTCACTGGCGATGACACGTAGACAACTCCATCGACAAGCTCGGCCCGCTTGATCTCGGGATGGTCCAGATAGCGGCGATGAAACTCATCGCGGGAGAGGTGGTCGCCGGATTCCAACGGCGGCGGGAGGGTTCGCGGTACGGCCATGGCCTGCCTCCGTCCTTCGCCCCCTCATCATACCAGCCGAACACGGAGGCGCCCGGCCCATCTCCGCATCGGATGCATGGACCGGGCGTGGAGACCCACTATCGGAGGCTCGCTAGCTGGCAGCAACCGGTTCGCGCTGCCCGGCATGGAAGCTGAGTTGGTCGCCGTCCGCGTCGACGACGACCGCGTCGCCCTCCTTGAACTCACCCTGAAGCACCTTGAGCGCGAGCGGGTCGAGCACGCGGCGCTGAACGGTCCGCTTCAGCGGCCGCGCGCCGTAGACGGGGTCGTAGCCCTCTTCGATCAACACGTCCTTGGCGGCGTCGGTGAAGTCGATCGAGATCTTCCGCTCGCCCAGCCGCCGCATCAATCCCCGAAGTTGAACCTCGACGATCTGGCTGAGCTGCTCCTTGGTGAGCCGGTGGAAGACGATGATCTCGTCCACCCGGTTGATGAACTCCGGGGGGAAGTGCTCGCGGAGCGCTTCCAAGACCAGGTCTTTCGCCTTGTCGTCGTCCGTGCCGGCGTACTGTTGCACAAACTGACTGCCGATGTTCGAGGTCATGATGATCACGGTGTTCTTGAAGTCGACCGTGCGGCCCTGGGCGTCGGTCAACCGGCCGTCGTCGAGCACCTGCAGGAGCGTCTTGAACACGTCCGGGTGCGCCTTCTCGATCTCGTCGAAGAGCACGACGGAATACGGGCGTCGCCGCACGGCCTCGGTCAGCTGGCCGCCCTCGTCGTAGCCGACGTATCCGGGCGGCGCGCCAACCAGCCGCGACACCGTGTGCCGCTCCTGGTACTCGCTCATGTCGAGACGGACCATTGCCTGCTCGTCATCGAAGAGAAACTCGGCGAGGGCGCGGGCAAGCTCCGTCTTGCCGACGCCGGTCGGGCCGAGGAAGATGAAGCTACCCAGCGGCCGGTTCGGATCTTGCAATCCGGCGCGGGCGCGGCGGATCGCGTTGGCGACGGCCGTGATCGCCTCGTCCTGGCCGATCACGCGGGCGTGCAACGCCTCCTCCATCCGGATCAGCTTCTGCACTTCGCCCTCCATCATTCGGCTGATGGGGACGCCGGTCCAACGGCTGACCACCTCGGCGATGTCCTCTTCGCCGACTTCCTCCTTGACCAGCGTGCCGCGGCCATCGTTCTCCTCGAGGGCGCGCTCGGCGGCTTCCTTCTCCTGTTCGAGGTCGCGGAGCGTCGCGTAGCGCAGACGCGCGGCGGCCTCCCAGTCGGCCGCCCGCTCGGCCCGTTCGATCTCGATGCGGACCTGCTCCTCGCGCTCCTTCAGGTCGCTGACCGCCTGGATCGCGCCCTTCTCCCGCTCCCACTGCGCCTTGAGACCGCCGCTCTGCTCTTTCAGATCGGCCAGCTCCTTTTCGATGTTGGCGAGCCGGGCCTGCGAGCCGGGGTCGGTCTCCTTCTTCAACGCCTCGCGTTCGATCTCAAGCTGCATGACCCGTCGCTCGAGCTCGTCAAGCTCGGCCGGCATCGAGTCAATCTCCATCCGCAGCCGCGCCGCCGACTCGTCGACCAAGTCGATCGCCTTGTCCGGCAGGAAGCGGTCGGTGATGTAGCGGTTGGAGAGCACCGCCGCCGCGACGAGGGCACTGTCCTTGATCCGGACGCCATGGTGCACTTCGTAGCGCTCGCGCAGGCCGCGCAGGATCGAGATCGTGTCCTCGACCGTCGGCTGCTGGACGAGCACCGGCTGGAAGCGCCGCTCCAGGGCGGCATCCTTCTCGATGTGCTTGCGGTATTCGTCGAGCGTCGTCGCGCCGATCGCGTGCAACTCGCCGCGGGCGAGCATCGGCTTGAGCATGTTCGAGGCGTCCATCGCGCCCTCGGCGGCGCCGGCGCCGACGACCGTGTGCAGCTCGTCGATAAAGAGGATCACCTTGCCCTCGGCTTCCGTCACCTCGCGGAGCACCGCCTTGAGCCGCTCCTCGAACTCGCCGCGGAACTTCGCGCCGGCGACCAGCGCGCCGAGGTCGAGGGCGACCACACGCTTGTCCTTCAACCCCTCGGGCACGTCGCCGCGGACGATCCGCTGCGCCAGGCCCTCGACGATCGCCGTCTTGCCGACGCCGGGCTCGCCGATCAGCACCGGGTTGTTCTTGGTGCGGCGGGAGAGCACCTGGATCACGCGCCGGATCTCCTCGTCGCGGCCGATCACCGGGTCGAGCCGGCCCTGGCGAGCGTAGTCGGTCAGGTCGCGGCCGTACTTCTCCAGCGCCTGGTACTTGCCTTCGGGGTTCTGGTCGGTGACGCGCTGCGAACCGCGTACCGCCGTCAGCGCCTGCAGCACCTGCTCCTTGGTGATGCCGGCGTCGCGCAACGCTCGACCGGCGGCGCCGTCCTGTGCCTCCACCAGTCCGAGCAACAGGTGCTCGGTCGAGACGTACTCGTCCTTGAGCCGTTTGGCCTCGTCGTCGGCGGTCCGCAACACCCGATTCAGGTTCTGGGCCATGTAGAGCTGTCCGCCGCCGTAGACCTTGGGCACGCGCTCCAGATCGGCGACAACGCGCGCGCGCAGGTCGGCGGGGTTGGCGCCCATCCGCCGCAACAACTCCGGCGCGAGGCCACCCTCTTGATCGATCAGTGCCAGGAGCAAATGCTCGGCGTCGACCTGCTGGTGGCTGTGTGATTCGGCCAGCTCCTGGGCGGCCAGGACCGCCTCACGGGCCTTTTCGGTGTATCGGTTTGGGTTCATCCTCTGTCCTCCGTGAGCGTCCGCACCGCGCGGTCGGGCATGCTCCCCCTACGGCACCGACGCCGCGTCGTGCTCGGGCCGAAGCCCAAGCTCGTGAAGCACAGCGCGGGCGTGCTGAAGCGTGCGGTTGGCGCCCTCGCGTTCGGCAAGCTGTTCCATCGCTTCGAGGTTATCCACCAGTTGGAGCACCAATCCGACGCCGGCGACGTTCAGTCCGAGGTCATCGACCAGCCGTTTGATCAGGCGCAGTCTGGCGAGGTCGTCATCAGAATAGAGCCGAAGCATGCCCTCCGTCCGGGATGGACGAACGAGACCAGCGCGTTCATATTTGCGCAGCGTCTGCGGGTGCATTTTCAGCACGCGCGACACGACGCTGATGATATAGAGAGGTTCGTTGTTCAAGAACCTGACCCTCCTCGCAACAGCTTTACTATCGTAAAACTTGATACGATTCGTGTCAATCATCAAGCGAGAGCGCCGAGCGGTCAGTCCGGCGGCCGGGGCGGCTGGGTGAGATTGCCGCTGCGCCGCTCGAGCAGGTAACCGAAGCCGCGCACGGTGACGATCAAGTTGGTGTCGGGGAGCGCCTCGGCAAGTTTGGCGCGCAGCCGCCAGATGTGAACCTTGAGCATGTTCTTCGCTTCGCGCTCGTTCATGATGCCGCCGTGCAGTTCACCAACCAGCTCTGCATGTGAGACGACGCCGCGACGGCGGGCGAGGTGGGCGAGCAGGAGAAACTCCGTTGGCGTCAGGTCGATCACCCGGTTGCCGGCGCGAACCAGCCGCTGCACCAGATCGATGGTGACGTTGCGAACGGTGATCGTCTCCGGCTCTCCCGATGGTGGATCGGTGGCAATCAGCCGTGCGAGCGACCGCAACTGCAGCGCGACCACCTCGACGGACGAGCCGGCAGGCAGCACCACATCGGCAAGGTCGCTCAGGAACGCGACGCCGCAGCGATCGAGATCGGCCAGCGCGACAGCGGCGACCGCTGCCCGTCGTCGTCGCAGGACCTGGAGAATCGCGCCGGCCGTCGGGTGGTCCGAAGCCTCCTCGACGACGACGAGTCCCGCGATCAACGACTGGAGCGATTCTGCACTGACGGCCCGCGCCTGCATGCCAGATGTGGTCAGGCCGGCAACTAGGTCCGCACTCCGAGGTCCATCGACAACGACGATCCGATTCAGCAGCACTTCGGCAGGCGGGAGCGTTGCCTGCCCTGAAGCAGCGGTGAAACGTCTCTGCTCTTGTTCAGCCATTGCATCACCTGGCTGACCGCTTTCAGGTTGCGATGTCACGAGTCATCTGCGGTTCCGTTGGTGAATCGGCGACCGGGGCTGAGTCCATGTTCCTCCGCAAACGCTCCGGCCGGTTGCTTAGGTGAGCCGGACCGTTGGAGCCGTTTGATCACGATCGAGCCATTGCGAAGCGCGACCCGGATCCCATCGTCTCCGACCGCGAGGATCTCGCCCGGCGGAGCACCATCCGTGGTACTCCGCTCCGTGTCGAAGATCCGGATCACCTCGCCGTCGAGCCGGGCAATGGCACCGGGCTGCGGGTTGGTGCCGCGGATCAGGTTGTAAACCTGATCGGGATCGGCCTCCCAATCAATGCCGGCATGTTCGTCCCGGCAGATCGGTTCATAGGTCGCCAGGCTGTGGTCCTGATCGATGTGCGGCGCCGCCCCCTCCCGCACGAGCCGCACGGACTCGACCATCGCCTCGACCCCCATCGGAAAGAGGTGGTTGAAGTAGATCGAGCCGACGGTATCATCCGGTCCGATCGGGATCTCCCGCTGGAGGAGAATCGGTCCGGTATCGATTCCGGCATCGGGCCAGAAGATCGTGAGACCCGTGGTTGCATCACCCTGGATGATTGCCCAGTTGATCGCACTGGCGCCGCGGTGCCGCGGCAGAAGGGAGGGATGATATTGGATCGTCTGATGCGGCGGTGCGAAGAGGACGCTCTCCGGAATGATGTCCGTGACGAACGCCATCACATTCAGGTCCGGCTTGAGGTCGAGATACTGCTGAACGACCGCCTGGTCGCGGCGAAGCCGGCGCGTGGGAAGCACCGGCAGGCCGGCCGCTTCGCCGGCCGCGCGGAGCGGGTCCGGCCTGCCGCCCTCCGGCGTCGCGGGCGCGCAAACGCCGACGACTTCCTCGCCTTGTTCTTGTAGTGCTTTGAAGACTGCTTCGCCGAAGGCAGCTTGCCCGATCAGCACGATCCGCATGAAGTCCTCGATTACTCCCTATTCTTGCTCGCTTACCCTAATGCCGGCGCTCGTGAAGGTCAATTTAGATCGTCAACGAGCAGCATACACCTTCACGTTGACGCTCGCGTCAGATGGCCACTACGATGTGGGAGCAAAATCGGAGGGTTCCATCGATGGGCCGTTCGCCGGCACCGGTTGCAGACGCTGACGCGGCACCCACCAGCCGCCGGTTTGGACTCCCCCGCACCTTTGCCGCCCTTGAGAATCACGACTATCGCCTGATGTGGATCGGCACGCTTGGCTCGTTTACCGCCATGCAGATGTCGATGATCTCACGCGGCTACCTCACCTTCGATCTGACCGGTTCGGCCGCCCTCCTCGGGCTGGTGACATTTGCCCGGGCGCTGCCACAGTTCGGCTTTACTCTCTTCGGCGGCGTGCTCGCCGACCGGCTGCCCAAGCGGAACCTGCTGCTGGTGACCCAGACGCTGACCGGTCTGATCATGCTGCTCACCGCCGTGCTCGTTCATTCCGGACTGATCACGGTGTGGCAGCTGATCGTGCTCGGCTTCGTCGAAGGGTCGGTCTTCGCCTTCAACATGCCCACCCGTCAGGCGATCCTGCCGGAGCTGGTCGGGCCGAAGAACCTGATGAACGCGGTCGCACTGAACAACGCCGGCATGAATTTCTGCCAGGTCTTCGGGCCGGCCCTGGCCGGGTTCCTTATCTCCTGGGAGGTCGTGGGACTCTCGAAGGTGTTCTACTTCATGGCGGCGTGTTATCTGCTGCCGGTGTTCATGCTCACACAGATCAAGCCACAGTTCGCCGCCGCCGCCCGGAAGAAGGCGCCGATGATCGAGGAAATGCGCGGCGGCCTTCGCTACATCGCGCGCCACGAGACGCTTGGCCTGCTGCTCGTGATCGGGTTGGTGCCGATCCTGGTCGGCTTTTCCTATCAAACGCTACTGCCCGTGTTTGCCTCCGAAGAAGTGCTCAACGTCGGCGCCTCCGGCCTGGGCTTGATGTCGGCGGCGGTCGGCATCGGCGCGCTCGCCGGCTCACTCTTCATCGCATCCTATGCGGACTTCAAGAAACGCGGGCTTGCCCAGATCGTGATGGGCAGCGCCTGGGGCGTCAGCCTGATGTTCTTCGGACTGTCGCAGAGCTTCCACGTCGCACTCGTCACCCTCCTCTTCGTCGGCCTGACGGCGAGCGCCTATCGATCGCTGAACAACACGCTGGTGACGATCAGCACCGACCAGGAATTCTACGGCCGGGTGATGAGCGTGCAGATGCTTGGATTCTCGCTCTCGATGCTGACACCGCTGCCGATCGGCATCATCGTCGACCGTATCGGGGCGCCGATGACGGTCGCGATCAACGGCGCGATCATCGTGCTCTTCCTCGGATTCGTCGCGATGTTCATCGGCAGCTATCGCCGGATCGAGATTCAGCCCGATGCCCAACCCGCGCTCCAACCGGCCGACCGAGCCTGATAGGAACGACGCTGCCGTGTCCGACCAGCAGAACGACGCTTTGCTTGTCTACCGCGCCATGCCTCAGGCGCGCGTCACCCAGGGCAACGGCTCGGCCCGCGGCCTTGCCGAGGCAATTGCGCGGGCCGGCGCACAGCGGACGTTGGTCATCACCGGACCGACGATCGCGGAAAGCACCGGACTGCTCTGGTACGTCGAGCAGATCCTCGGACCGTTTCATGCCGGCAGCTATACAGGCGTGCGGCCGCACACACCGGAGGCAACGGTCACCGAAGCGGCCGAGATGGTTGAGGCTGCCGCAGCCGACGCGCTCGTCAGTCTCGGCGGCGGCAGCGCGATCGACACGGTCAAGGCGGTCGTCCATGCCGTGAGCGCGTCGCACGGACGGTCGCTGCCGCATATCGCGATTCCGACAACCCTCTCCGCCGCCGAGTTCACTCACTACGCCGGCGTCACCGGCGCGGACGGCATCAAGCGCGCGGTCACCGGCGACGGTCTGGTTCCCCGTGAGGTGTTCCTCGATCCGCTCGTCACCCTGGCGACTCCAGCCCGCCTCTGGCTGTCCAGCGGAGTCAAGGCGCTGGACCACGCGATCGAGTCGATGCTCGGCACCCGGCATCATCCCGTGACCGATACGCTCGCGACTGAGGCGATTCGGCGGCTCGTTCGAGCGCTGCCGGCCTGCGCCGCGGACAGCGCGGCGCTTGCCCCACGCGCGGACGCGCAGATCGCCGCCTGGATGTCGCTGTTCAGCCCGGCGACGAGCCGGGGCGGCCTCAGCCACGCACTCGGGCATCAACTCGGTGCGCGCGGCGTCCCTCATGGCGTCACATCGTGCATCACGCTGCCGGCGGTGCTGCGATTCGTCGAGTCCGCGACAGCAGAACGCCAGGCTGCGATTGCCGCGGCGATCGGGACCGAGACGATGCCGGCCGACGCGGTCGCGGCGCTGATCACGTCGCTCAATTTGCCCACGCGCCTGCGAGATGCCGAACTCCCTCGTGAGGCGCTGCCTACGATCGCGGCGGCGGCTCTGCCGGAGGCGCATCGGGTCAGCCCTGTCCCGATCGAAAGCGAAGCCGCGCTCGTGCGTTTGCTTGAATCGATCTGGTGACCACCCTGTCATCCTTCGCTGGCGCGCAGGATGACAGGGTGATACGTGAGCGCTGACGTTGACGCTCGTTGTACGGACGTGATACTGATTCACCTACCAAGAATCCACTGTCGAAGGGCTGCGATGCAGGCTCGCCCGTATTGTCATGGAACGCCGGCGCTCGCGCTTACCATTGGTATGGCGCCGGTAGCGGCATGCACCCGTGGCAGCGTGCGGTTCGCAAGACGTTAGACAAGAACACGGCGAAAACAAGCGCAGGAGCCACGGGAACGGACCCGTGGCTTTCTTGTTGTGGAAGATGCATCGATGCCGGTGATCGAGGTTCGTGGTCTGCGCAAGGAGTTCTCGGTATCCGTGCGCGGGTCGGGCCGGTGGCGCGGGCTGCGGGCGTTGGTACGGCCGGATCGGCGGACTGTCACCGCCGTTGACGGCGTCTCGTTTGGCATCGAGCCGGGGGAGCTCGTCGCCTTCATCGGGCCGAACGGCGCCGGCAAGAGCACCACGATCAAGATGCTGACCGGCATCCTCCATCCGACATCCGGCGACGCGGCCGTGCTCGGCTTCACGCCGTGGCTTCGGCGGACCAAGCTCGCCTTTCACATCGCCTCGGTCTTCGGCCAGAAGTCACAGCTTTCGTTCCACCTGCCGCCGCGCGACAGCTTTGACCTGCTGGCGGCGATCTATGAACTGGATGATGCCGCCTATCGTGCCCGTCTGTCGGAGCTCGTCGATCTCTTCGCGATCGGCAGGCTGATGGACCAACCGGTGCGCAAGCTAAGCCTGGGTGAGCGGATGCGCTGCGAGGTCGCCGCCAGTCTGCTCCATCGGCCGGCGATCCTCTTCCTCGACGAGCCGACGATCGGCATGGACGTGATCGCGCGGCAGACGATCCGCGACCTGATCCAGCGGCTCAACCAGGAAGAGGGGACGACGGTGCTGCTCACCTCGCACGACGCGGGCGATGTCGAGCAGATCTGCCGCCGCGCGATCGTGATCAATCACGGCCGCATCGTCTTCGACGACACAATCAGTACGTTGCGCCGCGACTATCTGGGACACAAGGTGATCGACCTGACCCTCGCCGAGCGGGCGCCGCCGATCGAGTACGCGAATGTCCGCTGTATCGAGCACACGGATTACCGGCTGCGGCTGGAGGTCGACACCTCGACCCAACAGCTTGACCTGATCGTCGCGCATCTCGTCAGCCGGTTGCGGGTAGCCGACATCCAGATCACGGACCCGCCGATGGAGGATGTGATCGCCGCCATCTACCGGAGGGCATCATGACCGCGCCCGCCGTGCCGATCGGCCGCCGGCAGCCGGCGGGACGCCTCGCCCTCACCGCGAGAAAGTACGCTGTCGTCTTTCGGCTGAGCCTGATGACGCAGCTCGCCTATCCGGCGGAGATGTGGCTGCGGACGATCTTCGTCTTGATCATCATGTTCATCTTCAGCAGCCTCTGGCATACCACCTTCAAGGAGATGGGGCAGGCGACGCTGGGCGGGCTCACCCTGAGTCAGATGCTCTGGTACGTCGCGATCACCGAAAGCATCCTCCTCTCGCGGCCGCGCGACGCGATGCGGATCGACGAGGAGGTCCGCACCGGTCAGCTGGCGTATCAGCTAGCCCGGCCCTACAACTACCTGCTGTATCGGTTCGCGCAGATGTGGGGCGAGCGACTGCCGCGCTTTCTCACAACGCTGGCGGTCGCCGCGGCGCTGGCGACGCTGTTCTCCGGTGACGTTGGCGTCTCGCTGAGCGGTCTGACGATGGGACTGCCGGCGCTCGTGCTGGCGCTGGCGATCGACTTTCTCCTGGTGACGACGATCAGCCTGCTCGCCTTCTGGGTGGAGGACACGGCGCCGTTCCTCTTCATCTACGACCGGTTCCTGATGATCCTCGGCGGCATGTTGCTGCCACTGGAGCTCTTCCCCGATGTCCTGGAAACGATCGCCCGAATCCTGCCGTTCAGCGCGGTCGTCTACGTCCCGGCACGGATGTTCGTCGACCCGGATGGCGGGCGTCTGGCGGGACTGATCGCCCAGCAGGTGATCACGCTGGCGGTCGTGGCGGTCGTGGCGTTGTGGCTGTTTCGCTACGCCGAGCGGCGGCTCCAGTCGAACGGAGGCTGAGGCGATGCGTCTGCCGAGTACCGCACGGTTCTTGGGCCAACTGCTCTGGTTCAACCTTCGGGCAGCGATGGCCTACCGGGTCGGATTCATTACCAGCGTCGGCTTCATGGTGATCAACGACGCGATGTGGATCATCTTCTGGTCGCTGTTCTTCTCGCGCTTCCCGGTCGTGCGCGGATGGACGCTCGAAGACGTGGTGACGTTGTGGGCAGTGGCGGCAACGGGCTACGGCGTCGCCTGGGGGTTCTTCGGCAATGTCCGGCCGGAGGGCGCCCGCGTGATCGTGTCCGGGCGGATGGATTACTATCTGTCCCTGCCACGCAATGTCCTGCTGCACTTCATCGGCGGCGCCATCTCCGTCGCCTCGTTCGGCGATATCCTCTTCGGACTGGGCGTATTTGCCGCCGTCGTCCGACCGGATGCGGCGCAACTCGGGCTCTTCATCGTGCTGTCGCTCTGCGCGGCGGTGATCCTGATCAGCTTCGGATTGATGGTTGTCAGCCTCGCCTTCTGGGCTGGGAATACCGAAGGGCTGGGCTTGCAGATCAGCAACGCGCTGATTACATTCTCGACCTATCCGCTCGACCTGTTCAGCACGTCGGTCAAGGTTATGCTCTTCACGATCATTCCGGCCGGCTTCGCCACCTACGTGCCCGTGACGATCATCCGCGAGTTCGACCCGTTCCGCTTCCTGATTGTCGTCATGTTCACGGCGGCGCTGGCGGCTCTTGCCACCACCGTCTTCTACACCGGCCTGCGGCGCTACGAGTCCGGCAGCCTCGTCGCCACCCAGGGATGATCTCGTTTGGAGCGCGTTCCGAGTGCCACCGGTGGCACATCCGTCTGGTTATGTCGACTCCGAATTGACCGGCTGATTCCACCCTTGATGGAATGTCGTGAGGGTGAGGGCTGCATGAGACGAACCAACCTGATCGCGCCATTGGTTGCATGCGGGATCGTGCTCGCATCCGTTGGACCTGCGCTGCTGACGGCCTGCTCCGGTGAAGACACATCCGGCGAACAGAGCCAGGCGCAGGCGCCCACCGGTAACGGTCACGTCGATGCCACCAGCGCAGCCGGAGCGGTGACGGGCGCCACGCCGTCATCAACACCAACGGTGACTCCGAGTCCAACACCGGCGCCGACGCCTTCGCCGACACCGGCGCCGGCGCCAGCCCGGTCGATCTTTGCTGACCAATTGGTCGTGGCCTACTACGGTAATCCATACAGCCCGATCATGGGCATCCTCGGCGAATACGACACGGCCGAGATCATCCGCCGGCTCCGCACCCAGGCAGCCCGCTATCAGGCGCTGGTACCGGACAAGAAGGTCACGCCGGCGCTGCATCTTGTTTATGCGGTCGCCCAGGCAAACCCCGGCGACGACGGCAGCTATCTCTATCACATGCCGGATGAGCTGGTCGAGGAGTTTATCGAGGTCACACGACGAGAGGGCATGCTCTTTATCATCGACCTGCAGATGGGCCGTGCCGATCCGGTGGCGGAGGTCGAGCGAGTCCGGCATTGGCTCCGGAACGAGCACGTTCATCTCGCGATCGACCCCGAGTTCACGATGCCACCCGGTGAACGGCCCGGTGTCGAGCTCGGCTCGATGGATGCGACGACGATCAATGCGATCCAGGATGTCCTCCAGGCGACTGCATTGGAGGCAGGTACGGCCAATAAGCTCCTGATCGTCCACCAGTTTCAG
Organism: Dehalococcoidia bacterium; assembly: GCA_050184225.1. Taxonomy (GTDB): domain Bacteria; phylum Chloroflexota; class Dehalococcoidia; order CAUJGQ01; family CAUJGQ01; genus JBFXAN01. Next base: position 33,193 of record JBFXAN010000040.1, on the reverse strand, counting down.
GCGGACATGATCACAAACAAGGGCGCAATCGGCACGGACCGCGATCGCGTCGACGTGGTCATCGACCTGGACGGCTGGGGACCGCCGTGGAGCAAGCAGGAGAAGTACCTGGCGTTGGGGACCAACGAACCGGTCGAGTTCACCGGGTTCAAACTCTTCTATCGCTGGGACGAACCGATGCTGACCGAGGAACAGGTGATCGGATTGGTTCCGCGGCCAAGTATTATTGTCTATCAGTAGGACAGCCTGTCACGGCTAACTCGTTTGGGTGAAGCTCGGTCGTGTGACCGTCTCCTACGATTGAGGCACGGCAGCGACCGGCGCCGCGCCTCCGGGGCTGAACAGCCTGCCGGCGCAATCGTCCGGAACGACCGGTTTCAGCGCCCCGATCGTCATCGGGGCGCTTCCCTTTTTCGGGATGGCCTCGCCCGTTACACTTCCACTATCTCGGCTCGGTGAGGTGTCGAATGGCTGCCATGACCCGCGTCATCGTGATCGGACTGGGTCCGATTGGGCAAAGCGTGCTCGCGCTCGTCGCCGATCGGCCGGGTCTGACGCTGGCCGGCGCCGTCGATATCGACCCGGAGAAGGCCGGCAAGGACGCCGGTGTGGTCTGCGGACTGGACAGAGCACTGGGCGTGGCTGTATCTACATCATTGGCGGATGCGCTGGTGGCGACACCCGCCGACGTTGCCCTGCTCTGTACCGGCTCCTATCTCGAACAGGTCGCGCCACAGGTTGAAGAGATCATCAACGCGGGGCTTAATGTCGTCACGACGTGCGAAGAGCTCGCGTATGCTCCGGTTCATAACCCCACCCTGGCGGAGCAGCTTGATCGCCAGGCGCGCGAGCGGGGCGTGCGTGTGCTCGGTGCGGGCGTCAACCCAGGATTTGCATTCGACGCCCTTGTAATGACGCTCAGCGCCACCTGCCGCCGCGTCACCGGTGTGCGGGCGAAGCGGGTGCTGGACGCCGGCACGCGCCGGCTGCCCTTGCAACAAAAGGTCGGGGCGGGACTCTCGAAGGAGGAGTTTGACGCGCTGGTTGCGGCGGGCAAGGTACGACATGTCGGCCTGCTCGAATCGCTCAATCTGGTGGCGGACGCCTTCGGCTGGACGCTGGATCGAACCGAAGAATTGACCGACGGCGTGATCGCCGCCCGCGACGTGACGACCCAGTACCTCAGCGTCACTGCCGGCCAGGTCGCCGGTGTCAAGCAGATCGGCCGCGGCTACCGCAACGGGAGCGCCGTGATCGAGCTTGAGCTCCAGATGTACGTCGGCGCGCCGGAAAGCTACGACGCGATCACGATCGAAGGCGACCCGGGCATCGATATGCTGATCCGCGGTGGCATTGCCGGCGACCCGGCCACGACCGCACTCACCGTCAACCTGATCGGCAGTCTGGAATACGCGCCGCCCGGACTTGTGACGATGAAGGAACTCTCCGTCCACTACGGCGTCGGGACCTAACCCGGTTCGCTACGCTCACAGCGCCCCCTTCCCTCGCAGGGAAGGGGGAGTCCTCGTCGAGCGACGGTGCCAGTATTTCGTCTGTTCGTGGAATGTCTATCCAACCTCAACCATCGCCTGCCATGACTCCCCCTTCCCTGCGAGGGAAGGGGGGCGGGGGGTTAGGTATCCCCTTACGCCGTGCGGTGCAGCGGCATCTCCACGCGGTTCCGGTCGCCGTGTGGCGCGATCGGCGGCAGCCGTAGGACGAGCCGGAAGTCGTCATCCGCGGCAATGCGATTATCCCGCTCCTGTCCGCAGTCCCAGCAGCGATGCACGATCACGTGCTCGCCGTTGCGGCGCGTATACGCGCCGATCGGCGCCATCGAGCCGCCGCAGTCAGACAATCGATCGCCCGGACGATCGGCGTCGACGTGACGGGAGTAGAGACAATCTGGGCAGTGATTCCGGTGCCGTCCACCGGAGGGCAGCACACCGACAAAGGTGCGGCAATGGCGGCAGCGGAACTCTTGGATTCGTGGTTGCGACCATCGACGCCTGCCGTCGGTGTCGCGATAGGTCCTTGACACGGGTCGTTCTGCCTTTTCGTACACGCGCGACCCGCCGAAGCGGTCGCCGGTGAAAGCGCGCTGAACCAAACGTGAACATCCCGGCCTGAACCCTGGGTTGCATCAAGTGCCTCCTTGTCATTCGACGGCCGGCTTCCGCCGGCGAATCTGCATACGAAAAAAGCCACGAGACGAAAGGTCCCGTGGCTCGACGGTGAAACAAGCCGCAACACGACGCGCAGCCAAACGGCGCCTCAATGACGCTCGACAACTACGCGCGGCGCGCGACAACCTGGGTAGAGGAGACGACGAGCCACGGGCGCGGGCTTGCCCGTGACTATCCGCTCAAGTGCGTCGCCATACCGGCTGACCGCAGGACACGGACAGATCCGGCAGGCCTGGTGCGACCCCACCAGGGGGAGGCACAAGGACGCTACTCAGCGGCGGGCAATCCCGCGAGACAGAGGGTGTAAGCGACGGCGTGCATCAATACCCTTCCTCTCGTGACCCAATCAATGCGATGGGGCACATGGTGTGTGCCGTGCCCCAATCTGAATCCTTGGGCAGTGTACGAGGGCGGCCGTCGATCCGGAAACCTGTACTTTCGTCCGATGTGTAGCCTCGGTCACACGAGGAGCCATTCACCACCAGAACACCAAGGTGCAGAAAGAGTCTCTTGAGTTTGTGTTCCGGCGTCTTGGCGATCCGCCGGTTCGATCATTCGAACTTGAGCGGGCAGGCGATGATAATCCCGGCCACGATCACCGGGTCGCAGCTGACCCGCAGCGGGCCGGCGATCGTGAGCGTTGCGACCGCGCAGCGGCTACCGGTCGTCACCTGCACCACGGGAGCGGCGGCAGTGACCGCATCGATGAAGATCGACGTCGCACCGGTGCCATCGCTGCCGATGGTGCCGCTGCCGAAGAAGTGGCTCCCAACAAAGACGCTGAAGAAGGCGCCTGGTTCGAATCCGCTCGCGAGCACGCCGACTCCGGAATCATCACCGATGGCAATGATCGGCGGATCGAGCGTGAGCGTTGCGGTACACGACTCATTCGGCATTGGCATCTCCGGCGCTTGCGCCGAGGCGGGCGGTATAAGAGCCAATGCTGCTATCGCGACGGCGACCGCAAGGATGGGAGCGAGACTGCGAATCCCTCCGAGCGATGCCGAACGCATGACGACACCTCGAATCGCTTTCATCGGATTGTCTCCCGCGTGCTCGATCTTCTCGGCATCCTACGCCTGCCATGTACCAGGTCGATCGTAGTACGTCGGCACTCCGTCGATCGTTCTCTCGACGACGGTACTAATCCGAGGAGGCGGCCACCGGCCGCGACATCTTCAACGCTTCAGAACGACGGCGTCGCCAGGCGCTCGGCCAGAGCCAGATTACCGCTGGTACGACGAAGACGCCGAGGGTGATTCCAACATAGGCGCCATACCACATCGACGACCGCCACAGTGGATCGGGCCACCAATAGAGATAGGTAAGCAACGAACCGGCCGCCATCACCGCAAACGCGATCGGGCGGCGAAAACCGCTGCTGATGGCGGCCGCCGGCGCCAGCCAGGTGAGATACCAGGGCCAGTACCACCACGAGACAAGGAGGAGATAGAGGAAGAGCGCGTCAAACGACCGATCCGCCAGGTCTCGCGTTCCGCCTCGGCTGCGGACCAGCGTCACACCATAGCCGGCGACGAAGAGCACGCCGGTCGCCACTTGGACGAGCCGCGTCGCCGGTGCGTCGGCCATCCACCGCACAAGCACCCCATGGGCCAGCGTACCCGGCGAGAGGATGAACGTCATGCCTGGCCGGCGGAGCGCCGCCACCGTGTCCGCTCCCTCATACATCGGCGCAAATGCGAGCACCGCGAGGAGGATCGCGATCAAAGATCCGCCGGCGATGTCCTTCATCCGCACGTCGGGACGGCGCAGCAACCACACCAACGCCACGGGTACGACCAGTGCCGTTGTGTACTTCACCAGAACCGACAACGCGAGGGCAGGTAACACCCAGAGGTAGGCACGCTTCGCGGCGGCGACGAAGGCGCCGGCCAGGAAGAACGCCATCAGACTGTCGTTGTGCCCATTGCCGGCGGACTCCCACACGAGCAGCGGACACCATCCCACGAGAACCACCGCGAAGACCGCTCGATCCGGCGCGATCGTGCGCGCGGCCATTGCGACGAGGAGCACGGTCCCCAGGAAAAAGGCGGCGACGAGCGATTTCTGGGCGACAAGGTTCGGGATGAGGTCGTCACCGACCAGCGCGATGGGAATGCCGGTCGCGATGTACCACAGCGGTCCATAGGCCGAGGGCAGGTCCGCGTAACCCCAGACGTGATCGAGAAACACATCCTGAGGGAAGGCCAGCGGTGGGATCAGCGTCGGGTTGACGCCATGAAGCCAGAAGAGCCGTCCGTCGGACACATTGTGGTAGATGTCCTGGGTACTGGCCGGGTTCATCGGCAGCAGCGTGACCAGAAAGATCGCCGAGAATACGACGCTGATCACCAGGGCGGCGGTCGAGCGACACCACCGCGCGATCGCCAGCGATACGCCCCAGACACCGACGAGAGCCAGGGACGGCAGCAGGAACCGAAGCGCGCCGGCACGGTCGTTTCCCAGGATCACGACCATCTGCACACCGGCGGGCAGGTTGGTCGGCGTGCACCACAACGACAACGGCACCAACCAACCGGCGATCAATGCAGCTTCGAGAAGGAGGCCCAGCACAATCAGCACGACGAGCGCCCCTCGCGCATCGTCGGGACGGGCGCCTTCCAGACGTTGCCCGGTGTGGTATGGCGCTGTCATCTCAGGTACGAGCGCCGGCGACGGCCGGCGCCGGGTCACGCGGGACCGCGGTGCGGGGAAGCGGTGGACGGGTCTGTGCCTCCCATGCCAGCAGAACCCAGTAGAGCGCGAGGACGATGGTCTTGATCGGATAGCGATAGATCTCGGGGTCGATCGCGCTGAAATGCGCGGGAACGATCGCAATCAGGGGGTAGAGCGCGGCAAGGAGCGCGAGGCGGGACCACGCCCGCCGCTGTTCGAAGCGATGGACGAGAAAGAGAAAGGACGGGATCAGCCAGACCGGGTAGAACGACCAGGCGATCGGTGAGACGAGCACCGCCGTCGCACACGACAGCATGAACCCCGCCTCGACGTCCTTGCTCCCAAGGATATAGCCGCCGATCACCACCGCGGCACTGAGCAGAAGCGCCGCCGCTCGCAGTCCCAGCGGCCAGCCGGGCACTTCATCCTCGTAGAGCCAAGAGGCTTCACCGAAGTAGCCACGGGCAAGAGCGCCGCTGATCGAGACGTTATCGTACAAGGTGCTGCCCTTCGAGAGCCGTGGGGAGATGTCCTCGACAAACGTTCGATGGTTGTCCCATCCGGCAACGTAAATGGAGAAGCCAAGGAGGAACACACCGGCGATCACGGCTCCGGCCACCACCCGCCAATTGCGCCGCCATATGAAGAAGCCGATCACGATCGCGGGCGACAGTTTCAGGATCGCAGCGCCGGCAAGCGGCGCCCCTACCATCACGCTGTGTCCTCGGCGCAGCGCCAGAAACGAGAGGGCGAGCAGCAACACGATCACGCCATCGACCTGCCCCAGGCGTAATGAGTCAAACATCGCTTCATAGGTGGCAAAGATCAGGAACGCCGCGAAGATCAGCAGCTTCGTCGGGCGCAGCGCGTAGATCATGATCGCGGCGGCCGCGATCAGCATGACGTTACTGACAGCAAGGAACGTGAGCCGTGCATCGTCGAGGCTCAGCCCGGAGATTGGCAGCAACAGGACCGCCGTCAGCGGCGTCTGGATATACGTGAGAAAGAGCTTCGTGTAGAGCGGGTACTCGGTATACGGACCGGCTTCGACGGCGAGTGTCGTCCGGTCGTAGAGGAGCACAGTCGGACCGGACTCGGCGATGAGCCGGGCGCCGGTGTAGTTGATCGAGAAGTCGAAGGGAAAGTTTCGCAGCGGCATTAGCCAGGCGCTGCGCACATAAGCAACCGTCAGCACGGTCAGGAGCGCCACGTAGAGGATCAGCAGAATCGGCCGTTTCATCGAGAATGGTTCCGTCGGAGGGAAGCGCAACGTTCAACCAATCCCTATGGTACTGATCCCGTCCTGGTGACACACATGCGCCGAAGCGAAGCAGATGCTACGGTATCGCCGATTGCCCGGCCTACTGCCGGCGAAGGAGTCACAGTATGGGTTTGGAGGGGCGCGTCGCGCTGGTTTCCGGCGGTGGCCGGGGAATTGGTGCGGCCATCTGTCTTGCGCTGGCGGAGGGCGGCGCGGATGTCGCGATCAACTATCGGCGGGATGAAGACGCGGCGAAGGACGTGCAGCGCCGGATCGAGGCGCTTGGCCGTCGGGCGCGCATCTACCAGGCCGAGGTGTCGGACTGGGAGGCGGACCAGCAGATGGTCGCGGCGATCGCGGATGACCTGGGACCGATCGACATCCTCGTCAACAACGCCGGGATCGCCAGCCGCGGCCACTATGTCGCCGACACCGACCCCGCCGAGATGGAGCGCGTCGTCCGCACGCACGCCTTCGGCGCCTTCTACCTTTCCAAGCTCGCGATCCCGGCGATGCGGGAGCGATCCCGCGGCGACATCGTCATGATCTCGTCGTCGGCCACGCAAAGCCTCGGCGCCGGCGGCGCGCCGTACAACATGGCGAAGGCGGCGCTGGAGGCGTTGGCGAAGACGCTGGCGAAGGAGGAGCGGGACAGCGGCATCCGCGTCAACGTGGTCGCGCCGGGCCTGGTCGAAACGGAGATGGGCCGCCGGTTGATACGGGCGACCGCCGGCGTCGAGGATCTCGCCGCCATCGCGGAGACGATGCCGTTCGGCATGGTCTGTCAGCCCGAGGATATCGGCGCGATGGTCGCGTTCCTTTGTTCCGACGGCGCGCGGTACGTCACGAATCAGGTCATCTATGTCAATGGAGGCGGCTTCGACAGTCCGCGTCGTGCCCGCGCCCGTTCATGATCGGTGACCATGTGCCGGCGTTTCGGTCCGCCGGCGAGGACCTGTTTCACGGCGGCCTCGTCGTACCGGGGAGCGGCAACCTGAGCATCTGGACGCCGGCAGGGGTACTGATCACCCGCGAAGCCGCCCCGCTCCACCGTCTCACCGCGGCGGACCTGTGCCTGATCTCGCGCGCGACCGAGCCGCCGATCTCAACACCCTCCCTCGATACACCGATTCACCGCGCGATCTACGTCAGCGCGAGCGCCAAGACGATCGTCCACGCCCATCCGCCGCACGCCATCGCGCTGACGATCGGCAAGAGCCGGTTCGAGCCAATCGATCTTGAAGGCCGGCACCTGCTCGGCGTGGTCCCGGTGGTCAGCCCTCGCCGCAGCATTGTCGACCTGATTGCCCAGGCCAGCGCCACATCGCGGATGGTGATCGTCGAAGGACACGGCACCTATGCGCGCGGTGCAACATTCGAAGAAGCAGTACGCCTCACGGCGATGCTCGAAGAGAGCGCGCGGATTGTGGGGATCGCGAGTCCCCAGCACCGGCAGACCTAACCCCCCGGCCCCCTTCCCTCGCAGGGAAGGGGGAGTTCTCGTCAACCGGGGGTGCCAGTAGCTCGCTTGGTTGCGGCAAGACTATCCCTCATCAACCATGCCCCGCCAGGACTCCCCCTTCCCTGCGAGGGAAGGGGGCGCCGTGAGCGTAGCGAACCGGGTTAGGTCAAGAGGTCACAGCAGTTCCCCGGGAAACTCGTCCAGCGTGTCGAGCACGACCGTTGCGCCCGATAGCGTTGCACCACGAGTGTATTCCGTGCGAATGCCAACCACCGTCATGCCGGCGGCGGTCGCCGAGGCAGTGCCGGCGGGCGAGTCTTCGACGGCAAGGCACAGGCGAGGGTCGAGGCTCAGGCGTTCGGCGGCGAGTTGGTAGATCTCGGGATGCGGCTTGCTGTGGGTGACCATGTCGCCGGTGACGATCAACTCGAAGTCGGCGCGGATGCCGAGCGTACCGAGGGCCGCCTCGACCCAGGAGGTCCGCGACGACGAGGCGACGGCGCGGCGCACGCCGCGCTGTGTGAGCAGGTCGAGGAGCTGCCGCACGCCCGGTGCGATCACGGAATGGAGCCGGTAACTGTCGAGGATGCCCTCGTCGTAGCGCAGGATGTACTGGTCGACCGGCCCCTTCAGATCGAAACGCCGAATCACATCGCTCCATGTGTATTCGAGCGTGGTGCCGATGTACGGTCGGTATTCCTCGAAGGAGAGATGCCTGCCTTCCGTTGCAAGAACGTTGTTGAGGACGATGTGATGCAGGGGTTCGCTGTCGAGCAGCACACCATCCATGTCGAAGACCACAGCCTGGAAGCGGCGGTCCTCGGCGGGGCGTGCTGAAGAATCCGGAGGGATACTCACTGGCGCGGTCTCATCATCATCCGTGAGGCGCTTCCCTGAACCGCGGCACCGTTTAGCCCTCCATCGCGGCGACACCGCCGATGATGTCGAGCAGTTCCTTCGTGATCTGCTCCTGACGTGCCTTGTTCAGCGTGAGCTGCAGTGAATCGATCATGTCGTTGGCCGCGTCGGTCGCATTCTTCATCGCGAAGAATCGAGCGGACTGCTCGCTGGCGGCGGCTTCCAGCGCGGCGGCGTAGATCAGCGTGTCCACATAGCGCGGCAGCAACTGGTCGAGCACGTGGTCGGGGCTGGGCTCATAGATGTACTCGACGGCGTTGCCGCCCCGCTGTTCCTCCTCCTGCGGCGCTTCCAGCGGCAGGAGCCGTTGGATCGTGGGACGCTGCGTGACGGTGTTGACAAAATCCGCGTAGAGGATGTAAACGCGATCGGCACGGCCGGTGAGGAATTCTTCGACCGCGATCTGAGAGATGGCGAGGATATCGACCAGTTCGGGGTAGTCCGGTAGGGTGTTGAACTCTGCGACGATCGACGCACCCGCGCGGGCAAAGAAGTCCCGGCCCTTCCGGCCAATCGCGACGATCTGTGCTTCCGCGCCCTCCTCCAGGAGGAAGGTGGCCGCGCGGCGGTTGAGGTTTCCGGGGAGCGCGCCGCACTGACCGCGATTCGGCGAGAAGAGGAGCAACGTGATGCGATTGCCCTCGCGGTGCTGGAGGAGGGGATGCGCCGTCTCCAGTTCCTCACCGCTGCGTTGACCGGCAAGATTGGCGAGCACATGACGGAGCCGATCGGCGTAGGGCCGTGCGGCAATGGCGCGAACCTGCGCCCGCCGCATCCGCGAGGCCGCCAGCAATTGCAGCGCGTTCGTGATCTTCGCCACGTTCTGGACGGAGCGAATCCGGCCCCGTAACTGCTTGATGTCCGCCATGGGCGCTCACTCCGCTCGCGCGGCAATCGGCAATGGGCAGTGGGCAATGGTGAGTTAGACCCCACTGCCGACTGCCGATTGCCGATTGCCGCTTAGTAGGGCACGTTTGCCTTGAACTCTTCAATCGCCTTGCCCAGCGACTCGGTGATCTCAGGTGTCAGATCCTTCTGCTGGTTGATCGCGTCGATGATCTCGGGATGGTTGCTCGCCATGAAGCTGTGGAAGGCGACCTCGAAGGCGCGCACTTTCGCCGGCGGCACATCGTCGAGGAAGCCGTTGTTGACGGCGTAGATAATGCTCACCTGTTGGGCAAGGCCGAGCGGCTGGTACTGCGGCTGCTTCATCACCTCGACGACACGCAGACCGCGCTCCAGCTGGCGCCGTGTGGCGGGGTCGAGGTCGCTGGTGCCAAACTGGGCGAAGGCCTGGACGTTGCGGAACTGGGCAAGGTCGAGCCGCAGCCGGTTACCGACCGCCTTCAGTGCCTTGGTCGCGGCGGAAAAGCCGACGCGGGAGACGGAGATGCCGACGTTGACCGCGGGCCGCTGGCCGGCGTTGAAGAGGTCGGCCTCGAGGTAGATCTGACCGTCGGTGATCGAGATGACGTTCGTCGGAATGTAGGCCGACACGTCGCCGGCCTGGGTTTCGATGATCGGCAGCGCGGTAAGCGAGCCGCCGCCGAGCGCCTCGTCGAGACGGGCGGAGCGTTCGAGCAACCGCGAGTGCAGATAGAAGACGTCGCCGGGGTACGCCTCGCGACCGGGCGGGCGGCGTAACAGCAGCGAGATCTCGCGGTAGGCCCAGGCGTGCTTGGAAAGGTCGTCGTAGACGATCAGCGCGTCCTGACCGCGCTCCATGAAGTCTTCGCCCATCGCGCAGCCCGCATACGGCGCCAGATATTGCAACGCGGCTGCCTCCGACGCGGACGCCGAGACGATGATCGTGTGTTCCATCGCGCCCGCTGCTTCAAGCTGGGCGACGATCTGCGCCACCTTCGACGCCTTCTGACCAACGGCGACGTAGATGCAGTAGAGGTCACCGCCCTTCTGGTTGATGATCGTGTCGAGCGCGATCGCCGTCTTCCCGGTGGAGCGGTCGCCGATGATCAGTTCGCGCTGGCCGCGGCCGATCGGGATAATCGCATCGACCGCCTTGATCCCGGTCTGGACCGGCACCGTCACCGACTTGCGGGCGACCACGTTCGGAGCGATCCGCTCGACCGAACGGGTGCGCTCGGCGTTGATCGGTCCCTTGCCGTCGATCGGCTCACCCAGCGGGTTGACCACGCGGCCGAGCAACTCCGGCCCAACCGGCACCTCGACGACCCGTCCCGTCGTGCGGGCTTCGCCGCCCTCGACGATCGCGGTGTAGTCACCGAGGATCACGCAGGCGACGGTGTCCTCTTCGAGGTTGAGGGCGATGCCCATGACGGAGTCGCCGTTCGGCAGCGGGAACTCGATCAACTCGTTATTGAGGGCGCCGCCGAGACCGCTGATCCGCGCGATACCGTCACCAGCTTCGATGATCGTGCCGACGTTGATCGTCTCGACCCCGGCGCCGAACTGCTGGATCTGCTGCTTGATGATGCTGGTGATCTCTTCTGATCGTGTCGTCATGGGTGGTTCTGACCCCTCCCCCGGCCCCTCCCCAACGCCGTGGAGAGGGGAGGCTCACATGCGTGTGTCGGATGCTTCAGGCGTTTGCCTGGTTAATCGCTTTCTCGATGTCGGCCAGGTGCTCCTCGTCATGGCCGTAGCCGTCGGCATAAACGGTGCGAGCGGCGGAGAAGACACCGTCCGCTGATAGTTCCCGATACGCCTCGGGCGGGAGTGACTTGACCGACGTGCGAAACGAACGATTCGTGCTGTGGAACGCTTCGAGCATGTCGGCGAGCGGCCGATCCCTGTTGGCACGATAGACGTTCTCATTGATCTGGTCGATGGCCTCGTTGCCACCGATCAGTTGAATCGCTTCGACCTGTCCGGCGGCGACCTTCTGCAGTCGATCGATGGCGGACGTCTGCCAATAGGTGAGATGTGCGAGCAGATCCTTGAGGGTCCACTCACCCCATGAGCCGGGTCGTACCAGCAGCTCCGGGCCGGCCCGGTCGATCGCCGACTGCAAGGCCCGGCGGCGTTCCGCCATCCAAGCCAGGATCTGCGCCTTGTCCGTGAGTATGACCTCGTCAGCCATCGTCACCGTTCCACACGCCTGCCATCCCGCGGGCTACGGCGCCACCCCAGCAAGCTGGCGCCTGAGCTGAACGAGCCGGCTGCGCGTGCTGCCGTCGATCAGTTGATCGCCGACGCGCACGATCAACCCACCGATGATCGAGGGGTCGATCCGGCTCTCGATCCGAATGTCGCGGGCGCCGGTTGTCGCCCGCAGACGTTCGACGATCGCGTCGCGCTCATCGTCGGAGAGCGGGACCGCCGTGATCGCCTCGGCCCGAACGACGCCGTTGTGCTGGTCGAGCATTTCACCGTAGACGCGGGCAATCTGGGGCACGAGACTGAACCGCCTCCGGGAGACGAGCAATCGGGCGAGATTCCGGGCGAGCGGTGACATGCCGGTGAGCGCGCGGTCGAGCAGTTCGAGCCGGTCTTCCATCGGCGTCTTGATGTTCTCAAGCACGCCGAGCGCGCCACCATCGCCCGCCACATTGGCGAGCACGTCGAGATCGTCTTTCCACTGGTCCAGCGAGCCGGACTCCTGCGCCAGCTCAAACACGGCTTCGGCGTAGCGGCGGGCGGCGGTTGTTGTCCCAGCCATCTGCTCTGTCAGACCGAACCCCCCGACTCCCTTCCCAACCGGAAGGACATCGAGGGGCCGGGCCATCTCCCCTTCTGTGCTATCTCGAATTGCCGAGGTCCGACGACGCAAGCACATCGTCGATCAGGCGGCGATGCGATTGCCGGTCGAGGGATTGATTGATCACCTTCTCGGCCGCTGTCACCGTGATATCGGCAAATTCCCGACGGAGGTCGGCGATCGCCTGGTCACGTTCGAGTTGAATCTCCGTCCGGGCGCGGGTCAGTAACGACTCGGCATCCTGCTGCGCCTGCACGCGGGCTTCATCTTCGATGCGCCGGGCGATCTCCTGCGCCTGACCGATGATCTGTTGCGCCTGTCGCCGGCCCTCGTCGCGCTGCTCGTCGAGCATCCGCTCGGTTTCGGTCGCCTGGGCCTTCATCCGCTCGGCCGCCTCAAGCGATTCCTGGATGCGCCCGCGTCGTTCGTCAAGCATCCGCTGTACCGGGGGCAGAACGAACCGCCAGAGGATGAACAGCAGGATACCGAAGTTGACGAACTGGACGATCAGACCGGGTAAGTTGAGTCCGAGTTTGTCCATGGGCTCGCTCCGCTCGCAGCCATGAGCGATTAGCCATTAGCGGTTAGCATGTAGGTAGCGACCGGACTAATAGCTAACGGCTAACAGCTAACGGCTCTAGAACACAAATCCGATCATGATCGCGACGACGAGCGCGTAAATCGCGATCGCTTCGGCAAACGCGACGCCCAGAATCATGTTGGTCTGGATCGCGGGCTGCGCCTCCGGGTTGCGTCCGAGCGCCTCCATCGCGCTACCGACAATCCGGCCGATGCCGAGCGCCGGGGCAAGGCCACCGACGGCAATCGCGAATGCGGCGCCGATGAACTTTGCCGCGTCCGGACCTTCAAACCACACCATAACCGGCAAAAGGGATTCCATGCTGCCTCCTCTGAACCGTGACCCTTTCATGGGATCTGTGTTGCGGCGCCACACTTCGGGGCCGCACTTACGCGTGTGCACCTCCATGCTCGCCACCAGATGGGTGATCGGCATGGTGCTCCTCGTGATCGCCGTGGCCGGTGACGGCCATCACGGCAAACACGAGCGTGAGCATTGCAAAGACGAATGCCTGAATCAAGCCGACGAACAGCTCGAGGCCGTAGAAGACGTTGATCAGCAGGAAGGGCACGAGGAAGCTCATCATGAAGAGGAGAACCTCGCCCGCGAAGATGTTGCCAAATAAACGGAAGGTGAAACTGATCAGGCGGGAAAGCTCGCTGATCAACTCTAGGAAGCCGACGAAGATATCGATGATGCCGTTGACGATATCGCCCTGGAACAGGCGCTTGAAATTGAAGAACTTGGAACCGTAGGCGAACAGGCCGAGGGCGGTGATCCCCCAGAACTCGACGAAGAAGGCCGACCAGACCGCGAAGGAGAGCGGCGCGTTCAAGTCCGTGTTGACGCCGCGCAGCCACGGCGCGATGAAGCCGTACGTTTCATCTTCGAGGAGCGGCCCGTGACCCTCCTCACCCTCGGCCGGCCGGCCCAGTGATGCGGCGAGCTCGTGGTTGAGCAGGTCGAACGCCTGCGCATTGGTCGTACCTTCGGGAACCTCGACCTGGATGTAATCCACGTCCTCAAAGAGCGGCACGACCGTGGCCCATGACTGCTTGGTCATGATCCAGCCACGAATATCGGCGTTTGCGTAGGGCTCATCCGGGTGTTCATGCGCCTCGTGTTCGACGTGGTGATAGACATCGTCGGTCGTGCCGATCACGTTGAAGAGCGGCGTCAGCGCGGCCCAGTTACAGAGGAGGATGTAAAGGAACAGGATGAAGACGACGGGAAAGAACCGGCGGGCGTTCTTCTCGCCGGCAACACTGCTGGAGAGATTGAAGAACCCTTCGACGACCGTCTCAAAGAGGTTCTGAAAGCCGCGCGGCACGATCGCGAGCTTCCGCGTGCCGAGGAAGGTGACCAACCCGATCACGGCGATCATCACCCAGGCGGTGAACCAGGTGTTCAGAACCTCGACCCCACCAATCGTGAAGATCGGCTCCGGTTTCAGCTCGATGATCGGCTGGGGGAGCTGAAAGAAGATGAAGCCGATGGCGACCAACACGACGGCGCCGATGATGATGAGCCACTTCACGATCTTCCCCCCGGTGGACGCGACTCCCGGCGTGGCTTGAGCAGTCGTTCCGTGAGCATGCGATATCCGCCGTACAGCGATAATCCCAGACCGGCAAAGGTACCGATCAGGCTCAACACCGGCGCGGTGTCAAAGCGCCCATCCAGCCAGCGACCGATCCAGACCCCGCCCACGATGCACACGGCGAAGTACCATCCGATGCCTATCAGCCAGGCGGATGGTGCCACCCATCGCATAGAGGTTCCTTAAGGACCGGCGCTCAACTTTGCGAAAGGTATCACGAGCATTTTTGACGGTCAAGCAAATCCAGCGCCGCCACTGGCTCCGTATGCGGCGAGATCCGCGACCACTCGACCGACCCTTATCGCTCCTTGTCTGCCTATATTGTGATAGTTCTCACTTTCTCAGTCAACCCCGAACGCCTGTTATCTTTCTGAAACCTCCGGCCTCGACGATCCGACCGGCGCCTACTCCCTCTGGACAAACCTGCCGCGATGCGAAGGATGATATGCTGATGCGCAAACCGATTCGCCTCGTGTGAGCGTCACGTCAACAACCGATGGTCCCGGTGACAGCCGGCGCCGCCGTCACCCTTCTTCAAAGGAGTTCGTTATGACCCTCCGTCTGCAATGGCCCGTCCAACGCCGTCAATCGACCTGGGAGCGCCTGCGAAGTTCCGTCCTCACCCGCGAGGAACTCCTCCGGTTGATGCAAGAGGCGCGGCGCCTCGGCCAGGAGTTGCCCGACCCGGCCCACCTCCGCGACGTGATTCGCGACCCTGCCGAGCTGGCCCATCGCGCCCAGCCCTGGGTCGATCGTATGGCCGCCGTCCGGCACGACGGCCTTGCCCGATTGGGGAATTCTCTTGGAAAGCCGAAGCCTTCGACCAAGGAACGCATCCTTGATGCAGGCATTCCTGTCTGGCTGGCGCTTGGCATCGGCATCGGTGCACTCATGATCGGTTTCGGCCTCGGCAAGGGCGCCGCTGCATCGCGGATGCCGGCCGTCCGGCAGGAGGACATCGAAGCCGCTGCCGACCAGATCAAAGAACGCTGGCCCTCGGTCCATGACGATGACATTCGCGAGGCGAACGGGAACCTGAAGCAGCTGTCGTCGGTGATTGGTGAGCGGACCGGCGAGAGCGTGAAGCGTGTTCGCGAGCGTTTGACGACGATGACGACCGGTCAGTCAGCTAATGGCCAGTCATAAATCTGACCAGGCAATAAGACTCGCGACCTACACGATGCTCCGGTGATCATGTTCGCAAATACCGGGCATCAACCATGATGTCATCCTGAGCGGAGCGAAGGATCTCGGAGGTCAGACTTCGTCCGAGATCCTTCGCTGCGCTCAGGATGACAAATTGACCAGTACGCTCATCTCTCAAACAAGCTCCGAGGGAGGACTAACGGCGATCGGTGTCGCTTAATGCACTGACCAGATCGTTCAAATGCTATCGAATTGTGGGAAAACCGCCAGGATGACGCCTCTGCCGGTTGACGATCAGACGAGGATGGTGAGAATGGAAGAAGGGGCGGCTCGCCGTTGGACCGCCCCCCTTCCCCCTCCTCCGGAGCCCGTGCACAGCCCCCTGTGTGCGGGCTCCATCATGTGTACGCATGATCGGTTGCTTTGGATTTCTCTTCGTCGCCGAAACCGTGCCGCACGTTCAATTCAGCGGTTGACGCGCACGCTCGCAGAGCCGCGTGATCCGACCGAGCAACACCTCGATGTCGAACGGCTTGAACAGCACATCAACCCGATCCTGTTCGAGCCGCCCGGCCCGTTCGTTCACTTCCTGCACCGCGCCGGTGCAGAGGAGAACCGGGATGTCTTTGGTTTGTTCCTGCGAGCGGAGGTGATCGAGGACGGCAAACGCGCAGTTGCCCGGCATTCGCACATCAGAGATGATGAGGTCTGGCGTCACCACTGCCAGTTGCTGCTCCATCGCGGCGACGGACGCCGCAATTTCAGCACGGAAGCCTTCGGCGCCGAGCAGCAGTTGCATAAAGTTCAGGTACTCAACCGAGTCATCAACGATGAGGATCTGCTTCCCCAGCGGCGGACCGATCTCCACGAGGATAACTCCCAGTCCTGAGGTCTAGACGCTCCAAGCTCGAACGGTGCAGCTGCTGCGCCGTGTTCATTGTATCCGATTACCTGATGTCCAGGTAGACACAGCACCGTGGCGCGTCGCGATCGCGATGGCACACACCGCGAATCGAACGTCGTTCCAGGTTGCAAGAGTCGGGGTTGCGATCCATGAATGAAACAGCATCGCGGGCGGCGCGACTCGGTCTGCGATTGTTGCTCGATGCCCTGCACCGCCGCAGCGGCGCGCCGACCACGGCGGATGAGCCGGAACAGGTGCCCGGCATCGATGCGTGGGTCGGCCGAGGCACGATCGGGTCGCGGCCGCTCGTGACCGGCGTGGCGATGGTGACGCCACCCGCCGGCGACGGTCACTGGTTTGCAGCAAAGACCGCGCTCGAGCAACGGATCGGCCAATCTCTCGACGGCGGCTATGTCCTGTGGGCGCCGGCGGGCGCCGATCTCCCGCAGCGCGAGCCGGGCCGGAGCGAATTCATCACACGCGTCGAAGCGGCGGCCGCTGCACTCGCACCGGGGGCGGGCGGAGAAGTCCGGTTTCCGGTATCGCTCTATCTTCGCAAGAGTGACGAGGAAGGCGGCTACATTACGGCGCGGGGCGGCCTGGCTCCCCACTGGGCACGGTTTACCGGCCGGGTTTTTGGTCACTTTCAGCTCGACTCGACCGAGCTCCACCGCTTGCCATCCGCAGAAGGCTACGCCGGCACCTTGATCGACGCGATCGCGCTTACGGCCAATTCGCTCAAGCTCGGCAGCACCGAGACGATCGAGGCCGACGATGCCTGGACGATTCAACGATTGAGCGACGGCACAGGACTGACGATCATCGGTGAACCGCCGGGGCTGGAGTCGAGCAGCGGCGCCGCGCTGCGTCGGTCGATTCGCCGGACGCTGCCGGCCCTTCGCGACGCGATGCTCGAAACGGTCGCGGACGCGCGCGTGATTGGCTTTGTCGGGCCGTACGCCAGCTTTCAGGATCAGCCGGTCGGAACCGCGCTCCTGGGGATGGACCCCGCGCTCTTCGGCGGCCTCGACCTGATTCTCCTCGCGGCTGATGGACAGGTCGGCCCGATTCTGGAGCTGACCCGGCTCTCCCTGCTCGGCGAGCCGAGCACCTGAAACCGTCCGCGCGTGTCGCTCGATTTGACTGCCGCCGCCGCGGAGACGACGATCGGGGTTGGAGCGAGGCATGATTACCCACCTGAGCACGCCCGACGTTGAACGAATCTACGACGGCGAGATCAGCCGGTTCGTCGAGGCGAGCGCCATCCCATGCCATCAATGCGGCGTCTGCTGCGAGCGCTGGCAGCCATCTGTCACGGACGAGGAGATCGAGCGGCTTGCGGGATTTCTTCGGATCGACGCGGCGTCGCTCCGCGATTCGTATACCGTCGAATACCCATTCGATGACGCCGTCCGACTGCTGGGCCAGACGGACGGCGCCTGCATCTTCCTCCGGCGACAGCCCTCCGGCCGCAACCTGTGTGCGGTCCACCCTGCCCGCCCGGATGTCTGCCGAAGCTGGACCGCGAGCTTGGACCGGCGCGAGTGCGTCGACGGGTTGGGGCGATTCGCTGCCCGTGCCACGCTCGTGCCGATCAACGTGGTCTACGACCAGCAGGCCGATCGCGATGCGTTCGCTGCTGTGGTTCGGGCCGGCGAGGCGACTGATGACCGTTGACTCTCTCCGGTTCGATGGCACGGTGTTCGACCATTCGGATGTGACACTCGGCGAAGCGCGCTTCTGGGGATCGGCCGAGCGGAGCGCGGATGGTTCCTCCTGGCGTGGGTGGATTCGCGTGACCGACCTCGGCACGAACGAGCTCATTGGCGGCCGCTACCGGGTCCGTTCATCCGAGGGTTGGGAAGCAGAGTTCGAACCGCTGGCAGGCCGGCCCTCGCGCGTCTTCGAGATCGACCTGCTCCCGATTCAAGGGATCGGTGAGGCGCCGTGGCCCGATCAGCGCGACGCCGCCGCACCCCGCTACCAACCGCTCTGGAATGACGCACCGCCGCGTGTTGCCGACGACCGCTCCTACTTCCCCGATCTGTCGCCACTGGGCCTGGTCCCCCAGGAAGGACTGTTGCCCCCTGACCTGACATGGGCGCCGGTTCCAGACGAACCGGACGCGCTCCCTAAGTAACGGGGTGATCGAGGCGCCGGCTCGTTCATAACCAGTCGCCGCACATTGACCGAGTTCCGGTTATCGTATGCTGAGCCAATGATGCGTCCGCTGCGCTGGCCTGTCCTCGTCGTGCTGCTGTCGGTGGTGATCGTCGCATGTGACCGCGGCCGAAAGCCGGCGCCTGCCGCCGACGCGCCACACGCCGAACCGCCTGCTATCGTGCCTGCTGCCACAACAACAGCGTCAGCAACGATTGCTGATCCCCGGTTCAGACCCTTGCCCGGCGCTCGGGCCGACTTTGGCACATACAACGGCGGCGCCTATCGGATCGAAGTACCGCTGCAATGGAACGGCGTCCTCGTGTTGTACGCGCATGGGTATCGCGGCGACACGCCTGAGGTGTGGGTGAGTGACTCGCCGATTCGGCCACATCTGATCGAGAACGGGTACGCCTGGGCCGCCTCCAGCTATCGACAGAACGGCTATCGGCCGGACATCGGCCTCGAAGACACGCTCGCGCTCAAGTCGCTGTTCGTCGAGCGTTACGGCGAACCCCGGCTCACCATCCTCGAAGGTAGCTCAATGGGTGGACATGTCCTCGCCGCCGCGATGGAGTTGCATCAGGTTGAATTTCAGGGCGCCCTGGCCGAGTGTCCGGCGATTGGCATCGGTGTGGTCGACTATCTCCTCGCCTTCGGCGCGGCAGCTGAGTTCGTGAGCGGCGTCGATCTGTTCGACGCGCCCGACGCACCGTCGTTCGTGCGAACCGCGCTCTCCGAGTGGCTGCCCGCGGTCGGTGCCGGGTCTGTTCCCACGGAGAAAGGTCGAGCGTTTCAGAGCGTGGCCAAGTATCTGATGGGCGGCGCACTGCCATTCTGGCAGGAAGGGCTGGCCGAACGAACCACACGGGCAGCGAACCTCCTCCTTCTTGCTGACCCGAATCGAATGGCGACGCCCGCCGGCCGTGCGGCCGACACGCGCCACGTGCAGTATCGCATCGACCCCGGTCTGGGCTTCACCGCCGAAGAGATCAATCAAGGCACGCGCCGGTTCGCGCCGGCCCCCGGCTCCCGCTTAGTCTCCGACAACGCCGTCTTCGCCGAGCTAACCGGCAGGATCGTCGCCCCCGTCATCACGCTGCACACGACCGGCGACGCATATGTTCCGTTCGCCCTGGAGCAGGACTATCGCCGGCTGACGATCGCGGCCGGGACAGCTGACTATCTGGTGCAGCGAGCGATCCGACGGCCGGGCCACTGTCAGTTTGAAGCCCCTGAAGTGACGCGCGCCTTCGACGACTTGATGCGCTGGGTCGAGCACGGCGATCGACCGGAAGGCGACGATGTCCTGACCCCGGACCTGCAGTCGCTGGGATTGAAGTGGACGACGCCGCTGCTACCCACCGATCCAGCGCGGCCCTAGCCGGTGGTGTGCGAAGCAGATAGCGGGCGCGATCAACCGCCGACGAAGAATCCAGGGGCATAGTCCCGGAGGCCGTGACCCAGGAACGCGAGAACGACAACAAAGGCGGCAAATCCGAGCAGCGTCGCGAGCCACGCCGGTCCCGGCCGCGCGTCGATCGCCTCCAGCACGCCGATCAGCGCCAGCGACGCCACGCCGCCGAGCGCGATCCAGCTCAAGCCAAAGAAGATGTCGTCGATGATCAGCAGCAGGGCCAGTACCAGCGGCGTGATCGCGACGCCCAAAACGCGGGCGATACCATAGAGATTGGCGTCGACGCCGGCAAGCTGGCGCAGGACCATCATCGTCACGCCGCTCCAGGCGACGACCATCACCAACGCCAGGACCGTTCCCAGAACAATCGAGCGGAGAAAGAACTCACTGCCGCTGCTGCCGCCGACGAACTCATATGTGTCAAAGCCGAACTGCGACGAGATGAAGAACATGCCGCCAAGGCCGGAGAGCAGCAGCACGGCGGCGGCGTAGGCCACGACCGGAATGGTGGCGGCGTTATCGCTGTACAACTCGGCAAAGATGCTCGTATCGAGTCGCAACAATCGTATGACGCGCTGCAGCAGGGTGTTGAAATCGGCGGCGGACGCGGAGATCTGCGGCGGTGTGGACGTTGCCCGTGGTGGAGGTGTCGCACGAGGAGCGGCATCACCGGAGCGTGGCGGCGTGCGCGGCGGGCCGACAGGGTCGTAGCCGGCGCCCGGGTCACGGGCGGCGCGGGCCGGCTCCGGCGGCGGGGCGACGATCGTTTCGTCGCCGGAGCCGGAGATCTCCGAGGGCGCCGCCGCGACCGTTTGCTGCATCGCCGGTGACTCTGCAGGTGGCGGCGTCGATTCGGGGGCGCCGCGCCGGATCTGAACCGTTGGCGGAGTCGTGGCGGTAGGCGATGGCGATGGTGTGCCGCAGGTCGGGCAGAAGCGCGCGCCCTCGCGCAACTCTTCACCACAGGTCTGACATCGCATCCTGTCCTCCCTCGACCGGCCCTGCTGATCTGACTGAATCTACCATACACGGCTCCCGCCAAGCATTTGCATAGCAGGGCCATGTCAGGGTTACGTCAATCTCTCAGCAGCATCAAGCAGGCTGTGCTTGACGCAAGGGCACCCATCGGCCCTGTTCGACCGTGGTCAGGAAATCCATGACGAATTGATTGAAGAGCGCCGGTTCTTCCAGGTTGATCGCGTGCCCGGAACGGGGGAACATCACCAGCCCCGCATTGGGGAGGTGCTGCTTCATGAACAGCGCCGGCCGGAGACATGGTTCATCCTCATCCCCGACCATGATCAGCACGGGCACCTGCACCGCGCCCAGCTCGCGCTCGACCTCATAGATCGTCCGGCGCTTGAGCTGGACCCCGCGAAACGTATTCGCGGAGCCGGCCGGCGAGTGACTCAGAAAGAGATCGGCGAATGCCTGCCAGCCGCGCGGGTCCTTCTGCTTGAGCTGCACGCGTGCCGGTCCGCCGGCATAGGCCGCGGCGGTCGAATCCCACGCTTCTTCAAAGCGTTGCGCCGTCGCCAGGCCCGTGCGAATCCATTCCTCGTGGTCGTCCGCGCCGCTGCCGGCGCCGGCCACGACCGCACCGATACAGCGGTCAGGGTGTGCGATCGCAAACTTGAGCGTGACGGCGCCGCCCATCGACAGCCCGGCAATATGCGCCCGTTCGATGTTCAGGGCATCGAGCAGCGCGCGGAGGTCGTCGACGAGGAGTTCCTCCGCGTATGCGGCTGGATCCCGCGGCACGGTGCTCGGCGGATACCCACGGTGGTTGTAGGTAATCACGCGGTAGCGGCGGGCGAAGTGACGCACCTGCGGCTCCCAGCTCTCGTAACTTCCGGCGAACTCATGGCTGAACACGAGCGGTGTACCGCTACCCGCTTCCTCGTAGTAGATCGTGACGCCGTTTACTTCGATCGTGGGCATGCCGTGTTCCTCCGTCGTTGACCCCGGGGCAACCGAGAAGCTAGTGCACCGCCACGGGAGCGGCACGCCGCAGATAGACGCGCCGGATTGGCGGGCCCAGGAGGCTGAGCGCAACGATCGCCATGAAGGCGAGCGCAGGCAGCGCCAGGACCAGCGTCACACCGTACGCATCGGCGAGCCGCCCGGTGACGAGATTGGCGAAGGCCATGACGCCGCCGCCAACCATCAGATAGATGCTGAGCACACGGCCGCGTACCCAGTCCGGCGTAACAATCTGCAGAATGGTGTTGGTGAGTGCCATAAAGATCGCCTGCGATCCGCCGACCAGCGCCGCGGCGCCGAGCGCCTCCGGCCAACGATGCGCGAAGGCAAGGAGCACAATGGTGAAGCCACTGAGCATACCAGTCGCGAAGAGCAACCAGCCGCGATGGATTCCCGTCGGCAAGCCAGCAAGGGCGAACGTTCCGATCAGCGACCCGAGTCCGATCATCATCACGAGCCAGCTATAGGACGTGCCGCCGGAACCGAGCACATCATGCGCCATCACCGGCAGCACGGCGTCGTAGGCCATCGACAGCCCGCAATGAAAGAAGACGAGACCGATGATCAGGAGCACGACGCGGTCACGGAGCACGTAGCGGGCGCCCTCCAGCAGTTGGGCGCCGGCGCCGATCGTGCGGCTCGTCGCCTGGATCACCGCCTGAACGCGGAACACCTGAACGAGCGCGATCACATACATCGCCGTGGCGAGGAAGAATGCGCCGGCCGCGCCACTGGAGTCGAGCAAGGGCGCGGCGAGCAGCGGGCCGAGCAGCCGGGACCCATGCGTCGCCAGCCCGCCGAGCGCGACCGCGTTGAGCAGATCGCGCTCCGGGACCATCGCCGGCACCATCGATTGCGACGCCGGCACCTCCACCGATCGCGCGGCGCCGTTGACGAAGGCGAGCACCACCAACGGCCAGGCAGCGCGGCCGCCGCCGAGCGCGTAGAGCGCCAGCGCCAGCGCCGACAGCAACGAGATCACCAGCGATGCAAGAAGCAGCCCGCGCCGGTCGAACCGATCGGCCAGCACGCCCGCAACCGGCGTGACCAGGAGGTAGGGCAGCATCGCCGCGAAGAAGACCAGGCCGACCGTACTGGAATGATGATGCAGGTCGAACGCGAACCAGCCCCGGCCGGTGAGGACCGTCCAGCTGGCAACGGTTGACAGCAGTGTCGCCAACCACAGCCGTCGATACTGATCGTGCCGGAGTGAGGAGAATACGGCCAGGTCGCGCACGAACGATCGCCCCCTGTCCGATGCAGGGTCCGCCCTGCACCAATCAGGGTCAAGCTCGTTCCGTTCCAGTAAGGGCGATGATCACGCGGACCGCGCGTATGCCGCCCCCCTTACGCACGGCCACGCAGCGCGCGAAGTGCCTGAGCGGTCGTCTGGTCGAGCGATCCACCCGTGTCGATCACGTGCGCGTTTTCGTCGTCGCGCGGAGGTTGAAACGCATCTCGCAGCGCGGGCCACTGTTCGAGACGAGCGTCAGAAACCGTGGAGGAGTCGTCGGCCCGCGCGGCCAGCCGTCTCCGGATTGTCGCTTCATCAGCCTGGCAGGAGAGCAACACCAGACGCGACCCGCTGCGCTCGGCCAGCGTCCGGATCGCATCACGCTCGGACGCCTGTCCGTAGGTGGCGTCGAGAACGACCGATCGCCCCCGCCCTAGCCAGCGGCCGGCCTGCCGGCGAAGCT
The DNA here is from genome assembly GCA_050184225.1 of Dehalococcoidia bacterium. Lineage (GTDB taxonomy): Bacteria > Chloroflexota > Dehalococcoidia > CAUJGQ01 > CAUJGQ01 > JBFXAN01. The sequence continues at coordinate 9,524 of JBFXAN010000040.1, read as the reverse complement.
CGGCGTAGGTCGCCGCCGTCATCTCCGGCGAGTAGATGCCGGCGTTGATCGTCGCATCGCCTCGGTCGGTCGGCCGCAATCCGGCGAGCTGCTTGCGGGTCATGTCTGAGGAGAGGTGCACCAGGCCGAGTCGCGAGGCAAGCGCGCGGGCCAGCGTGCTCTTGCCGCCGGCCGGTGGCCCAAACGTGACCACGATCTGCGCTGTGCCCGTTCCGCCGGCGTAGGACCACGCGAGGTCCATGTACACCGCCGCATCCGCCGCAATCCGGTCGGCATCGACTGCCGTCCGCCCCGGCGCCCCCACCAGCCTGAGACAACGCACCTTTCCCCGCACATACGCCCGATAGCACTTGTAGAACGTCAGCAGGTTCAGCAACCCGCGATCGTCGCTCGTGGCGACATAAGCAGAGACAAAGTCATCAGAGAGGTCAGCGCGGCCGAAGTGATCGAGGTCCATCGCGAAGAAGGCGACTTCGGCGGCGACATCGGCGCAGCGAAATCGGGGGTTGAACTCCAGGCAATCGAAGAATCGGGGACGGCCCTCGACCACACAGATGTTTGCGGCATGAAGGTCGCCGTGTCCGTCGCACACTCTCCCGCGCCGAACGCGCTCGTCGAACAGCGGCGCCTGGTGGGCGATGAACTCGCCCACGAACGTTCGAATGGCGTCGTTGACATCGGGCTGGATGATGCTGGGGACGAATGGCCGCATCTGCTCGAAGTTCTCGTCCCAGTTCGCGCGGATCGTGTCGAGACGTCCGAACCGGCTCACATCCGGACCGCGGCCGGCACGCGCGTGAAAGCTCGCAAGCTCCTCCGCGATCTGCCGGACGAGGTGACTGTCTACCAAACCTCGTTGCAGCATGGAAGGCAACATGCCCTCGTCGGGCAACCGCCGCATCTGCACGACGGGCTCAACCGACGGACCAGATCCGCCGATACGGAAGCCGTCGATCTGTTCGGTTATGTCGACGACGCCCAGGTAGATCTCTGGTGAGAGCCGCTGATTCAGGCGGACCTCGTCTTCACAAGCGGCGCGCCGGCGCTCGACCGTCGAGAAGTCAAGAAACCCGAGATCGAGCGGTTTCTTGACCTTGTAGGCGTAGCCCCCAGCGAGCACCACCCAGGAGATGTGCGTCTCGATCAAGCGGATGTTCGTCGCGGGATGATCGAACGCCGCCGGGCGCAGCAGTGCCTGTACGTATGCCGGATGGTCAGGCTGATCCACCATTGGACAGCCTCCGCCGGACGAGGTTGGCGGATGACCGTTATCGATGGCGATATACGATGACGGTCATCCCGCCTTGCCGGCTAGTTCCAGGGGCGCCGCCAACCTGCCAGAAGATGGTCCACGGCACGCTCGACGAGGGCTTCGGCGTCGGTACCGGACGGAAGCTGGTGATTGAGCGAGAGCGCCACAAATCCATAGACCAGCGCCCAGAGCTCGACCGCGGCATTGACCCCGCGGAAGTCGTCGCGGAACTTCGTCTTCTCCGACTCGAGCAGCGCGACGATGAACGCAAACGCGGGGCGATGATCCTGCAACTCCTCCTCCGGCGTACCGGCGGTCGACTGCACCCATGGGCCGAAGTCCTCCCAGGGGCGGTCGAAGAGAAACAGGTACAAGCCCGATTCCTCAACACCAAAGCGGAAGTAGTCGCGTCCGATGATACGCACGCGCTGATCGATATCAAGGGTCGGATCGTCGGAGTCGACGAGCGATGCAAGCAGGCGGTTGGCCGCACGTTCGTACAGAGCCGCGAGCAACTCTTGCTTATCGCTGAAGTACTCGTAGAGCGCGGTCGCGGACAGGCTCATGCTGCGGGCAAGCCCGCGGAGCGTCACATTCTGAAGGCGGTGCTCCCGGATCAGAGTCTCCGCCTGCTCGAGAATCTCATCGCGTCGGGGATGGTTCCGCTTGACGCGTCGCTCGACCGATGTCACCGGGATGTCGCGCGTTTGCGCAATTGATTCAGCAGTAATTGTTGTCACCGTACACCAGCAATATGGGATGATCTCTTCTAGTGTACCTGTCGGTCGGCTCGTAACGTAACGGTTACGAGTCGGTTCGGTGACATTCAGTCGCATCTGTGTCGGATGTGCCTCGACATCGAGAATCCGCCGTCATAGACTCGAACCGCTCCGGCATTCGGTTCGAGGATTGACGCGCGATGACCGACCGCGACGGCGGCGCTGACAACCGCAGGTATCTTCTCTCGATCGACGGTGGCGGCATCCGCGGCATCATACCGGCGACGCTGTTCGTGGCGCTGGAGCGAACGACCGGCCGGCCGGCCCGCGACATCTTCTCGTTTGTGGCAGGCACTTCGACCGGCGCCGTGATTGCCTCTGCCGTCGCGGCCGGGATTCCGGCACAACGTATCCTCGACCTCTACGCGCGGCGCGCCGGCGAGATCTTCACCCCAAGCCTCTTGAATCTGCCGCGGCGGATTCTGACCGGTTCGATGTACTCAATCGGCGGCCTGCACCGGATTCTGCGGGAGGAGCTCGCGAGTACCGACGTCTCGCGCCTAAACGACGCACCGGTCGACATCCTCGTCACTGCGAAACGGCTGTCGGATGGGATGCCCTGGTACTTTGTCCGGGATACGCCGATGAACAGCGGTCAGACCGGATCGTTGTCGCTGGCCGATTGCGCCACCGCCTCGGCAGCCGCACCGACCTACTTCAAGCCCTGGCGCATCGGCGCGATCGGCGAACTGGTCGATGGCAGCGTCGGCGTCACCGGCAACCCGGTCTATCAGGCATGCGTCGAGGCGTTTGATTACTCCCTCGGGTACGACCCCTCTCGGACAACGGTGGTGTCCCTGGGAACGGGCCGGTTCACAGCGCGACGACGGCCCGGGTGGTTGTGGGGTTGGCTGACGTGGATCGTGAGCGAGCTCCTGCGTTCTCCCGGGGAACAGCAGACGGACATCGTGCGGCGCATGTATCCGTCGCTCCACTTCTACCGGATCGACCCGAAGCTTCCCCATGCGGTCGGCTTGGACGCGACCGACCAGATCGAACGGCTCCAGCAGATCGGTGCAGCGCTCACCGCCCGCGTCGATTGGCCCGCGATCCTCGCGGGAGACGACCACACGTTCCGGATCGGCGGACAGAATACCTTGTGGACGCAGTATGCCTATCGCGTCTGACCCGGCCGGGATTCGGTCTAACTCTGCTTGACCACCTTGGAAGCGCCAATCGTCTGCTGCAGTTCTTCTGCATACCGGCGTGCCGCCTCGTCGGGCGTGACCGCGCCGGAAGCAACCGCGGCGGTGGTCGCGTGGATCGCGGCAACCACCTTGCCATAGGCCGCATCCGGTGGGATAAAGTGCGCGCGCCGGAGCGACTCCGTCGATTCGACGAGAAAGTGCTCGCCGCGATATTCGGGCACGCGCACGGCATCAACCCGCGCAACCGGATGCGGGTCCTCGGCGTTCAGTCGCCCGACCGTCTCCTGGTTGTTCCAGGTGGCGATGTACTCCCATGCCAGGCGCTTGTTGCGGCTGGCCGACGTGATATACCAGCAGGTCCCCGGTCCACCAAGCGTAAACGACGGACCGTCGGTTTCGGTGGGGAAGAGCAGATACCCGACATTCTCCGCGGTTCCAGCCCTGTCCTTATCCGACCAGCCGCCGTAGACCCAGCCGCCTTCAAACAGCATCGCCAGGCTACCATCACCCAGGCGCTCGCGCATCGACACCCACGAACGGGGCATCGTGAGCAACTCGATCGGCGACAGTCGTTCGCCCTGGTACGCCATCGCGTAGTAGCCGAACGCCTTGCGGATCGCCGGACTATCGCCGATCCAATTCCCCCGGACGTCTTTCAGCGATCCACCATACGCATAGACCAGCGGCACGAAACCGTGATTGGCGGTACCGGAACCACCATTCGGGCCGGCGTAGAGTGCATAGGGCAGGACATCGGGACGGAGCATCTTCACCCTTGAAGCAGCGCTGAGGATATCGGCGACGTTCTTCGGGCTCCAATCACTGCCCAATCCGACCTGCTCGAAGATATCGCGACGGAAGTAGAGAAATCGGGTATCGAGGCCGTAGGGCAATGCCCAGACCTGACCCTGATAGGTGACGCCTTCCCGCACCGTCGGCGAGTAGTAGCGCCAATCCGGCCACTCTCGCAGGAACTCATCCAGGGGCGCGACCAGCCCGGCATCGGCCAGTTCTCCCAATCGATCGCCACCGACATGAATGATGTCGGGCGCTTCCTCCGCGCTGAGCGAAGGCAGGAGTTGGTCGAAGAACTCACTCCCGCCGAGACGTACCTGACGGATCTCCACCGTGACATCCGCATACACGCGCTGTAACTCGGCCGCGGCTTCGTTGATGTAGGGTGGCTTCTTTCCGAGCTCATCGGCATACGCAATTGAGATCGTGCCTTTGAGGTCGCGGGGCCGCACGGTCGTACCACCAGGAGTAGGCACCTGAACAAAGGAGGATGAAGGCGGGGCCGGCTGACGGTCGGCCTGATCCCGGCAGGCGGCGGCGAACCCGGCCGCGCCGATGCTAATCAGGCCACGCAGCAGCGCACGGCGTGACGACGACGTCACCGGCATGACAGCTTCCCTTCCTGGCCCACCCACACGCTCTAGTGTAACGCGCCGCCCACCAGATTCACGTGGGCATGGCCACCGGTAGTTATACGTATGCCATGAAAGTTCGGATTCGGAGATGTGACACGAGCGGAGATTACGAGGACCGGGGGATTCGGTCGCTGACCGACGGCCGAACCTCGGGTTGCGACCCTGGCACGACATCGGCCGGCGACTGCGTCTGCGAATCGTCGTGCAGCTGGAACCGGGCAGCGTCCCGGGCTGCATCCAGACTGGTGAGGACGCGCGCCGGATTGGGAACACCAGACAGGACGAAACCACCCTGGGCGCCCGCCGTCTGGCAGCGAACATCACCGAAATTGAACAACGTGGCGAGCACGCCGTTCTTCTCGACCGAAATGTCCTGAACATTGACCAGATCGGCGGACGAAACACGTTGGTCAAAAAAGTTACGCCGGTAGACATCGAGCAGTCGTTGATTGGTGACAATCCAGAGGTCGTGTTGATGTTTGTACCAGATGACATAGGCGACGACAGCCCAGACCAGGATCCAAACGACCGCCGCGACGATCGCGATCACGCCGGCCACGCCATCGAACCCGGAAGTTGCCGAAATCAACCACACCAGGAGAACAGCGGGAACGACCGCTGCCACTGCTGCGCCGGAAAGCTTCGCGATCATATAGACGGGATGCCGTCGAGCGACGAGACTGACGGACTCGTGCGGCTGCAACTCTATCGGGAGGTTCATGGCAGATCCTACATGTTCGGCGAGCCGGGCCGCGTTCTTTCCTTCTGAGTATCGCGGGGAGGTTCGGCCCCGTCCAGCGGGATACCGCCACAACTGCGTCACCAGTTCTGAGTCGTGATCCCTCAGCTGTTCGGGGCGTCCACAGCGGCGCTGGGATGTCCTTGGTCATTGACCCAGCAGCCTCACCCCGCGGTGGTACCGACGGCGGTTTAGTGTAGTTCCCAGATCATACGCGTTGCCATGATCAGCGCGCCGACGCAGGCAACGGCATTGAGGACGGACAGCCAGCGCGTGGCGGTGAGATCGATCGCGACCGGCTCCTGTGCCGTGGCGACCAGGGTATCGGAAACCGGCGGTCCGCCAGGTGCGCCGACAGCAGACGGATTCATCAGCCGGGGTGCGAAGTAGAAGTGCACGATCAGCGTGAGGAAGAAGGTCGCAACGACAAAGATGTGCTTCACAAAGAGAGAAAATCCGTAGGTTGTATCACGCAAGTCTGATAACTCGGCATACGAGCTGACTTCACTGAACGGATTCTTCATCGTTTGCCAGATACCGGTAATCAGGATTATGACGATAGCGGCGATGACGAACGGCCGAAACCAGGCGATCATGCTTCCGCGTTGTGTTGCGCTCAATCCGGGTGCGTTGGACGCATAGACATCGATCATGACCATGCCGATCCAGGCGGTGACGATGGGAATATGAACCCAAAGTGAAAGGAGCGTGAGTTGACCTTCGTCCACTGAACTACCTCCCGCAACTGCGGCCGTGACGTGACAACGGCGGCAGGAGAGGCTCCCGCCGCCGTCCATCCTAATGATAGGAACGAATCCTCGCTAGATTCGGGACACGGTCAGCGTGCCACGCTGGCCTCGGTCAGCATGACCGGGCAGGTTGCAGTAGACCTCGTAGGTGCCCTCTTCCATGACCGTAAATTCCAACGTCACCGGACCGCCGACCGGCACCCGCTCCGATTTGAAGAGGTCGCCGTCACCCGACTTGTTCTTGACCACGAATGTATGCGGTCGCTCCGGGCCATCGTTGGTCATGGTGAGAGCGACGGTACCGGGTTTGACCCGCAGATCCTGCGGGTCGTAGAAGTACTCGCCTGCCTTGATATTCAGCGCCTGTGGCCCCGCGGGCGCGGCAGCGGTCGACTCGGCGACCGTGGTCGGGGCAGCAGTTGCGGCCGCGGCCGCTGTCGTAGGCGCGGCCGCGGCGGTGGAGTCGCCGGCCGATGAAGTGACAGCTGGGGTGCTCTGGGTGCTTGTTGCGGTATCAGCGTCGTCATCCGAACCGCATGCCGCCAGTCCGGCGGTGAGTATGAGACCGGCGATCAGGGGAAGGATCAGTCGTTTCGCCACAGGCATCCTCTCTTTTGTGCAACATGTCCCGGCATGCGCCGGTTCCTTCCGGTATACGACCAGTGAATCAGCCCGGATTTGCCGGTAATCGGATTGCGGCGAGTTGACAAGGTTCTGACACGCGAGTCTCACGCAATTCCCAGAATCAAGAAACAGGGGAGGCAACTGCCTCCCCTGTCAGATGAATCTCGATCCGGAGCCGCTACGCGGTAGCCACCGGTGTCTTCGTCCGTAGGACGAGCGAATCCTCCGAGACATCGATTTCGACCGTGTCACCAGGGCCAAACTCGTTGAGCAGATACGCCTCGGAGAGGCGATCTTCGACCTCGTTCTGGATCACACGCCGCAGTGGGCGGGCGCCGAAAACGGGGTCGTAGCCCTTGTCGCCCAGCCATACCCGAGCCGAGTCCGTCACTTCGAGCTCGACGCCCTTCGCGGTGACGTTCTTGGTCACATCGCGAATCATGATGTCCACGATCTGGCCGATGTGCTCCTTGCTCAGCGAGTGGAAGACGACGGTGTTGTCGATCCGGTTGAGGAACTCCGGCCGGAAGACGTTCTTCATCTCGTTGAGGACTTTTTCCTTCATCCGATTGTAGGCGTCCTCGGCCGACTTCGCTTCGTCCCGTCGGATCGTCAGTCCGATGTTCGTCTCCTTGCGGATCAGGTCGGAGCCGACGTTGCTCGTCATGATCAGGATCGTGTTGCGGAAGTCCACCTTCCGACCCTTGGCGTCGCTCAGGTGGCCGTCATCGAAGATCTGGAGGAGCATGTTGAAGACATCCGGATGCGCCTTCTCGATCTCGTCCAGCAGGATCAGGCAGTAGGACTTGCGCCGTACCGTGTCCGTCAGCTGACCGCCGTCGTCATAGCCGATGTATCCCGGCGGCGCGCCGATCAGACGGGCGACAGAGTGCTTCTCCATGAACTCGCTCATGTCGAGCCGGATCATGTTGTCCTGGCTGCCGAACATGAACTCCGCCAGCGTCCGCGCCAGCTCCGACTTACCGACGCCGGTCGGGCCGGCAAAGATGAAGACGCCGATCGGCCGTTTCGGATCCTTCAACCCGGCGCGGGCGCGGCGGACGGCCTTCGCCACCGTGACGATCGCCTCCTCCTGTCCGATGATCCGGACATGGAGCGCCGCCTCCATCTCCATCAGGCGCTTCGACTCCTCCGACTCGAGCCGGCTGAGCGGGATGCCGGTCCACATCGAGACGACCTCGGCGATGTCCTGGTCGGTCACCACCGGCTTGCTGTCCTCGCGCTCCGCCTCGATCCCTTCCTCCATCGACTCGATCTTCGACTGGAGCTTGACCTCCTGGTCGCGGAGCTGGGCGGCGCGCTCGTACTCCTGGTTGGAGATCGCTGTGTCCTTCTCTTTGCGGAGGGCATCGAGCCCACGCATCGCCTCTTTCAGTGACGGCGGTGTCGACGAGCGGCGGATACGCACGCGCGATGACGCCTCATCGACGAGGTCGATCGCCTTGTCCGGCAGGAAGCGGTCGGAGACGTAGCGGGCCGCCAGTTCGGCGGATGCCGACAGCGCGTCGTCGGTGATCGTCAGCTTGTGGTGCTCCTCGTACTTCTCCTTGATCCCCCGCAGGATCTCGACCGTCTCTTCGACGCTCGGCTCCTCGACGCGCACCGGCTGGAAGCGCCGCTCCAGCGCCGCATCCCGCTCGATGTGCTTGCGGTACTCGTCCAGCGTGGTCGCGCCGACGCACTGCAATTCGCCGCGGGAAAGCGACGGCTTGAGGATGTTGGCGGCGTCGACCGCCCCCTCGGCGGCACCGGCGCCGACGAGCATGTGCAGCTCGTCGATGAACAGCACGCAGTTGGCCGAGGTCTTGATCTCCTCGATCACCTTCTTCAGACGTTCCTCGAACTCACCACGATACTTGGTGCCCGCCACCAGCGAGCCGATATCGAGCGTGAGCAGGCGCTTGCCCTGCAGGGTTTCCGGCACCTCGCCGGCGACAATCCGCTGGGCGAGCCCCTCGGCGATCGCCGTCTTGCCGACGCCCGGCTCGCCGATCAGCACCGGGTTGTTCTTGGTTCGGCGGGAGAGGATCTGAATGACCCGCTCGATCTCCTTGTGCCGGCCGATCACCGGATCGAGCTTGCCCGCCCGTGCCGCCGCCGTCAGGTCCATACCAAGCTGATCGACGGTTGGTGTCCGCGTCTGCGAGCGACCGCCGGAGCCGGCTTGCTGACCCTGAGGCAGGTTCGTCGAGAGGATGCGGGTTGTCTCGGCACGGACGCGCTCGAGGTTGACACCGAGGCTTTCGAGCACACCGGCGGCGATGCCCTCGCCTTCCCGTACCAATCCCAGCAGCAAATGCTCGGTGCCGATGTAGTGGTGGTTCAGCCGCCGCGCCTCGTCCACCGCCAGCTCGATCACTTTCTTGGCGCGGGGCGTCAGCCCGATCTCGCCGAGCACGGCGCGATCCCCTCGGCCGATGATGAACTCGACCGCGGAGCGCACCTTGTTCAGCTCGACACCGAGGTTGGCAAGTACCTTGGCCGCGACGCCATCGCCCTCGCGGACGAGGCCGAGCAGCAGGTGTTCGGTGCCGATGTAGTTGTGGTTAAACCGCTGGGCCTCCTCCTGCGCCAGGGTGAGGACCCGCCGTGCGCGCTCGGTAAATTTGTCGAATCTATCAGCCATGGGTCGTCTCCGTGCTTCTGGTTCCCAATCCCACACAAACGTTTCGCGCTTGGGTGGGACAACTACGGGGCCTTTCGGCCCCGGTTGGCGGGCATGACGCCCTACTAACTCCGTTCGGCCTTCTCCTCGCGCGGCGCCGAGGCTTCCGGCCGGGTT
>JBFXAN010000039.1:0-45665 GCA_050184225.1 Dehalococcoidia bacterium | reverse complement strand
GGGGGGTTGGTGCTTGAGCCGGAGATTACCTAACCCCCCGGCCCCCTTCCCTCGCTGGGATGGGGGAGTAATCGTTTACCGTGGTTTGCCAGTATCTCGTCTGGGAACACCGACGACCCTTGTACAACCATCGCTGACCCAGGACTCCCCCTTCCCTGCGAGGGAAGGGGGCCGGGGGGTTAGGTATCCGTATCTCAATGAGGTGATTACATCCGCCGCGGTCCGCCATTCGGACCCGGCGGACGCGATTACGATCGTCATTGGTTGCTTCAATCGACGTATATGACGACCCCTCCCCCGGCCCCTCCCCCCGCTGACGCGCGGAGAGGGGCCGGGGGAGGGGTTTAGCAAAGGACCGCTCATGACCCGCGTACAACTCTATGACACGACACTGCGGGACGGCATGCAGATGGAAGGCATGTCGCTCTCGGTTGAAGATAAGCTTCAGGTCGCGCAGAAGCTCGACGAGCTTGGCGTGCAATTCATCGAGGGCGGTTTTCCTGGCTCGAACGTTCGTGATGCCGAGTTCTTCGTCCGCGCTCGTCATCTCAACCTCAAGAACGCGCAGCTCGTCGCCTTCGGCGGCACGCGGCGGGCCGGCCTGCATGTCGAGAGCGACCCTAATATTCGCTCGCTGCTCGATGCCCAGACCCCGGCCGTGACCTTCGTCGGCAAGTCCTCCGCCTTTCAGGTACGGGAGATCATCGAGACATCGCCGGAGGAGAACCTGGCGATGATCCGCGACTCGATCCGCTACATGAAGGAGCAGAGCAAGACCGTCTTTTTTGACGCCGAGCACTTCTTCGACGGCTTTCTCGAAGACGCGGACTATAGCCTCCAGTGCCTCAAGTCAGCTCTGAACGCCGGCGCCGACGGCGTCGTCCTCTGTGACACGAACGGCGGCATGATGACCAGCGACCTCCTTCGCGCGATCAAGCGAGTGAAGGAGGCGATCGGCGACGCACCATTTGGCATCCACGTCCACGACGACGCCGGGCTGGGGGTGGCGAATACCCTCGCCGCCGTCGATGCCGGTGCGAGTCAGGTACAAGCCTGCATCAACGGCTACGGCGAGCGTTGCGGCAACGCCAACATGATCACCGTGATCGCCAATCTCAAGCTCAAGCTCGGTATTGATGTCGTCTCCGACGATCAACTCTCCCGCCTGACCGAGATCTCGCACTTCGTCAGCGAGCTTGCCAACCTCAACCCGAACGCGCAGGCGCCCTTCGTCGGCATCAGCGCCTTTGCCCATAAGGCGGGCTATCACGTCGCCGGCATCGTCAAGAACGAGCGGGCCTACCAGCACGTCGATCCGGCTCTCGTCGGCAATACCAAGCGCGTGCTCGTCTCTGACCTCTCCGGCCAGCGCAATATCATCGCCAAGATGCAGGAACAAGGCGTCGATATCCCCCTGTCCAGCGAGGAGACGCGCCACTTGGTCGAGAAGGTCAAGCTGATGGAGTCGCGCGGCTACCAGTACGACGGCGCCGAGGCCTCCTTCGAACTGCTCGTCCGGCGCAGTCAGCCGGAGTACCGGGCACCCTTCGAGCTGGAAGACTTCATGATCGTCGAACGACGCCGGCATACCAAGAACGGCGACACGCACAGCGACATGATGGGCGAGGCGGTGGTGAAGCTGCGCGTCGGCGACTCGGTGATGCACACCGCCGGTGAGGGCAACGGTCCTGTCAACGCGCTCGACGCCGCCGTCCGCAAGGCCCTGCTCGAGTTCTATCCGAGCCTCGCCGCCGTCAAGCTGTCAGACTACAAGGTCCGCATTCTCGACGGCGCCGGTGGGACATCCGCCTCCGTCCGCGTGCTGATCGAGTCTACCGACGGCGTCAACATCTGGCGGACAGTCGGCAGTAGCACGGACGTGATCGAAGCGTCATGGCTCGCCCTGGCAGACAGCCTCGAATACTGGCTGCACAAGCACGGCGAAGGCGTGATGTAACGAGGGCGATGCACGTGGTGCGTGGGACTGAGATATTCTTAGCCCACGCACCGCTTCTACTCTTCAATCGCTTGCCAATGTCGCGCGTCGGCGAACAGCCCAAGAACGTTCTCAAGAAAAGATTCGCGTCTGCGCTCTCAAGCCAGCGATCTGGGTGGCTGTGATGACAGACTCGGAGAACGTTGTTTACGGTCTTCGTTGAACCAGTCTTTAGCGAGATCAACCCATTGTGGATTGTCAGCCTCAATGAGCGCGACCTTCTTTGCACGGGCCCAACCCTTGATCTGCTTCTCTCTTGATATGGCGTCGCGGATATTCGTAGGCTCCTCACAATGGACAAGCATGGTCACGCGATACCTCGCCGTAAACTGTGACGCTGTACTAGTCCGGTGCTGGTAGACGCGGCGTTGAAGGTCGTTTGTCACTCCCACGTACAGTACTCGCGTTCGGCTCGCAAGGATGTACACGTAGTAGCTCCGCATCCGCCGGAACTCCCGTCACCGTCAGTTTGTCATCCTGAGCGGAGCGAAGGATCTCGACAGTTTGACTTGCGTCCGAGATCCTTCGCTCTGCTCAGGATGACAAGTTTTCTGTGATCGCTGTTTCATTCAAGGTTGAACGGCAGCAGGCGTTGGTTAGTGCAGTCAAGCGCTTCGGTGTATCGATCATCCGCAGTGGAAAGGCAGGTGACAAGAGATCTCATCGTGTCTTCTTGATGGCGGCGCTGTATTCGGCGAAGCGTCGCGCCACCGCATGGAAGTGTCCTTCGACGGTGGTGTACTCACCGAAGATGCGGGAGCCTTTCTCCCAATCCTCCGGCTCAACCTCGTCCAGCGCGGCGATCAGCTTCTCGTGACCGTAATCATACTGTTCAGCGACCGACTCGACCGTCGCATGGCGGGCGCCGCGCCCGGTCGTAAAGGCGTTGATCCGCCTGCTCAGCCAACCGGGCGGGCTGTAGTTCCGGCCCTGCTTGGCCATCGCCACGCTACCCGCCGTCAAACCCACTTCCGAGGCCAGGTGCCACATCGACTGTCGCACGGTCCAGCCGCGAGTGCCGCTCGACCGCTCCCAATCAGACGGGTCGAGCGAGTTCAGCAGCGCGTGAAAGTCCTGCTTCGCCTGCTCCAATTCCCGACGGATCGCCTCACGGTCGGGGACGCCATGCTGGAGCGGCGCCTGCCTGTGATCCTCCGTCACGGCCCACCCCCATGCTGCCGGTTAGGGCTCCTGATCGACGATCGCTTCCGCCTCGATCTCAACCTTCCATCGTGGGTCGAGCAGGGCGGCGATGACGACCATCGTCGCAACCGGCCGGACATCGCCGAAGATCGCGCCGTGGGCACGCCCGACCGCTTCGGCGTCCGCCGCATCGGTCAGAAACATGCGGGTCCGCACCACATGACGCGCCTCGGCCCCGGCTTCCTCGAGCGCCGTGAGGATGATCTCGAAGCAGCGGCGGGCCTGCACTTCCGCATCCGGATCGCATGACCCATCCGGCCAGACCGGCGCCGTGCCGGCCACAACCACGCGGTCGCCGGCGCGGACGGCGCGACTGAACCCGATCGTCGGTTCGAAGGGTGAGCCTGAGGAGATACGCTGACGTGCTGCCATGCCCCGCAGTGTACGGCAGTGCTCCCTAAGATACATCCGGGGGATGCCGGCGCTTCAGCCGCCGCGGTCGGGCCGGCTAGCTGCGCGGTAGCGGTGTTGAAACCTTCAAGGAGGATGGCGGCAGCATCACAATCGATCCGGCGGGTATGATGGGCGCACGCAAGCGGTTCACCGAGGGTGCGATCCCGCTCGATCCCCGCGAACAATGAGGAATCAGCATGAAATTCGGCGTCTCGATCTTTGTCACCGACTTCTCGATCAGCCCGTCCGATGTCGCGAAGGCGGCGGAAGCGCGCGGCTTCGAATCCCTGTTCTTTCCCGAGCACACCCACATTCCCGCCAGCCGCAGGTCACCGTGGGGTGGTGGCCCGAATCTGCCGGAGATGTACTGGCACAGCCTCGACCCCTTTGTCGCGATCGGCGCCGCCGCGGCGGTCACCTCCCAGATCAAACTCGGCACTGGTGTCTGTCTCGTGATCGAGCGCGATCCGATCACCCTGGCGAAGGAGGTCGCCAGCGTCGACCACATCTCGAACGGCCGCTTCCTGTTTGGCATCGGCGGCGGCTGGAACCTCGAAGAGATGGAGAACCACGGCACCGACCCGGCCAAACGCTGGCGCATCCTGCAGGAGCGTATCCTCGCGATGAAGCAGATCTGGACGCAGGACGAGGCCGAGTATCACGGCCGCCACGTCGATTTCGACCCGATCTGGTCCTGGCCGAAGCCCGTGCAAAAGCCGCACCCGCCGATCCTCGTCGGCGGCAACGGACCGCACACCCTCCAGCGGGTGGCGGAATACGGCGACGGCTGGATGCCGATCGGTGGACGCGCCGAGATTCCCGTCGTCGAGAAGATGGCCGAGTTGAACCGATTGGCCGCCGACGCCGGCCGCGGTCCGATCCCGATCACCCTCACCGGCACCCCCCTCGACCCGGCCACGATCGACCGCTACCGGCAGCTGGGCGTGGACCGGCTCACCTACGGCCTGCCCTCGGCAGGACCGGACCGCGTGATCCCCGCCCTCGACCAGATTGCCGAGGTGATCGCCAGGGCATGACGCTTCATCAGAAGCGCCCCGATGCCGTCGATCGATCGCGCCACCTCGCGCTCCCAGGGCGGCGCGATCAGCAGTTCACGAACCGATGCAGCAGTCGATGAGCAATCTCGACGTTCCATCGTATGCGGGACAATCCTACGGCCTCGCATGGTCTTGTGAGGGCGGCCGGCGTCAGCGCCAGCGCCGAACCCTCAGGTCGCGCGTCGGCCATGCGCACCGGAGCGATGAAGGTCGGGCCGCCATCGAGCGTCATGCGGCCGGCGATGCTATGATCGCCGAAGCATCTGATCAGCACGCGCCTCTGACAGTGCCGGAACCGGACGGTTACCCACCCTTCCCTGACGCGGACACGGGAGCTGATCCTTCGGCCCGGACGGCCTCCCACCCTGGAAGCCGCCGGTGTGGCGTCCGGCCCTGTCCCGCCGTGCCAAGGAGCATGTCACCGATGTCCGAGCCGTTCGCCCGTCTGGACGACCTCTTTCACCCGCGCAGCGTCGCCATCGCCGGGATCTCCTCCGGCACGCAGAATCGCGGCGCGCCCGGCGGCGGCGGCAATTTTCTCGAATCGATCCGGGAGATGGGCTTCGACGGCCCCCTCTACCCGGTCAACCCGAAGGCGCAGGAGATCGCCGGTCTGCCCTGTTATCCCTCGCTCCGCGACATACCCGGCCCGGTTGACTACCTGATCTCGAGCGTGCCGGCGCCGGCGGTGCCGCAACTGGTCGAGGATGCGATCGCCAAAGGCGTGCGCCTGATCCATTTCTTCACGGCCGGCTTCAGTGAGACGGGCGACGACGAGCGTTCGCAGCTCGAGCAGCAGGTGATGACGCGGCTGCGCGAGGCGGGCATCCGCGTGCTGGGGCCGAACTGCATGGGCCTGTATGTCCCGACGGCCCGCCTCTCCTTCATGCAGGGGGCGCCGCTGGAACCGGGCGGGACGGCGCTGGTGTCGCAGAGCGGCGCCAACGCCAATGATTTCGTCCGCCAGGCGAGCGAGCGCGGCGTGCGCTTCTCCACCGTCGTCTCCTACGGCAACGCCGCCGACCTGAACGAGTCCGACCTGCTGGCGCACGCCGCCGCCGACCCGGCGACCACGGCAATCTTCGCCTATATCGAAGGGGTGCGCAGCGGCCGCCGTTTCGTCGAGGTGCTGCGGCAGGCGGCACGGAACAAGCCGGTCGTAATCCTCAAGGGCGGCCGGACGAGCGCCGGCGCGCGGGCCGCCGCCTCGCATACCGGCAGCCTTGCCGGCTCCTTGCAGGTGTTCGATGCCCTCTGCCGGCAGATGGGCGCGCTGCGGGTCGAGTCGCTCGAAGAACTGGTCGACCTGGCCGTCGCCTTTCGCTTCCTGACACCGCCGGCCGGCCGGGGCGTGGCCGTGGTCGGCGCGGGCGGCGGCACCAGCGTGCTGGCCGCCGACATGATCGACGCCGCCGGCCTGGAAGTGCCGCCGCTACCGGCGGAGGTGCAGGAGGGTCTGCGTCGCTTCACCCCCGTGGCGGGTACCAGCATCCGCAATCCGCTCGACCTGATGTCGATGTTCCAGCCGGAGCAGTTCGCCACAACGCTGCAACTGGCGGCGCAGCCGGACAGCATTCACGCGGTGCTCTTTCACACCAATTTCGGCTGGGGTCGGCGCGATGACACCCACGTGGACAACCTGATCCGCAGCCTGGTGCAGGGGCGCGAGGCGATCAGCAAGCCACTGGTGGTGGCCGTGCGGCCGTCGCTGACCGGTCCGGGCACAGAGCAGACTGCCGCCTTCGTCGAGGCCTGTGCCCGCGAAGGCATCGCCCTCTTTCCCGGTATCGACCGTGCCGCCCGGGCGCTCGCCCGACTGGTTGACTGGCGCGACCGCCAGCAGAAGATCGCCGGATAGCGACCGGCGCGTCAATCCCCCGCCGCCGCCGGCTCACGCGCCGGCTGTGGTCGGCCCGGTCGCTGGTGTCCCCAATTACTCATGCGCGTATGGTCTGCACCTGCCAGGTCGCGGCGTCGACCGTACGCGCGCCCCAGCCCCATTCAACGCCCCATCCGGAGAGCGTCGGGATATAGAAGGACACCATCCGGTCGTTGGGATGACGGCCCAGACGGCTGAGCCCCTCGATCCCGTGTTGCTCGCAGAGGTCATGCAAGGAGTCGCCCGCCCCCATTCCCGAGGACGAGGCGCTGATCTCGTACGACCCGGAGTGTGCGCGGGCGCTGCTCAAGGAGGCGGGCGCGGAGGGCGCCGCCTTCCCGCTGGACACGGCGACGTTCTTCGAGTTCTCCCAGGCGGTGCGCGTTCCCAACCCCTCCTACTTTGAGGGCGATGCCGAGCAGAAGCTGCTCAATCGGATCTACGAGACCGATCCCCGCTCGGCGAGCGGCAAGGAGGTGTTGCAGGAATGGAACCGGCTCTACCTCCTCGATGACCCGTGGTTGATCCCGCTGGCGCCGAGCGTGACGTTCGACCTGATGCGACAGAACGTGATCGCGCCGTCGCAGGGCGCGATGTCCGGGCCGCCGATCGCGGAGTGGTGGATCGATGCATGAACCCGGCCCGGCAATGGGTTGACGGCCGCGGCCGGGGCATGTACGCTGCGGGACATCAGAAAACGTTCTCTCAAAGAAAAGGTTTCTTCAAGGCTCTGATGACGACGATTCACGATGTCGCCCACGCGGCCAGCGTTTCGATCAGCACAGTTTCCCGGGTGGTGAACGGCGACCCGACGGTGCATCCCGCGCTCCGCCGCCAGGTCGAGGAAGCGGTGCAACAGCTCGGCTACCGGCCGAACGCCGCCGCCCGCAGTTTGCGTCGTACCCGCACCGAGACGATCGCCGCCGTGATCACCGACCTGCCCAACCCGGTTTTCACAGAGATGATCCACGGCATCGAGTCGGTCGCCCGTCACCGGCACGTCAACCTCTTTCTCTGCGATTCACGGGGTTCCCTCCGCATCCAGCGCGCGCACGTCGAGAGCCTCGCCGAGCGCCGGGTGGATGGCGTGATCATCAACGCGGTCGGCGACCACCAGCAGGAGCTTGCCCCACTGATCGAGGGAGGCATCCCGCTCGTGATCATCAGCCGGCGCGCGCCGGGGACCGGTTTCGCCGAGCTGATCGTCGATGAGCAAGACGCGTCCGTCGCCGCCTTCCAGTCGCTGCTCGACCTCGGCCACCGCCGCATCGGGCTGGTGATGCATCGCTTCAGGGCGCCGGCCAGTGGCCCGGTGACCAGCCCGCACGCCCGCATCGCGGCGTACCGGCAGGCGCACGCCCTCGCTGGTACGCCGGTCGACGAATCGCTGATCGTCACCCCGCTCACGATCAACGAGGTGTACGCCAGCACCGTCGCGCTGCTGAGCCGAGCGGACCGGCCAACGGCGCTCGTCGTCGGCGCCCACCCCTTTCTTGCCGACTGCCTGCTCGCCGTCCAGCGCGTCGGTCTGCGCATACCTGACGATCTCTCGCTGATCGCGTACGGCGACTCCCGCTGGACCGAGGTGCATCAGCCGCCGATTTCGGTGATCCGGATGGACTACATCGAGTACGGCCGCCGGGCGGCGGAGTTGCTCTTTGCCGTCGGCGCGGATGCCGCGACCGATCGCTCGCTCTTCCAGCGGGCGGAGCTTGTCATGCGAGATTCGTGCGCTCCGGCGCCGGGTGCGCGGCGAGGATGATCGAGGGCCGGGTGTCTGGCTGACGGCAGGGAATCAGATGGAGGGGAACATCATGAACGGAACGGCACTTGGTCGGCGGGCGCTGCTGATCGGCGGTGGGGCACTGGCGGGGGCCGCCGCGCTGACGCTCGCCGGTTGCGGCGGTGACGACACGGAGAGTGGTTCGGGAAGCGACAGCGCAGGAGCGGCCGGCGCCGATCCCGCCGTCAACTCGCCCAAGAAGGGCGGTACGCTCGTCGTCGATTCCGGTGAACCGGCCACGGACGCCCTCATCTATGCGTTTAACGCGACGAATATGTACCTGCGCTGGGCGATCTGGGACAACCTCATCATCCAGGGTGTGGACAATCGCCCGCGGATGATGCTCGCCGAGCAGTTCGAGATGAAGCCGGACTTCACCGGCGTCCACGTCAAGCTGCGGCCGGGGCTGACCTTCCACAACGGCCGGCCGCTTACCGCCGAGGATGTCCGCTTCTCGATCGAGGCGTTCCGGGCTGACAAGATCAACAGTCAGTTAAAGAACCCCGGCAGGCTGATCACCGAGATCACGGTCGCCGACCCGCAGACGCTGGACATCACCTTTGCCGCGCCGCGGCCGTTCATGGAGGACTACTTTGCCCTCCTGCCGATCGTGGACAAGGACACGCTCGACCAGCAACCGCAGATGAAGGTGCTCAACGGCGCCGGACCGTTCAAGTTCGTCTCCTTCACCCCCAATCAGGGCTACGAACTGGAGCGCAATCCCAACTACTGGGACAGCGGCAAGCCCTACCTCGACAAGATCCAGGGCCGGATCTACGCCGACGACGAGTCCCGCGCGCTCGCGCTGCAGAGCGGCGAGCTGATGCACACCAACCAGGCCTCCTACGCGATGGTGAAGCGGCTCAAGGATGTCAAGGACATCACGATCGAGGATGGCGGCGTCGGCGGTTCCTGGTACGCGGGGCTGGTGACCTCGTTCCCCGCGATGAGCGACCCGCGCGTGCGCCGCGCCCTCACCTTCGCGATCGATCGCCGGCGCATCGCCGAGGAATGGGGCGAGGGCGTGATCGAGCCGCAGATGCTGCCCTGGCCGAAGGAGTCACCCGCCTACCTGCCGGAGGATGAGGCGCTGCTCACCTACGACCCCGACCAGGCCAAATCGCTGCTCAAGCAGGCCGGTGCCGAGGGCATCACGATCCCGATGGACATCGGCCAGGGACGCGAGGACATCGCCCAATACGTGCAGGACGCCTGGAAGGCGATCGGCGTCAACGCCCAGCTCAACCTCAGCGAGTACGCCGCCTATCTGGAGCGATTTCGCTCGCGCAAGGTTGAGGCGATGTTCGTCGCGCCGTTCGGCTTCTCCGACAACATGCATCCGGCGACGTTCTTCGAGTTCGCCCAGCCGGTGCGCATCCCCAATCCTTCCCACTACGACACGCCGGCCTATCGGGAACTGCTCGCCAAGATCACGGAGGCGAACCCGCGCTCGCCGCAGGGCAAGGAGCTGTTTCACCAATGGAACAAGCTCTACCTCGTCGACGACCCATGGATGGCGCCGCTCGCCCCGAATACGGCCTTCTTCGCGATGCGGAAGCAGGTGATCGCCCCGGCCAAGGGCGCGATGGAGCGCCCGCCGTTCTCGGAAATCTGGATCGATGCATAGAGTGAGGTCGGCCTGATGGCAGCGTACGTCGCCCGGCGATTACTCGAAGCGGTGCCCGTTGTGATCCTGGCGAGCATCTTCGTGTTCGCCATCCTTCAGATTGTCCCGGGGGATCCGGCGGTCAACATCGCCGGGGAAGATGCGCGGGACGAGGATGTCCAGGCCGTTCGCGAGCGATTGGGATTGGACCGGCCGGTCGCGCAGCAGTACGTCAGCTGGATCGGGGACGCCCTCAGCGGCGACCTGGGCACGTCCTTCCGCGCCAGCCGGCCGGTGCGCACGATGATCGGCGATGCGATGGGGCCGACGCTCGAATTGACGATCGCCGCCTTCCTGATCGAGCTTTCCGTCGGCATTCCACTCGGCGTGCTCGCCGGTGTGCACCTGCGCTCGGCCTGGGACTGGGGACTCTCCGGCTTCTCCGTGATCGGCATCGCCGTGCCCCACTTCGTCCTGGGCCTCGTGCTCCTCTATCTGGTCGGCTTCCGGCTCGGCTGGCTGCCGATCGGCGGCCGCGTGGCGTTTACCTCCGACCCGCTCGAATCGATCCGCTACCTGATCCTGCCGGCCTTTGTCCTGGGGATCACCGGGGCGGCGGTGCTGGCCCGCTTCGTCCGGACGGCGGTTGCCCAGGTGATGCATCAGGATTACATCCGCACCGGGCGGGCGAAGGGCCTGCGCGAGCGATCGGTGATCGTCCGGCACGCGCTACGCAACGGCATGTTGCCGGTGGTCACGGTGATCGCGCTCCAGCTCGCCGGCCTGCTCGCCGGATCGGTGGTGATCGAGAACGTGTTCTCCCGACCCGGCATCGGCCGGCTGGTGGTCAGCTCGATCCAGGCGCGCGACTATCCTGCCGTGCAGGGCGCGCTGCTCGTGCTCGTCGGGGTCTTCATCGCGGCGAACCTGCTGGCGGACCTGCTCTATGGCGCGGTTGACCCGCGCATTCGGTATCGATGATGGCACAACAGATCGCGGCCTCCGACCAGACGGCGCTGAACCGTCGTCGCACATGGAACAACGAGTCGCTCTTGTGGCGGACGCTGCGCGACGTCGTCCGCAATCCGATGGGTGTCATCGGACTCGTGATCGTGCTGGTCCTGATCGGCGCCGGTCTGGGAGCGCCGCTCCTGGCGACCCACGATCCGATCGAGCAGATCCGCGGGCACCGGCTGGAATCGCCGTCGACACAGTTCTGGTTCGGTACCGATGAGTTCAGCCGGGATCTGTTCAGCCGGGTGCTCTACGGGCTGCGGGCCTCACTGCTCGTCAGCGTCGTTGCGGTGGGCGTCGGCGGCGCCGCCGGCGTCGTCTTCGGCTTCGTCGCCGGCTACGCCGGCGGCCTGGCGGACACCATAATCATGCGGTTGATCGATACGCTGCTCGCCTTTCCCGGTTTGCTGCTGGCGATCGCGATCATCGCGGCGCTTGGCTCCGGCATCGAGAACGTGGCGCTGGCGCTCGGGATCGCGGCCATGCCGCGGTTCGCCAGGCTCGGACGGGCGGGCATGCTCGGGGAAAGCAATCGAGACTATGTCACGGCGGCCCGAGTCTTGGGAGCGGGGCAGGGGCGGATCATGTTCCGCCACATCGCCGTGAACGCGCTGCCGCCCCTGCTCGTCCAGGCCGCCCTCTCGATGGCGGCAGCGGTCCTGATCGAGTCGAGCCTCGGATATCTAGGGCTGGGCACGGAGCCACCCCAGCCGTCCCTCGGCGGCTTGATCAATGGCGCCCGCGCGCGGCTGGACCATCCCTACTATTTCCTCTTTCCGGGCGCGGCGCTGGCGCTGTTCCTTGTCGGCCTCAACCTGCTGGCCGACGCCGTCAACGAGAGCTTGGACCCGCATCGGGTGCGGCGGTAGGCACGAGAGCGACGGAGGATTGAGTGGAGGTGATCGTCTGGTGATGCCAAACAAGACACCGCACGCCGATCAGACCGGCGGCGAAGCCCGCGACCCGTTCATGCAGTCCGCCATCGCCCGCCCCGATCAGGCATCCATGGGGCCATTCGCGGACCTGCGGATCGTCGAGGTCGGCCGGTTCATCGCCGTGCCCTACTGCGGACAGCTCTTTGCCGATGGTGGCGCCGATGTGATCAAGGTGGAGCCGCTGCAAGGGGATGAGTCACGAGTGAACAGCCCGGTGGCGCCGGGGGAGGGGCGGCAGTTTCTCAACAAGAACCGGGGCAAGCGCAGCATCGCCCTCGACCTGCACGACCAGGATGCCTGCCGGGTGCTCCGACGCCTGATCGCCGGGGCGGATATCGCCCTGCTCAACCTGCGGCCGGGGCAGGCCGGCGAGTTCGGCGCCGGCTGGGAGGCGATGCACACCGCCAACCCCCGCCTGATCTACGCCGATGTCTCCGCCTTCGGATTGGCCGGACCCGACGCCGGGCTGCCGGGGATGGATCACATCGTCCAGCCGCGCTCCGGCCTGGCGGCGGCGCTCCACGGCATGGACGACGGCCTCCCCGCTTCGGCGACGCTGCCGCTCGTCGATTACACCACCGCGTTGCTGCTCGCCTGGGGTGTCAGCACGGCGCTCTATACCCGCGCCGTCACCGGTCAGGGTCAACTGGTGCGCACCTCGCTCCTGGCGGGGGCGCTCGTGGCGCAGAACAACATTCTCACGGATATCCCCCGGCTCGACACCTGGCGGCCACCGTTCGTCGAGTGGCTGGCCGGCGCTCGGCGCGACGGGATTCCCTACGGCGAACAGCTTGCCCAGCGCTCTCGCGGCCGGCCCGCCGGCGCGGGCGCCCACATCTACTCACGCTGCTACGCAACACAAGATGGCTACATCGCCATGCAGGCGGGGACGATCAGCCTGCAACGCCGCGCGATTGAAGTGCTTGGCGTGGACGATCCTCGCCTCCGGTCGCCCGGCTGGCGGCCGGAAGACCCGCATCAATACTTCGAGGAACAAACGGCCCGAATGCAGGCCGCCTTGCTCGGCGATCGCACCGCCGGCTGGCTGGCGCGGTTCCGCCAGGCCGGGATACCGGCGGCGGAGGTCCGCTTCCCCGAGGAGATGTACGACGATCCGCAGGTAACGGCGAATGACCTGATCGTGACGCTCCCGCACCCCACGCTCGGACCCGTGCGCGTGGTTGCGCCGCCGGTGCAATTCAGCGGGACGCCGCTCGCCGCCCGCCGCCCCCCGCCACGGCTGGGCGAGCACACGCGCGACGTGTTGCGGGAGATCGACATCGAAGAAGACATGGCCGAGGCCATGCTCCGACGCAACGCCGCCGCTGCGCTGGACGGCAGCGGCGCGTCAATCAGGAGAGATGAACGATGACCGTGCATGATCCACTCCGTACCAGCCTCTGTGACTTGCTCGGGATCGAATTCCCGATCGTAGCGTTCACGCACGACCTGGCGGTGGTCCAGGCGGTGGCGCGGGCCGGCTGCCTGCCCGTCTACGGTGCGACCCGCCGCACGCCGGACGAGATCGGTGCGGACATCGAGCGCATCCGCGAGGGGATCGGCGCCCGGCCGTTTGGTGTCGACCTCGTCCTGCCGAGCGGCATGCCCGAGCGGAATGACCGTTCCGCGATTGAGTCGCAACTACCGCCGGAACACCGCGCCTTTGTCGACCAGATCAAGAGCGACTACGCCATCCCCCCGCCGCAACGCGCGGGTGCCCGCTCCCGCTTCGTCCGCTCGTCCGAAGTGGCGCAACGCCAGATCGATGTCGTACTGGAGGCCGCCCCGCCGCTGCTGGCCTGTGGCCTGGGCAGTCCCGCCGAGGTTGTGACTGAGGCGAAGGCGCGGGGGATGCGCGTCGCCTCGCTCGTGGGCAGCGTCAAGCACGCCCGCCGCGCAGTCGCCGCCGGGGCCGATCTGATCGTCGCTCAGGGGTACGACGCGGGGGCGCATACCGGCGAGATCGGCACGTTCTCGCTCGTGCCGCAGGTTGCGGCGGCGGCGGCGCCGGTGCCGGTGCTCGCGGCGGGCGGCGTTGTCAGCGGCCGTCATCTCGCCGCCGCCCTCTGTCTCGGTGCGGTTGGCGTCTGGAGCGGCACGCTCTGGCTGACCTCGGTCGAGTCCCACATCGATCCGGTGATCAAGGCCAAGTTGCTCGCCGCGGCGGCGGAGGACACGGTCCGCACCCGCGCGATCAGCGGGAAGCCCAACCGCCAGATCCGCACCGCCTGGACGCAGCTCTGGGACGATCCCGGCACCCCCAACCCGCTGCCGATGCCGTATCACGATATCCTCGTCGGCGACACCTTGACCGCGATCCAGGACCACCGGGTTGAGGCGCTCTGGGGATCGGCGGCCGGCCAGGGGATCGGCCTGATCGCCGAGGAGCGCAGTGTGGCAGAGACGATCGGGGCGATGGTGGCGGAAGCTCGGGAGACGCTGGCCGGCATCACCATCTAAGCATGCCTACCCGCGAAAGGAGCGCTCATGGACTTTCGATTCACCCCCGAACAGGATGCCTTTCGTGCGGAGGTGCGTGGCTTTCTCAATCAGACGCTGACCGCCGAATTCTGGGCCGATCAGCGGGCGCGCCGGGAGCCGGGTTGGTCGCCGGAGTTCTCGCGGGCGGCGGCGGCGCGCGGCTGGCTGGGCATCGCCTGGCCGGAGGAATACGGCGGGCAGGGACGCGGGATCATCGACCAGATGATCTACATGGAGGAGATGGCCTACGCGGGCGCGCCGCAGGAACATCACCGCCGCGCCGTCCAGCAGGTCGGTCCGAGCATCATGCTCTACGGCACCGAAGAGCAGAAGCAGCAGTACCTCCCCGGTATCACCGCCGGCGATATCTCCTTTGCCATGGGACTCTCCGAGCCAAACGCCGGCTCGGACCTGGCCGCCGTCGAGACGCAGGCGGTGAAAGACGGCGACGACTATGTGCTGACCGGCCGGAAGCGCTTCACCAGCGGCGCGCACTACTCGGACTACCTCTGGACGGTGGCGCGCACCGACCCGGAGGCGCCGAAGCATCGTGGCATCTCGATGGTGATCGTGCCGCTCCACGCGCCAGGTGTGTGTGTGGAGCCGCTGATCGATCTCCAGGGCCGCCATCATTTCAACCAGGTCATCCTCGAGAGCGTGCGCGTGCCGGTCGCGAACCGCGTGGGCGAAGAAAACCGCGGCTGGTATGTCAACGCCACGACGATGGACTTCGAGCGTTCGGGCATCGCCCGGATCGCCTCGCTCCGCCGCCTGCTGGACCGCTGCCTGGATTCGCTCCGTGACACCCCTGCCCATGTACGCGCCGACGCGCGCTATCGACAGACGCGGCTGCAGTTTGCGGAATATGCGGTGGCGGTGGAGGTGGCACGGCTGCTCTCCTATCGGGTCGCCTGGTTGCAGCACGCGGGTCGTGTCCCCAACTATGAGGTGTCGATTCAGAAAGTGCTCGCCACCGAAACGGCCCAGCGGATCCACAACGCGATCCTCAACTTTCACGGTCTGGCCGGCCTGCTGGCCAAGGGTACGATCGCGGGTGGCGACGAGTTCGGTGGCGATGCCGGTTGGGGCGCCGGCTACCTCGCATCCGTCAGCGCCACGATCGGCCAGGGTTCCAACGAGATCAACCGCAACGTGATCGCGACGCGGGGCTTGGGGTTGCCGAGGGGGTAGAGGATGGGGCCATTCGCGGGCCTGCGGGTCGTGGAGTTCGGGCAATACATCGCCGTGCCGTACTGCGCTCAACTGCTGGCGGACGGTGGCGCGGACGTGGTCAAGGTGGAGCCGCTCGAGGGTGACCCGAGCCGGCGCAACGGCCAGGTCGTTCCCACGGAGGCGCGGCAGTACGTCAACAAGAATCGCGGGAAGCGCTCGCTGGCCGTCAGAATCGATCACCCGGAGGCGCTGGCGGCGGTGCAAACGCTCCTCCGTGCGGCGGACGTGGTGCTCACCAACTTCCGTCCCGGCCAGGCCGAGCGCCTGGGACTGGACTATGCATCGGTGGCGGCGGGCAACCCTCGCGTGATCTACGCGGAGAACACGGCCTTCGGCACACACGGCCCGATGGCGGGTGCCCCCGGCATGGATATGGTGATGCAGGCCTATGCCGGCCTCGCCGTCGTCTCAGAGCAGGGACCGCGGCCGCAGACCGACCCGCTGATCGACTATGGCGCGGCGCTGCTTCTCGCCTGGGGGATCGCGACGGCGCTCTATCACCGCGAGCGCACGGGCCGAGGTCAGCGGCTCGATGTGTCGCTCCTCCAGGCGGCGCTCGTCCTCCAGAACAACCACCTCAACCACATCGACGCGATCGATGGCTGGCGCGAGGAGTTCATCGAGTACCTGAAGACGGCGTTCGCCGAGGGCAAGACCTGGGGCGATGTCCTCGCCCGCCGTGAGTCGCTCCAGCCCCACGCCTTCGCCCGTGCCTACTACGGATTCTTCGCGACGGCGGACGGCGCGATCGCCGTCGCCGCCGGCGGCCGGGTCAACCAGCTGCGCGTGTTGAAGCTGCTTGACCTGGAGGATCGCTGGGTGACAGAACCGGGCTGGATGCCGGAGGATGCCGCCGCCCACATGGAGCACACTCATGGACAGGTTGCGTCGGTGCTGCGCGCACGGCCCACGGCACACTGGCTGCAGGCGTTCGCCACGGCCGGCGTGCCCGTCTCCGCCTTCCAGCTCCCGGAGCAGGTTCTGGAGGACGCACAAGCCTGGGCGAACGAATACTTCGTGCGCTTGGAGCACGACCTGATCGGCGGCATGACCGCCGTGGCGCCACCCGTGCGTTTCAGCGACTCGCCCCTGCGGGCAGAGCGGGCATCGCCGGCCCTGGGCCGCCACTCGCGCGAGATCCTGGCGGAGGCGGGGCTGGACACGGCATCAGTTGAGCGACTGATCGATGCGGGCGCGGTGCGCGCGGAATGAGAGGACCAGATGAAAGAGAGCAACGTCCTTGTCGTGGGCGGCACCGGACCCACCGGTGTGCCGATTGTCAACCATTTCCTCCGTGCCGGCGCCCGCGTGTCGATCTTCCACTCCGGCGCGCACGAGGCCGCATTTGATGCTGAGGTCGAGCACCTCCACGGCGATGCGCGCGACCCAGCCGCCATTCACGACGTTCTCGGCCATCGCGAATGGGAGATCGCTGTCTGTACCTCCGGGCGGCTTCGGGCGCTCGCGGACGAACTGGCGGGCAAGACGCGGCGGCTGGTGGGAGTAACGGGCCAGCCCGTTTATCGGGGCACGCTCCGGCCCACGCCGGACGGTCGCGTGCCGCTGCCGGTACCGGAGTGGGCGCCGCGCCAGCGGGATGCGGCGAATCACACGGGCCGGGTTGCCGAAGGCGAGGACCAGCTGATGGCGCAGCACGGCCGTGGCGACTTCGAGGCGGTGATCGTGCGCTACCCCGGCATCTTCGGCCCGCGCGCGCCGATCAACCACGAGTGGGCGGTGGTCAAGCGCGTGCTCGACCGCCGTCCCTTCATGCTGCTGCCGCACGACGGCATGGCCTACTTCCAGCGCGGCTACATCGAGAACGTTGCCTGGCTCGTCTACCTCTGCGCCACCCGCCCGGAGGCGGCGGGGGAGGCCTTCAACGCCGGCGACGAGCGGGTGCTCTCCGCCCGGCACGTGGCGGAACTGATCGTTGATGAATTGGGTGCGTCGATGGACCTGGTCGGCGTCCCCGCGTCCTTCTGTCGCGGGGTGTACCCGCTGGCGGAGAAATCGAGCCTGATCCTCGACATGTCGAAGGCGCGTGCCTTGCTCGGCTATCGCGACGTGGTGGATGCCGAAGCGGCCACGCGGCTCACCGCCCGCTGGCTGCGCGATCATCCGATCGCCGCCGGCGACCTGCGCGAGGGTTCAATCCCCGGCTCCGGCAGCTTCAACTACGACCGCGAGGACGCCATTCTCGCCGCCTGGCGGCGGGCCGAGGAGATGATGACGGCGGTTATGGCAGAACCCGCCCTGACCGGGCGGGAATGAAGGACATCGAGCGATGCCAGCATCCGGACGCGTCCGCGCGATCGACGCACTCGTCAACTCCAGCTTTCTCCAGGGCGGCGAGGGCGCGGCGCTGAACTATCTCTTCAAGGACATGGAGCAACGCCGCCCGATCACCGACCCGGAGCAGTTGCTGGCCGCGATGGATGCGTCGGATGTAGGCGCGGCGGTGATCAGCATCATGCAGCCGGAGCATGCGGACTGGGTGGGTGACGCCCATCGCCGCTTCCCGCGCAAGATCCTGCCCGCGATGATCGTCGATCCGACCAAGGGTATGGCTGAAGTGCGACGTGTGGTCGAGTATCACGAGCGGTACGGCGTCCGCTGCCTGCGCATCCCTCCCTTCCGCTACTCGCTGCCGCCGACCGACCGGATCTACTGGCCGTTCTACGTCAAGGCGATCGAGCTGGACATCCCCGTGAGCATGAACGCGGGCATGCCGGGGCCGCGCCGTCCCGGTTGGGTCCAGAACCCGCTCTACTACGACGAGGTCGCCTACCACTTCCCCGAGCTGCGCCTGATCATGACCCACTGCGGCCAGCCCTGGACCGAGGAAGTGCTCTCCGTAATCGCCCACTGGGACAACGTCTTCATGGCGACAACCTCGGTGGCGCCCCGCTACTGGCCGGAGGAGTTCGTGCGCTTCATCAACACCCGCGGCCGGGAGAAGATGCTGTTCGGCACCGAATACCCGACCATCCCCTGGGACCGTGCCCGCACCGAGCTGGACGAGCGCGGTCTGCGGCCGGAGGTCGCCCTCCAGTTCTTCGCCGAGAATGCGAGCCGTGTCTACGGTTGGGATGCGGACCTGTCCTAGTCCCTGCCGCGTGACATGCACGGCAGGTCTGCGGGCAAGACGTATGTGAGGAAGGCGTGCATGGACTTTTCGCTCACGAACGAGGAGCGGGCGTTTCGCGATCGCATCCGCCGGTTCTATCGCGACAATCCGCCGCCGGCCAACGGTGGCGATGCCGGCCGGCGGGCGTATCGACGCCTGCTGGCGGAACGCGGCTGGCTGACGATGCACTGGCCCCGCGAACATGGTGGCCGGGGTGCCGGCCATCTCCAACAGGTCATCTTCAAGGAAGAGTCGTTCACGGCCGGCGTCGATGCGGGCGGATTTGGGACCAACATGATCGGTCCCACGCTCATGCTCCACGGCAGCGATGAGCAACGGGCGGAACACCTGCCGCCGATCGTTGGCGATGAGGTGATCTGGTGTCAGGGGTTCTCGGAGCCGGGCGCCGGCTCTGACCTCGCCGCGCTCCAGACCCGCGCGGTCAAGGACGGTGACGACTACGTGATCAGCGGTCAGAAGATCTGGACCTCCAACGCCCACCGCGCCGATTGGATCTTCCTGCTCGCCCGCACCGACCCCGATGCACCGAAGCATCGCGGCATCTCCGCCCTACTGGTCGATCTGAGATCACCCGGCATCACCATCTCGCCGCTCGTGCAGATGACCGGGGAACATGGTTTCAACCAGGTGTTCTTTGGCGACGTGCGCGTCCCCCTCCGCAACCGCGTCGGCGACGAGCATCGCGGCTGGTACGTGGCAACGACGACGCTCGATTTCGAGCGGAGCGGGATCGAACGCTACCTGACGGCCGACCGCGACCTCCGTCGGGTGGAAGATTGGCAGCGGACGAACCGGGGATTGTGGTCCGGCCGGCCCGGAGCGACGGCACAGCGGCTGCAACTGGCGGATCTGCGCGTCGGCGTGGAGGTAGGCCGGCTGCTGGCCTACCGTGTGGCCTGGATGCAAGGCCGCGGGATGGTGCCCAACTACGAAGCCTCGATGTCCAAGATGTTCAACTCCGACCTCGGCCAGGCGGTGGCACGCGCCGGCATCGCCGTGTTCGGTGTCGCCGGGCAGCTCCGCGGGGAATCCGCCTATGCGCCGCTGGACGGGCGGCCGGCCTTCCGCTATCTCGATTCAGTCCGGCTCACGATCGGTCAAGGGACCGGTGAGATTCAGCGTAACGTCATTGCTCAACGCGGCCTTGGCCTGCCGCGTACCTGAGGCCGGGAGTCCGGGACACGGTTGCTCGTTTGACTCTGAGGTTCGTGGACCGGAGAAGGAGTGCACATGGACACGGAATCGCTCGCGATCGTCGAGCGCTATGGCCCGCGCGGGGAACTGGTCCTCAACCGTCCATCGCGGCGCAATGCCCTGATCGGGCCGCTGGTCGAGGCGCTGCGTACCGGTCTCGCCGAACTCGTCGCAGACCCCGAGGTGCGGGTGATCGTCATCCGCGGGGCGGGCGGCTCCTTCTGTGCCGGCCTCGACCTTGACGCGTTTGCCGCCGACCCGCCGCCGCCCTGGCGGGCCGGCTTCAGCGCCCTCTGGGCGGACCTCCATGCCGGCCTGTACGACTGCCCGAAACCGATCGTCGGCGCGCTCGAAGGACCGGCGATCGCCGCCGGTTCCGCGCTCGCGCTGGCCTGTGACATGCTGATTGCCGGGGACGGCTGCCGCTTTCAGGTGGCGGAGGCTCGGCTGGGCCTGGCCGCACCGATCAACACCGTCTGGCTGACGCTCAAGTTCGGCGCGGCGCGGGCACTGGAGTTCGCCGTCGGAGCGCAGCCGTACAACGGCCCCGCGTTGGTCAGCCGCGGGGTTGCCCTGATGTCGGTTCCGGATCAGGATGTCCTGGCAGCGGCCCGTGGGTATGCCGACCTACTCGCCGAGAACAAGCCCGCCGGCATGGCCGCGATCAAGAGCAGCATCCGCATGTTGAACCGGATCGAGAGCTTCAAGGATCTCATTACGTCGGTTCAAGCAGCGCGTCCTGGCCGCACCGCCGGTCCAGGCGACGGCCTCAGACTGCGATAGCCCGTCCCGGGCGGCCGCGAGAATGGCCCGCTCCTCGCTCGAACGTGGATGACCATACGAACAACGTCGGTGCCTGAGAAGACGTTGCTGGCTCTGACAGCGTCCAGAACATGACGTGTCGAAATGCCGCATACTGCTGGGGCAGAGTCAGAGGAGGACGTTCGCACGTGGACCTACAACTGAGTGGCAGAACCGCGCTCGTCACCGGTGGAAGCCGGGGCATCGGCAAAGCGATCGCACTGGTGCTGGCTGAGGAAGGTGTCGACCTGGCGCTGATCGCCCGTACCGGATCGACCCTGGAAGAAGCGGCGGCGGAGATCACCCGCACGACCGGCCGCAAGGCGCTGCCGCTGGTCGCGGACACGGGCGATACCGGCGCGGTCGACGACGCAGTGACACACGCGGCGCGAGAGCTCGGCCGGATAGATATCCTGGTCAACTGTGCCGCCCGCCCCGGCGGCGCGCCGCCGAAGCCCGGCGTCGAGAACCTGCCGGACGACGCATTCATGGAACAGATCAATGTGAAGGTGCTCGGCTATCTCCGCTGCGCCCGCGCCGTGGTTCCCCAGATGAAACCGCAGGGCTGGGGGCGGATCATCAACATCAGCGGGCTCGCTGCCCGCCAGACGGGCAATACGATCGGCAGCATCCGCAATGTGGCGGTGTCGGCGCTGACCAAGAACCTCGCCGATGAGCTTGGCCCCTTTGGCATCAATGTCACCTGCGTCCACCCCGGTCTCACCTGGACGGAATACATGCAGGAAGTGACCGAACAGCAGGCGACCAGCCGCGGCGAAACGCTCGAAGCCGCACGTCAGCGCATGGCTGAACAAAATTCGGTTCGACGGATCATCGACGCAATGGATATTGCCCACATCGTCGCGTTCCTGGCGTCGCCGCTCTCTGTGGCGATCACGGGAGACACGATCGCCGCCGGTGGTGGCGTCGGTCGCGGGATCTACTATTAGGCCGCCGCCGGTGATGCGACTACCCGGAACGCTCCATTCGTTCACACTTGGACACGCCGCCTCAGCGCGACAGCTATCATGATCCGTTCACGTTCACGCGCACGATGGCCGTGCCTGGGCTCTCGCGGATGTCGAGCAGCCAGGTGAGTGCCGCCGTATAGCCGAGACGGCTGAGCATGAGAGCATGGGTTTTGCCCACGACATAGTTCGTGGTGATCAAGCGCCGGCGCACATCGGCTAGTTCATAGAGCAGGGTGCGGGCGGTCTGGTGGTTGGCGTCATTGGCCGCCTTCAGGGCGAAGAAGCCGGAGCTGTCCACAAAGGCACGTCCCGCCGACGGCAGCCAGCGGCTGGTCATGGCAAACGGCGGCGGCCCTTGGTCTCGTAGGCATCGTCCTAGTATCTATCGGCGCAGCTTCACGTGTCATAACGGTATACCTTTCTTACTAATTATACAACGACGATGCAACCGATCCCGCTCGGACGGATACAGAGAGCACCCATCCGCGTGCAAAGGGGATGGCGTGCCGTGTATCGGGGATGGTCGTCGTCATGCGTCTTCACCGCCCTCCAGCACCGCGACAAAGGCGCGGGGGGAGAGGACGCGGATGCCCTGGTACTCGCGCAGCGCGAGGATGTGGGGGTCGCCGCTCACGATGTAGTCCGCCTCTCCGGCCACCGCACAAGCGAGGACGTGGTCATCATCGGGGTCATCGGCAATCACCGCCAGTACGTTCGTCGGCTCCACCACGAGCGCCACCTCGCCGATGACCTGAACCTCGCGGGCAATCTGCTCGGGGCTGAGGCCATGCCGGCGGCGCACGCGGTCGTAGTTCAGCGCTGCCTCATACTCAGCGAGCAGCGCCGGTGACACGACCAGCTCGAAGCGCTGCGCCCGCCAGGCCGCCACAATCCGGGCGGGCGTGCCCAAAGCGACGAGGAAGGCACTGACAATGATGTTGGTATCGAGGACGACGCGCATGTTAGGTGGAAGAGGAATGTCGTCCGGCACGGACTGCGGTCACCGCCTCGGTGGCAAGGGTGAGTGCCTCATCCTCGGGGACATTGGCCTGCTGGGCGGTCGCCTCCAGCCGGTCGAAGAAGGCCTCCCGCGAGCGCTTCCACTGCTCGTAGACGGCGATCGGCACCACTGCGGCGATGGGCTCGCCATGCCGGGCCACCACATAGGTATCGCCCTTCGCGACGACTTCGTTCAAGACCTTGCCGAATTGTCGACGGACGTCAAACGCCCCAATCGTGCGTTCCATAACACCACGTAGCCGAGTTTGCATAGATAGCGCAATTTTCTCAGATTTCGGATTATTTGTCAAGGTGGACAGAGCAGCGCATCACCGCATCGCCGCCGCGTGAGCAGGTTGAATGGGGAGTGCAGCATTCACCGCGACCGGTGCCGCTTCACAAAGGTCGCCGGTGCCGTCTTGCGGTAGCCAAGGCCCGTGAGCAATGTCTGCCAGCGGTCACGGTGATAGTCGTCTTCTCAGGTGGTCATGAACTGCTCCAGTTCGGGGAACCGATCGAAGAGGAACCGTTTGTCGCGGATCCAGAGGGAGCGGTAGCGCAGACTCTCGGCTGCATCCTCTTTTTCTGGGATGCCATCCAGAGGAAGCTTTGTAAAGTGCTCTCAGCAGTCAAACGACCGCGCGACCGCTTGACACTCAGACGCCGGGGGCTAGACTCAGGGGCATGGTTACCACGAGCTTGCCATCGTTCTCGCTCCTCGATTCAGGCGGACAGCAGCGGACGTTCCCCACCGGGCGGCCGGCGCTGCTTTGCTTCGTTAAGGAGGATTGCCCCACCTCCGGGCTGTCGATGCCGCTGATCGAAGCGGCAAGCCGTGCGCTCGGTGGCGCCGTCGATGTCTGGGCCGTCGGTCAGGACGCGGAGGGGAATGCGCTGCTGGAGGAACGGTACAACCTCACACTGCCGATGCTCGACGACTCCGCCCTCCGCGTCTCCTACGCATACCAATTGGACACGGTGCCGGCCATCATCCTTGCCGACGGATCGGGCGCCGAACTGAACCGGTTCGTCGGCTTCGGCCGGCAGGACTGGCAGGCGTTAATCGCGGACCTGGCCTGGCGCACCGGACTTGCCGCGCCCGCTGTGGACTGGGACGCATACCCCGATTCCCGCCCCGGCTGTGGCTCCAAGTCGGTTGAGCCGGAGATCGCCTGGCGGCTCGCGGCCGAAGCATCCGGCTCTCCGCTCCGTGCCCGCCGCCTCGAGATCCCGGACTCGGTCGACCCAATCGAATTTCTGTTCGAGCAAGGGCTGACCGACGGGCTGCCGGTCGTCCCGCCCACCCCCGAGCGCGTGTTGCGGATGCTGGCGGGCACCTCCCGCGACCCGCAGCAGGTGGTGGGCACGGTCGCGCCGAACATGGCCCCGGCGACCGTCGAGAAGATCGCGATCAACGCCGTGATGGCGGGCTGCAAACCGGAGTACCTGCCGGTCGTGATCGCGGCGGTCGAAGCGATCTGCACGTCGGAGTTCAACATCCACGGTGTTCTGGCCACGACGCACTTCCCCACGCCCGTGATCATCGTCAACGGACCGATCCGCAATCGCATCGGTATGAACTACCAGATCAACGCGCTCGGCCAGGGCAACCGCGCCAACGCGTCGATCGGCCGGGCCGTGCAACTCGTCGTCCGCAACGTCGGCGGTGGCCGGCCCGGCGAGGTCGACCGCGCCGTCCTCGGCCAGCCGGGCAAGTACACGTTCTGCTTCGCCGAGTTCGAGGAGCGCAGCAACTGGGAGCCGCTGCACGTCGAGCGGGGATTCCGCCCGGAAGACAGCACCGTGACCCTGTTCGCGGGCGGCGCGCCGACGGGAATCGTCGACCAGCTCTCCCGCGACGCGAAGTCCCTCGCCACCAGCTACGGCCTCGCCCTCGCCGCCGTCAGCCATCCGAAGCAGTACGGCGCCGGCGATGTCTTCGTCGTCGTCCCGCCGGAGCACGTGGACACATTCGCCAAAGACGGCTGGGCGAAGGACCAGATCCGCGAGCAGATCCAGCGCGCGAGCATGCGCTCCGTGCGTGAGCTGATGCGCGACGAGTCGTGTGCGGAGGGTCTGCCACCTGAGGCGGGGGAGCGGCTGGGCTTGGACACGCTGCTGCCGAAGTTCCGCTCCCCGCAGAACATCCACATCGTCGTCGCCGGTGGACCGGGCGGAAAGTTCGGCGCCTATCTCCAGGGTTGGGCGAGTGGCCCAATTGGATCGATGCCGACGACACGGAAGATCGACGAGTGACGCCCAGCGCCTGCACTCGCAGGCTCGATCGGGCGTTCCGGGTAGATATGACGCCGTCAATTGAAGGGAGGCACAGTGAGTACCACGATCCTTGACCCGACAGATGAGCGCGTTCCGATCAGGCGCTCGCTCGCACAGCGTCCGGAAGCCATCACCGGCACGGTGGCGCTGCTCGACATCTCCAAGCCGCGCGGTAACGTCCTGATCGACCGGCTTCAAGAGCAGCTCACGCTGCGGTTGCCCGATGTCACGTTCAAGCGATACAGCAAGCCGACGTTCACCAAGCCGGCGCCGGATGACCTGCGCCGAACGATCGCGGAGGAGAGTGACTTCGTCGTCGAAGCCCTCGCCGATTGAGGGTCGTGTACGACGTGCAGTGTGCACGACACGACCTGGTTCGAGCTACAGGGAAAGCCGGCGGTCTTCATCGCTTCCAGCGTCTTCGTCGATGCGGCCGAGAGGCAGGCGGAGGCATTGGGCCTGCCGGACGTCCGGCGGATCTTCGTCCCCCACCCGATTCAGGACGCCACCGACGACGAACTGCGGGAGAAAGCTGATGCGATCGTTGACCAGATAATCGCCGCCCTCGTCGATTAGGGGCCGTCGCCGTCAAGCCGCATGGCGTCCGCCGGAGCGTTGCGGAGGGAGCAACATGGCAGACAACGAGCGCGGGCTGATCGCCCACCTGCTGCGTCGTGCCGGGTTCGGGGCGACGCGCGACGAGCTGGAGGTGTATGCCGCCCTCGGCTACGACGCGGTTGTCGAGGAGCTCTTGCATCCGGAGCAGGTGTCTGACATCGACGAAGATGTCCTGCGCCGCTATCACCTCAGCCTCGCGCATGACGAGCACCTCAACGCGTGGACGGCCCACTGGATCTACCGCATGATCAACTCCTGCCGGCCGCTCGAGGAGAAGATCGCGCTCTTCTGGCACCACGTCTTCGCCACCGGCTGGGATAAAGGCGAGCACACGCCGTCGATGATCGGCCAGATCGCCATGTTCCGGCGGGTCGGCCTCTCCGACCTGCGCACGATCCTGCTCGAATTGTCGCGCGACCCGGCGATGATCTACTGGCTCGACAACGAAGAGAACCACCGTGATGCGCCCAACGAGAACTACGGCCGCGAGCTGATGGAGCTGTTCTCGATGGGCGTCGGTCACTACAGCGAGGACGACATCAAGCAGGCGGCGCGCGCCTTCACCGGCTGGACCGTCGAACAGCCGATCCCCCTCTATCCGTATGGCCCCTACCCCACGCGCTTCGTCTACCGCCCCGAAGACCACGACGACAGCGAAAAGACCTTCCTCGGACACGCGGGCCGCCTGAACGGCGAGGACATCGTCGACATCATCGTCCGGCAGCCCGCGACCCCCCGCTTCATCGCCCGCCACATGTACAACTTCTTCGTCGCGGATGAGCCACAGGTGCCCGCCTGGAGCGTCGTGCCGCCCCAGAATCAGGCGGCGATCGACGCGCTCGTGCAGGCGTACGATCGCTCGGGTGGCGACATCCGCGAGATGCTGCGCGTTCTCTTCACCGCGGACTGGTTCAAAGCGGCGCAGTTCCGCAAGGTGAAAAGCCCGGCGGAGCTGATGGTCGGCACGATCAAGCTGACGGGTACGCATCGCTTCCCCGAGCCGGGGCTGGTGGCGCTGCCGGCGACGATGGGCGCGATGGGCCAGCGGCTGATGAACCCGCCCACGGTCGAGGGCTGGCACACCGGCCGGGAGTGGATCGACGGCGGCACGCTCAACGAGCGCGTCAACTTCGCCGTGAACGAAGTCGGCGACGTCGCAAAGCCGGGCATCCAGGCGATCGTCGACCGCCTGAGCGCGCTCGGCCCGACGATCTCGCCGGAGCAGTTGGTCGATGGCTGCCTGGACCTCGCCGGCCCGGTAGAGGTTGACCCGGAGACGCGCGGCGCACTCTGCCGGTTCGCCGAGTCAGGCGGACCGCTCTCCTTCGCGAGCGAGGCCGAGCGCGAAGCGAGTGCCGCACGGGTGGCGCGGATGCTGCAACTGATCGTGTCCAGCCGTCACTATCAGCTCGCGTAGCGTGTCCCTTCCCGGCGACTCTTCCACGTGAAGGAAGCAGCCGGAGGCGAGATTGGTGAGGAGGCGCTCGATGGTCGCCAGCACAAAACCGCCCGTCCTGGTCGTGGTCCAGCTCACCGGCGGCAACGACTTTCTCAACACGATCGTACCGGCCAATGACGGCGTCTATCACGACGCGCGGCCGCTGCTTGCCCTCGACGCAAACGAAGTGATCCCCCTCACCAATACGCTCGGCTTCCATCCGAACATGAAGCCGTTCGTCGACCTCTACACCGAGGGCAAGGTCGCCGTCGTCCAGGGCATCGGCTACCCCAACCAGAACCGCTCGCACTTCCGGGGGATGGACATCTGGCACACCTGCGAGCCGGACACGATCGCCACCGAGGGCTGGCTGGGCAAGGTGATCCGCGACCTCGACCCCCACCACGACAACGTTTTAACCGGGATCAGCTTCGGCCGCGGGCTGCCGCGGGCGTTGGCATCGCCGGGCGTGCCGGTCACGTCGGTCGGCGACCTCGATTCCTACGGTCTGATGTCCGGCATCGCCGCGCTGGAGCAGCGTCAGGAGGCGCTGGAGATCTTCAAGTGGATGTACGCGC
The DNA here is from genome assembly GCA_050184225.1 of Dehalococcoidia bacterium. GTDB lineage: Bacteria > Chloroflexota > Dehalococcoidia > CAUJGQ01 > CAUJGQ01 > JBFXAN01. Next base: position 18,057 of record JBFXAN010000039.1, on the reverse strand, counting down.
CGGGTTACGGTACCGGCATGGTGATGGACTATATCGGCCGGACCGGGCTCGACGTGCTCACCGGCGCCGATCTGCTCAAGCGTGCTCCGGCGATCTACCAATCCACCGTGCAGTATCAGGACAACCCGGTCGCCCGGAGCCTGCGCGACGTGGCCCGGGTGCATCTCGCCGAGTTGGGTACGCGCGTCTTCTACGTGCAGCAAGGCGGCTACGACACCCATGCCACGCAGTTGCCCGTCCATCCCCGCCTCCTGGCCGAGCTATCACAGGCGATCGCCGATTTCTCCCAGGACCTGCGCGAGCACGACGCCTCGGAGGAAGTCGTCATGCTCGTCTTTACCGAGTTCGGACGCCGGATCCGGGACAACGGCTCCGGTACGGACCACGGCTCCGGCGGCGGTGCCTATATCATCGGCGAGCGCGTCAAAGGCGGGCTCTACGCCGAATACCCGTCGCTCGCGCCGTCGCAGTGGCTGAACGGCGAAGACCTCTGCCATCACATCGACTTCCGCGGCGTCTACGGCACCGTCGTCGATCAATGGCTCGGCCTCGACAGCCGGTCGATCGTCGGTGGCACCTTCGAGCAGATCCGGCCGTTTGTGAATTAGGCGGCCGGTGTATCGTCATTCGAAAAGTCGGTGTGTCCGTGCGGGGCCAACCGATCCGGGCGGTACCCACTCCGCCACATGTACCTTGGTCATGTCTGGTGGGCGCGTGCCGCCGAGCCAATCGGCCATCATCTGCGCGACGATCTGCCCGAGCTCGACCGCGTCGGTCTGGATGGTCGCGGTGGGAAGCCACGTCTCCTGTGCCCACCGGGAGCGGGCAAAGCCGATCAGCGAGACATCGTCCGGCGCCGGGATGTCGAGCAGGTGCAGCGCCGCCGTCACCTGAGCGAGGTGGTGATCGGTCAGGATCGCGGTGGCATTGACCGGCGGCGCGAGCCGGCGCCGCAGCAGGTCACATAACTCCGACATGGGTGCGTTGCACGCGAGCGACTGCTGGATCTGGTGGAGGCCGGCCCGATCGGTTGCCCGTTCGAGTGCAGGCAGCCGTTGCCGGCTGAGCTGCAACGGCACCTGAAGATAGACAATCGTGCGATGACCGAGTAAAGCCAGCTGCTGCATCGCGTCGCCGATCGGCCGCTCCTCGGTCGCGTTCAGATACGGAATCCGCGGCGATCCCTTCTCGCGCACGCCGATCGCCAGCACGGGAATGTCGCGGCTGATCAGCGGTTCCAGGCTCGCGCCCAGGTTGGGCAGCGTCCACAGGATCAGGCCATCGACCCGTCGCTCGAAGAGACGTTGCACGAGCAGCGGGGAAAGGCTCCGAACGCCCCGCGCCGAGGTGATCATCAGCTCATACCCGCACTCGTGAGAGGTGCTGCCCATTCCTTCGAGCGTGCCCAGGTAGATCGGCGTGTCGAACAGGTTGATGATGACGCCGAGCGTCATCGTCTTGGAGAGACGGAGATTGCGCGCTGCCTGGTTGCGCGCGTAGCCGAGGGTCGCCACCGCGTCCATCACCCGTTTGACCGTCTCGGCGGCAACCTTGCGCTCACCCGTCAGCGCGCGTGAGGCCGTGCTAATGTCCACACCGGCGAGATTCGCCACGTCACGCAGGTTGACCGTTCGACTGCGCGCGGATGTTGGCGATCAGGAACGCCCCACACGCGCACGCGGTCAGGGATGGGGGCACGATCGTCGTGATCGAGTCGTACGAACGCCCCACACACGCACGCGGTCAGATATCCGCGTGCATGGTGCATGATCCGCGAACGGGCAGAACGGACGGTGGGGACGCGCGATGGACGCACTTCGGACCCGGATTGGGAGCCGTGTCATCGCCGCGGACGGCTACTGTTGAGTCACCGGGTCGGGCTGGCGCGGGACACCTCGCCGGCGCCGAACGCGAGGACGATCGTCAGGTTGCATGGCGTGATATCGACTGCTGCACAGATTCGCGAACTGCTACACGCGCTCCCAGGGCGGCGCGTGTAGCAGGCTATGCAGCGTTCAGTAGGAGCGAGACGACGATGAACTTTCAACTTGAAGCGGTAACCGAACCCGGCCGGCGCCTGGTGACGCTGGCGGAAGGCCTGGCAGCAGACTTCGGCACGCGCGCCGCGTTGCACGACCGCGAGGGCAGCTTCGCCCACGAGAACGTTGCGGCGCTGCGGCGGACCGGCTACGTTGCTGCCCCGATTCCCGTCGAATGCGGCGGCTTGGGTGTCGAGTCGGCCCACGACCTGCTCGTGGCATCAAGCCGGCTGGCCCGCGGCGACGCCTCCACCACGATCGGCGTGAACATGCACCTCGGCAATGCGATGCGCCAGGTGCGCGGCTGGCGCCGGGCGATTGCGATCGGTGACCATGACCGGGCCGCGCGATTTGTCGAAGCGATGGAGCGGATCGGGGCGGGGGAGATGGTGATCGCCGCCGGCATCACCGAGTCCGGGCGCGAGCTGACCGAGCCGGCGACGACCGCCCGGCGCGCCAGCGACAGCTGGATCATCGACGGAACGAAGATCTTCGGCACGTTCGCGCAGGCCGCTACCCATCTGAACGTGTCGGCAACGCTGGTGGGCGAGGATGGAGCGGATCGATACGGCATGTTCGCCGTGCCGGTTGCCGCCCCTGGCGTCCGCGTCAACGACGACTGGGATGCGCTCGGCATGCGCGGCAGTGGCAGCGGGTCGATCACGTTCGACGCTGTGTGCGTGCCGGCGAGCGCCCTGCGAGGCGAGTTTGCGCTCGGTGAGTGGCATCCTCCGGCCCTCGAGCGCTATATGACTTCCGGCCTGCTGCACGCCTCGGCGTCGCTCGGTGTTGCCGAGACGGCCCACGCGCTCGCGATCAAGGGGACGGCGCAGCGCAAGGGGCGTCATGCCCGCTCGATCGCCGAGCGGCCAACAATCCAGATTCTGGCCGCCGAGAACGCGATCGACATGGCGGCGATGCGCGCCGTGTTTGCCCGCGCGGCGATGCTCGTGGACCGCTATTTTGCTGAGTATGCCGCGTCGATCGGTCCGGACGAGGCAGTGCGCGCCGTCTTCTCCGAGACGCAGAGCGCGAAAACCTTTGTCCACCTGGCCGCGATCCGGATCGTCGACCGGGCGATGACCATGTCCGGTGGCGCCGGCTTTATGGCGAAGCATCCCCTCTCCCGCCTCTACCGCGACGTGCGCGCCGGTCCCTTCATGCATCCACTCGGCGTCAACGTTGCCTACGAGTTCATCGGCCAGGTGACGCTCGGTCTGGAACCGAAAGCCGCCTGAACATCCGCTTGGTATCGTCTGGGACGCCGTTTAGCTGCCCAACAGTTCGATAGCGAGCCGGAGGATGCGCTCGGCGGCAGCGAGCGCCGCCTCATCGGTCACGGTGGTCACGTCGTCCGGAGCGGCGAGCATCTCGTCTTCGACATCGGCGAACGCCTCGTGCAGTGCCGGCGGCAGGTCGTCGCGCCGCAGGGCCATCAGCTCCAACCAGGCGGCGCCCACACGCTCCTGCAATGACTCAGTGCTGATCGCCAGGGCATGCACCGCCCGCAGAAATCGTGTCTGCGCCGTCCGCATCTCAGCCTGCTCCACCTTCGACCTCCTCACCCCGTCCGGCACGCGTCCTGTCGAACCTCAGTCTAGAGTCTAGAAGGCCGTCGTCGGAAGGAGCGAGCGCGGGCCGAGACGGCGTGCCCCCGACTCGGGTAACTGCCTGTACACTGAAGGCAAGCACGCCGGAGTGAGAAAGGCTGGACCATGGACGCGACGAAGTTCAACGAGCTAACACCCCGCGAAAAGTATGTGATCGAGTCGAAAGGCACGGAACCACCGTTCACGGGTGAATACGACGACTTCTTTGAGGCCGGCACGTACATATGCCGGCGCTGCAACGCCGAGCTGTATCGATCGGATGATAAGTTTGACGCGGGGTGCGGCTGGCCGGCCTTTGACGATGAGATTCCCGGCGCCGTGCGGCGGCTTCCCGACCCCGATGGTTATCGGGTTGAGATCGAGTGCGTTGCCTGTGGCGGACACCTGGGTCACGTCTTTCTTGGTGAGCGGTTGACCGCCAAGAACACGCGCCACTGCGTGAATTCGCTCTCGATGCGGTTCGTTCCGACGCGCTGAGATCACCGTCGCCCGCGCGTGCGCGCGTGCGTGCTGAATGCGTGCTGGAATTGACAGTCTGCCGTTGGACAGGCTACGCTCATATGGCGTTCACGCAGCTATGGCCCCGTGGTGTAGCGGTCTAACATGCCACCCTGTCACGGTGGAGATCGTGGGTTCGAATCCCATCGGGGTCGCCTCTGCCACTTTTCGGTGTGACGACTGACTCGTTAGAGAGCAGTGGCTGCGCCGCCCCGGTCCTGACCTGGAACAGTGGTTCCACCTCGGGCCGGGGCTTCACATACTCCACCAACGGTCCGTCCACCCAGATCTCTTCATAGATGACGTTGGCCAATTGATTGCGCTGGTGCGGCGTCGCGTCACGCCACGCGGTTGGCAGATTCTGCACGTACGTCACCAGCCGTTCGAGTTGTGCGGTGCGCTGCTCGGCGGGCGCCAGGCGCAGCATGTCTCGCTCGACCATATCCCGCTCGGCCTGGTACTCCTCCCGCGTCAGGTCGCCCCAGGCGTAGAGATCCTTGAGCCGGGCGAGGCGGGCCTGCAACTGCCGGCGCTGCTCGTCGACATCCTCGTCACGCCGCAGCGGGCGTGCTGCTTCCTCCAGCACGATCGGCTTCCACGCCTCCGGGAGCAGGAACGCCGCCAGGTCGTCGACAATCTGCTCCTCGTACAGGTCGAGATAGGAGCCGCGTCCGCTGCAGCCAAGCCCCTGCGACTTGTTGCGGCAGTAGTAGCGTACCCGCCCATCCTTGTTGTGCAGGACGCGCATGCGCTCGCCACAGTGCACACAGCGCAGCAACCCAGAAAGGCTGTAAATCCTCGCGTTGCGGCGGTCCGCCTTCGCGGCGGTCGCGCGCTGCCGCATCGCTTGCCTCGCCGCTTCGAACAGGGCGATGTCAATGAGCGCCGGATGCTGGCCGTCCTGCCACTCCCGTACGCGGCGACGTGTCCCCGGCTCGAACACCGGCAGATGGCCGAGATAGAACCGGTTCCCGAGCATATCGCGGACCGTGTCTTTCGTGAAGGTGCCCCGCCTCATATTCCCGGCCGTCCGGTAGCCGCGCAGGTTCAGTGCCTGGGCAATCTCGCGCAGGCTCTTGCCTGCCGCTGCCATCTCAAAGGCGAGCACCACGCCATCCTGCGTCGTCGGATCCGCCTTGGCGACGCCACCGTCTACGCTCTGGTAGCCGAACGGCACCAACCCGTTATGCAACCCCTTCGCCTTGCGCTCCGCCTTACCCTTTTTGATCTCGAGGCCGAGGTTCTCGCTGTAATACTCGGCGAGCAGGGCGAGCATGCCGAACATCACTTTGCCCATCGGCGTGGTGAAGTCCATCCCCTGCTCCGACAGCGAGAGGAAACTGATGCCAAGGTCGTTGAGCAGCTTGAACGTGCCGAGGGCGACGACCACACTGCGGGCAAACCGATCGAGCTTATGGACGATGACCGCGTCGAAGCGATGGCGCTTGGCGTCCTCCACCATCCGGTGGAACGCCGGTCGTTTGCCGATGTCGTCCGTGTGGGCGGAGACGCCTTCATCCGCATACCACGTGACGACGGTCCAGCCACGCTCGGCGCACGCTGCTTCGATGGCGCGCCGCTGGGCGTCGAGGCTGTGCCCCTCGAGCTGCTCCTCGCTGCTCACCCGAATGTAGGCTGCTGCCCGCAGCTGCTGTCCGGTGGTGTAGCCCTTTCCCGTTCTCATGATCGCCTCACTGTCGCTGTTGAGTGTCTGTTCCCTCTCACTGATCCATGCGACGCCACATGCGCCACGGCGCACGGACACCAGTGTGGCACGCCGGTGCTGGGCCCTCTGAACGGGACGCTCGCCGCCGGTCAACCCTGCCGATTGTCGTCTCCCGACGGGTGCTCTGAGCGTGCCACATCAGCCTGGATAGCCGATTTCGATTGATCGAGCCGACCGCTGACTCGGTCAGAGCGGGCATCTGGACCATCTGGCCCACTGAGACGGTGGACGATCTCGAGCCTACCACGACCATCCAGGTGGCCCAGTTAGGGTTGCGCTGGCGGTAGTGAGCCGCGATCGGTACGATCGCCCAAGCTCCCGCCGACGATTGTAACGTTGGCGCTCGTCGAACTGTCCGGGGGTGGATAGGACTCTCGCGCGACGTGGTCAGTAGCCAGCGCGGCCTCAGGGGACGTATTGACCGCGATATCTCGGAGGATGCCGCCGAGCACTGTCAACGCCTGTTCCAAGCGGGTGTCAAGGGGACTGTCCCAGTCACCCGTCGTCTGCACTCCACCACGGATCTCTTCCATTGTGTCGCACCTGATGCCGACAAGAACGACCAAACCGGTCGCCGACGAGCCATCACCGAAGGTCATGCCGTTCTGTTCGGGATCCGGAGGCTGCGATGTCAGGAGGTCTTAGGACATCCCCCTGGTGCGGAGTCCGTTGGGATACCGCCTCCGGCGGCGTCGATCAGAGCACGGCTGTGATCCGGCCCTCCTCGACGACACGATGGCTGATGATCCGCGTGACTCCTTCGAGCTCAGGGCAGTGTTGGGACGCGGCAGCAACCACAGCGCGAACCCGTGAAGCGGCGGCCTCAGTCGTCGCCACGACCAGACGCAGCTGACCACCTTGAGATGTCTGCTGCGCGGTCAGATACGCTGCATATGCCGCGAACTTGCGGGCGTAATCGCGGTGGCGCACGAGGCCCCGATCCCATTCCAGCAGGAGGTCATACACCACACCGTTGGCGCGGTACCAGAAGCGGCCGTCGGGCCAGATGTGATGCGTCCGCCCGCCATCACGAAACCAGACTTGTCCTTCGGCGTCGTTCAGCCAGGCGAGGAGTCGGTGGTCCCAACCGAACGCGCGCTGGCGCGCTGCCTCCTGCGTCAGCGCCAGCGCGAATCGCTGAACACCGATGGTGTGTTCCAGGTGGCGTCGAAGGTGGCCAAGGCGAACGGGCGTGCCTGCACCAGCGCCAGGACGCGTGGCACGGCGCGCACCGACCTCCACATCATCTGCGGCCATCACCCCCTCTCGGAGGTACACGCCCACCGGTACACCGTCGCGTGCCGCCAGAAACGCAGCTCCATCCGCAGAGAGCACGTACCGGCGTTCGTTCGGGCTGCGGGGGAGTTCGGTGCGATCGATCGTAACTAGGTCTGAACGGGCCAACTCCTCGAGAAACCCTGTTACGGACGGTGTGGACAGCGCCAGATGGGAGGCAAGATGCGTCGCCGGGAGCAGTGGGTGGTGAGCCACCCACTCCAGCAACGTCTTCTGCGTGGCGCTCAGCCCGATGGCTAGCGCCGCCCAACGTTCCGCTCGTGTTGCCCGCCTGCGAGGGTCCCCGGACTGTGCGAGTGCTCCGCCGCCCCTCCGGGTGCCATCCTGCCGCTCGCTGTCTCGCTCTGTTCTCGCCACCGGAAGTGCTGCCGGCGACGCGGTTGACGTCTCGATGCACGCGCTCGTGGTGAGTCGCCACGCGAGGCAATCGGCAAGGTGGACGGGATGCCCACTTCCTGGCTGCCGCCAGCACGCCCCGAACGGCCCCTGTGCAGCGAGTTCTGCGATCGTGGCGAGGTGGAGAGGTATCATGTTCCGGGCTCGACGGTCTGCCCCTCGCTCGACCGCGATCGTCCAATGCTGGAGCGTCCGCTCATCGGGGCAGACAACGAGCAGCGATGGCAGACGCCCGCTGATATCCCGATACACACCCTCGTCGGCGCGGTACCAAGCAGCGACCCGCCCTCGTCGATGGGCTGCCGGCGCGGCCGCTCGGTCCCACACCAGCACGAAACGAGCCGTTGTTCCGCCCGCATGGAGGCATCCATGCGCTTCCACGGCTGGCGGGTCTGACGGCCGTCCGGGGTGAGGCGTCCAATGACTGCTCCGCACGTGGACTTCCTCAGTCTCGTCCATGTTGCGGAGCGCTACCGCGAAACTGGCGATACCGACGGCCGTCTCGGCGCGGGTGATGTGGACGGAGCGTTCTTGATTGCCGACGGGATAACGCTGGCGGACCTCGGTGAGTGTGAGCCGGAGCGCCTCGGCAAGCGCGGCGATGCCAGCATCGGTCAAGCAATACAGGCGCCGCGGCGACGCGAACTCCGGGCTATCGAGCACGAGCGAGGTGACCCAGCCTTGCCCGTGCAGCTCGCGCAGTACCTCCCGCGTCGTCCAGGCGTCGGTCCCGACCAGCATCGTCAGATGGTGTTCTTCGAGCAGTGGCAAGCAGGCCAGCCAGTGGAGCATCGCTCCCACTGAGCTGGTGTTACCGCTTCTTGGTGGCGTTACTCCGTGCATGACTCCGCCTCGCTTTTGCAGGAACCACAGGATTGATGTGCTCCGTAGGATGAGTTGTCTCATCGCCGCCGCCGCTATCGCCCTCGCCGTCGTGCCACAGCGCGAGCTGGCCGCCGGACGCGCCCGCACCTCGTTGCGGGCGTCGTTCCTGACGGAGCCGCAGCACGGCGTCGATCGCTCGCCGTACCTCTGCGTGCGGGCGACCGTACCGTGCGGCCGACAATGCGGCGATCCGCCGCATCCGCTCGACATTCGATGGCGGTGGTGGGTCGAGTTGAAGTGAGAACACTGCCGGGCGCCGACCATTCGCCCACCAGCGGGCGTAGCAGGTATAGTCATCGAGGTCGGTGAGGTCGTCTTCCGCCAGCTCGGCCCCGAGTTCCGGGGCGAGCGCCGCCGCATCCTCCGCGCTCACTTGGAAGACGGTGAGGCCGTCGATGTTTGCGAAGACGGTCGGACGCAGCTGCCGATCGATGGCATCGAGCCGGGCGAGGGACTGGGTGATGAGCATGACGCTCATCCCATATTTGCTCAGTTCGCCGAGCATCCGAGGGTAGTCTGCCGCGCCGAGGACGCTCGACTCGTCAACGAGGCAAACGACTCGGGTGCGCCGCGCTTGGGGGAGCGTTACCTGTTCTTCGACGAGCAGGCCGAGCAGGTTGAGCAGGGTCGCGCCGAGCAGCCCGGCAGCGCCTTCTCCCAGCCGCCCTACGGCCGCGTTCACGACGAGCACGCCGCCGTCGAGCAGGGAACGCGGGTCGATGGATGAGCGCGCCTGTCCGAGAAGAAAGCGACTCGCCTCGCCTATGAGGAAGCGTCCGATCTTCGTCGTGACCGGGTTGGCGATCTGCTGCTGGAAGGCGCGGGCGAGGCGGTCGTAGTTCTCTACCCACCAGCCATGCAGTGCGAGGTCGCGCACCTGCGCCAGCACCTCTTCGCGGAAGGCGACGCTCGTGAGCATCGGCGTCACGTCCAACAAGGTGTACCGTGCGTCTGTGGCGCGGATCTGGTTCGCCTCGTGCAGGGAGGTGACCGCGGCGCGTAACGCCCCTTCCATCCGCGGTCCCCAGTTGTCCGGCCACAACCGACGCAGCATCGTCACGATGTTCTCGGCCGTACGGTCACGGTCAGGGAAAAGATCCGTGTCAAGGAGGTTCAGCCCGACCGGTCGTTCTCCATCGGCGAGGTTCAGGTAGACGACGCGCTCTTCGATGCCATGGGGCACACTCCCCAGGACGGATTCGGCGAGGTCTTGGTGCGGGTCGATGACAACGAGGCAGAGGCGCTCGTCGCTCGCAGCCAGATGTTCCATCAGGTAGCGGGCGGCGTGAAGCATGAAGGTGGACTTCCCCCGTCGTGTCTTGGCGACGACGAGGTGATTGCGGAAGAGGAGCGCGGGCGGTATGTGGACCACGTGGCTCAGCTGTTGGTGCTGCGACGTGCCGACGCGACAGCCCCAATCGAAGCTGTCCCTCGGCGGCAGGAGCCGCCGTGCTCGCACGCGATAGAGTACCGCGCTTGGATGATGTGGCAGGTGCCAGAGGCCGGCGACCTCGGCAGCATTAAGCAGGTCCGGACGGCGGAGCAGGCCGGTCGGGACGTAGAGCCGTGCCGGATCCCCCCGCCAGTGTCGGGAGCGCAATGTGTTCCCGCTCGGGTGATCGAACGCGCGCATCGCGCGCGTCACACGTTCGACAAGTGCCTCTTGCTGATGCTCGTCCCTGGCGCCGAGCGCGACGACGCGGCAATGGACCGCGAGCACCGGCGTGGAGAGTTTCTCCTGCACGACCTCCGCGGCTGGTTGCTCCCGGCCAACCACGCGCGCTGCCACGATCGCCAGCAGCGGCAAGCCAAGAAGCAGCCCGACCAGCGTGGCCAGCAGGGGGAGTGTCTGTCCCTGCTCGTACCAGAGGTAGCCACGCAACCCCAAGCCTCCCAGTGCGAGGAGGGCCACAAGTGGCAGCAGGTCGAAGCTGGCCGGCTGCGGCGGGCGTCGCGATGCAAGTCCTGCTCGACGCTGGACGGCGTACCGTGCCGCGAGCCGCTGACTCCACGCACCGGGCGCCGGCGCGAGCACGACCTGGCCGACGACGCGCTGGCCTGGCCATGCGCCGGCGGCGGCGCTGAGAATGCCGGCAAATGGATCAGCCGTCCGGGCGCGGTCGCGACGGTCGTCGGTGCCGGCACCGGCAAGCGGCAGGGCAGCGGTCCGATCCAAGCGCACCTCGCGGCCGGCGACGGTCTCTCCCAGACCGCGCCGCAGCGGATCGGCATCCGGCCGCGCTCGCAGGTCGAGCGGCCGCAGTTGGGCCTGGGGGTAGTGCGCGCGAAGCTGCGCCACCACCCGATCCATCGTTGCTCGACTCGCTGCCCGAAGGAAGAACCGCGCACCGTCCGCCGTGACGGTGTACTCCAGCGCGACGTCTGCCACACCGGCCAGCCCGGTGAGCATCGCGCGGGCCCGTGCCACTGGCTCGTCGTCCCAGCGCGAAGGCACTACCTCGACCAGCAGCGTCGGCGAGTCAACCGGTTTCCAGCGCATGATCGCCTCCTTCGGCCTGCTCTCCAACTCCATCCCCGACGCGCCACATCCGCTCATCCGGCTCGACGGTGTGCAGTAGCTGGAGGAAGCGAGCTCGCCCATCAGCGTGCTGGCCGAGTTCGTTCAGATCCTTGACGCCCCCAGGAAGATGCAGCACCTGCGCTCGATCACCCAACCGCGTGGCCAGTTCCGTCGCCGCGATCCGCCCCGGCGGGTCGGTGTCGAGCGATAGCACGACACGCTGCGCGGCGGCGAGGACGGCGAGTCGCTCGGGGCGGACATACGTGCCGATCAGCGCCGCGATCGGCAGGCCCCACCGCACCCCGGTCAGGTAGTCGAATGGCCCTTCGGTGAGGATGGCATGGGAGCGGCCCTGGACCCGCTCGGTGCCGAGGATCGGCTTCGGCCGCGCGATGCCCCAGTACTTCGGGTAGCGGTCGTTCAGCGCCCGGCCGACCAGCCAGACGCATTGCCCGCCACGCAGCTCCGGCACGACGAGCCGCCCTGTCATTGTCTCGACGCCGCGGGCGCCAACGAGGCCAAGGTCGCGTGCCCGCCCGAAGCCGAGCCGGGAGCGTTCGAGATAGGTACGGAGCGCGGTACCGTCCCCATAACCGAGCCGGCAGAGACGGGCCACGTCGAGGTCGATGCCGCGATCGGCCAGATAGCGCTGGGCCCGCCGGCTCTGCAGGAGCGCGGCGTGATACACATCGCACGCGGCCGTGAGGACCACCTGATCATTCGACGACGGCTGCTCGTCGGTCTCTGGGCGATCGCTCCTACGGATCTGTCCTCCGTTCAATCGATCAACCGCCTCCCGGAAGCTGAGGCCACACGCACGCCGGACAAAGTCGATCACGTCACCGCCGGCGCGGCAGCCAAAGCAGAAGAAGCTACGCGTGTCCGGGTAGACGACCAGACTCGGCCGCGTGTCGCGGTGGAACGGGCAGCGACCGATCAGATGCGTGCCGCTCCGCCGCAATGCCACGCCATAGCTGGCCACCACGCGCTCGATTGGGTTCTGGAGCTTGAGGAGCTCGATGTCGTGCGTCACCGTGCATCTCCTCCATCCGCAAGCTCGGCGGGGTCGGTGGTGGCGAGGGTGTGCTCCTGTGGGCTCGCGACAATCCGTAGGGCAATGTGCGTGCCGCGCGCGACGAAGAGCCCTTCCCCCTTGCCGCAGGACAGCAGGAACTGGCGCTCCCCAGCGCTCAGGTGGAACGTGTTGGCGACCGTCTCAATCGTCGAGGCGTCCTGCCGCATCAGCAGTTGTGCCGACGAGTTGGCGAGCACGGTATGCCCTTCCGGCGTCGCCAGGAAGTCCTCGACATCTTGGGTGACGGTGGTCAGGCCGAGGTAGTGCTTGCGCGCCTGACGAGCCATTGCTGCCAGGAACCGTGCTCCTTCCTCGTGCTGGACCAACGACCACGCCTCATCGATCAGGAGCATGCGGCGCTGGCGGCGGCTCCGCACCTGGCGCCAGATGTAGCCGGCGATCAGGTAGATGCCGAGCGGCCGCAGCTCGGGTTCCAGGTCGCGCACGCCGAACACCACCAGGGGCCGGTCGAGATTGACGCTGGTGCGCGAGGAGAAGACGTGGCCGAGGCTGCCATCGATGTACCTCGCCAGCCGGTCGGCGAGGCCGTAGGGGTTGCCCTGCTCCTGGAGCACGTCGGCGAGGTCGCGCAGGACCGGCGCCGGCCGTGCGTGCGTGCGCGGGTCGGCGGTGATACCCACTCGGTCGTAGGTCGCGTACAGCGCGGTGTCGAGTGCACCCTTCTCGCGCTGATCCAGCGGTCGGTGGCGGTCAGCAAGCATCAGCCCAAGCAACCCCTGGAGGGCAAGGATCTGCTCGGCGAGTGGGTCACGCGCTGGCTCACTCCCCATCGTGGCGTCATCTGCGGCGGAGGCTAAGGCGTGTGGTGGCAGGTCGAAGGGGTTGATGCGCTGCGGCGAGGTACCGGAGAGCCCGACGTACTGACCGTCCACCGCGTCACAGAGCCGCCGGTACTCGTCCTCCGGGTCGATCACGTAGTAGTCAATGCCCAGGAGCAACGCCCGGAGCGCCTCCACCTTGCAGGCGTAGGACTTGCCCGCGCCGCTCTTGGCGAAGACGACCTTGTTCGCGTTCTCCAGCTCACGCGCGAACGGGTCGAAGATCACGAGCGAGTGGCTGTGCACGCCGAGACCGTAGAGGATGCCCCGATCCATTGAGAGGTGGTTCGCGGTGAAGGGCAGCATCGTCGCCGCGCTCGTCGTATCGAGGTTGCGACGCCGCCCCAGCGCGTCGCGTCCCGCCGGGAGGCAGGCGACCAGACCAGGCAGGTGCTCGAAGGTGGCCGGCCGAGAGGCGGCGAGCATCCCGCCCAACGCGGACTCAAGTCGGCGGGTGCGGTCGCCGAGCGCAGCGGGTGTGGCGCCCCGGAGCAGCAAATAAAGCCCCGCCGAGACCACCCGCTCCTCGCCACGCTGCAGTGCGTCGCGCAGCCGCTCGATGTCCTCATATGCAACCTCGCGCTCGGCGTTGGCGATGCGGCCACCGCGGGCGTCGAAGAGCCGGGAGGATTGCAGCTCGACGAGCTTGTGGGTCAGCCGCCGGATCGCGGCCCCGGAGTCGAGCGGTTCGAGGTGCAGCGACAACTCCAGCGGTTCGTCGAACTCGATGAGCTGTCCCAACCAGTTCGGGTAGACTGTGCGTGGGTACTCCGTCAGGGCAAGCACGCGCACCAGCTCGTCGTCAAGCCGCAAATGCGTGCGGTGCAGCTCGAGTGCGGCCGGCGCGACAAGATCGGGCGCTGAACGCGCGCCGCGCTGCATCGCAGCCACGTTGGCGACGGCAACCCGACCCGCAGTACCATCTGCGCCGGTGACTCTATTTCGTGCAAGCCATCCACGGCGTTTAGTCTCCATTTGTTGCCTCCTGGTCGGAGCGGCTGGTGATAACGACCGGCCATGGACTGCGCGCCAGCGGCTGAATGCGGGCAAGGTCCGATGTGAGCATCGCGTAGCACAGCCCCGCGAGGTCCTCTCCTGTCAGCCGCCGTGCCGATACCCCAAATCCCGCGAGCCGCTGCATGAGGTCGTCGCAGCGGAGGATGAGCTGTGGTGTGGCGGCAGCCAGGGTCTGATCCAGCCGCGTCTGCGCTCGCGGCCGCCAAGGCAGGAGTGATCGCGGTCCCGGCCATGGCTGTATGCCCGAGGGAACCACCACGTAGAACCGTCGTTCGAGCAAGGTTCGCTGCCGTGCCAGCCGGCGGACGAACGCCTCGTGGTCCAGCGCCAGTCGTGCTAGCGTCGCGCCCGGCGCCTGCTCGCAGCGCAAGGCCGCCAGGTATCGCTCCACATCGGTCGGCACGATGCGGATGAGGATCTGGATCGGGAAGGTGAGACTGTTAAGCAGGCTCCGGTAGCCGGCGAGAATCGCCTCTTGCTCGGTCTCCGATTTCAGCGCGAAGTTGACGCTTCCGGCTTCGATCACCGCTCGGTACTCGTCGCCGCGTAGGCAGAGGATGTCGCCGTGAATATCCTCAATCGGCAGGAGTTCTTGGACGCTGCCGTAGGATCGCTTGATGTCAGCCATCGCTGCTCACCTCCAGGACCGCTGCTCAGCTGCTGCATGAGGCAGATCACTCGGTCCAGCCGTGGCGGTGCTGTGCCAGCTGGGATGCGGCAGTCGCACCGAGGGCATCGGTATGACGTGCTGGTCGTCGTCGGCTGCCTCGATCGGGCGGGGACGCCAGACGGCGACATGCGGCGTGGCCCAGTAGCGGAGGAGGATGAAGGCCCACACATCCACCGGTCGCCCTGCCGGCTGCCACAGTGTCAGGAGTATCCCCGCCATCAACCCCACGCCGGCGGCCACGAGCCGCACTGGTCCCGGTAGGGGCAGTTCGGTAGCGGCGCCGTAGGCCAGGGCAAGGCTGACCGCGGCGGTCATCAGCTGGCGCATGGTCAGGCCAAGAAACGCGCGGTCCTCCACGCCCAAATGGGTCGGGATCTCATGTGGTTGCATCTGCTGCTCCTATCCCTGCATTGCCTGCTGAATCATCTCGGCGATGACACGCGCCATCAGGACGATGGCGAGGCCGACGAGCGCGTTGACGATCGCGGACTTGCCCCGCTCCATCTGGTGGGGGCTGCCTCCAGCCGACATATAGAGGAAGGCGCCCCACATGACGAAGAAGGCGGCGACGGTAACGCCCACGCCGAGGCCGATGTCGAGCAGGTTGGTGAACAGTCGGTTGATCTCGTCCACCGGTGTCTCCTCCTTTCCTCGGTGGCCCTAGCTGCCTGTTCCCGGGCCTTGCCGGTGCTCGCTGAGCAGCCGGTACTCCGCCACCAGCCAGCGACCTTCCACCCGCGTCAGGCGACAGGTCACCTGCTGGCGGACAAGTTCCGCACGCTGATGACCAGAGGCGGGATCGATGTCCGTCCGCTCCTGCTCGGTCGTGAGGGACGCCGCTGCCTGCCCGCCAGAAAGCGCCGTCACCTCGACGGACGTCACCCAGGTGCGGACCGTGCGGTTCCGCGCGACTGCCTGGGGATCGACCTCGGACCCAGCCAGGCTGTCGCGCAGGCTTCCAGTGCTGAGCGCGAGCAGGTTATCGCGGTAACCATCCAGATCGCGGGCGTCAAATGACCCGTACGCCTTCACGAACGCCCGCGCCGCAGCCTCTACCTGGGCGCGGTCACCCCCACGGTCGCGGAGGCGACTGGTCCCCTGCCAGGCACTAATGCCCGCGAGCGTCAGGAGCATGCCGGCGAGACCAACCACGAGGACGGCGGCGCATCTGGTCCCTGTCATTGCCGCACCTCCTGCAGCAGTACGAGCGGCGCACCAGGGACACCGGCGATGGCGGGCCGTCCGGCGCCCGCGAAGTGGCTGCGCCAGTAAGGCGTGTCCATCGGCTCGATCCGGACGAAAGCGCCGGCCGCTGGAGCGTTCAGCATCTGGCCGTTGCCGGCGTAGAGACCGACATGGGTAATGCGCTCGACGGATGGGTAGGTGTGTTCGAAGAAAAGGAGGTCACCCGGTTCCACCGCAGTGAGGCTAATTGGCCGTGCCCAGTCGAACTGCTGCTGGGCTGTCCGTGGCGCGACAACACCCGCCTGTTTGAAGGCCCATTGCACGAGCCCAGAGCAGTCGAACGCGTCGGGGCCGGCAGCACCCCAGACGTAGGGCTTGCCTTGCTGGGTCAGGGCAGCAGCCAACGTCCGTCCGAGGACGCCCGTTGTACTGTTCGCTGCGGGTGCGACTGGAGCTCGTGCTGCACCGTCTGGACCAAAGGCGGCGGCGTGCCCGAGGACCGTATCGACGTACTCCCAGGAATGGTTGTACGCGTAGAGGGCGCGGCGCAGGTCGGTTGGGGCGCCGTGGTCGAGCAGGTAGCGCGCCATCGCCGGGATCACGTCGTGGAAGTTGTAGGGATCACTGCCGCGACCGTAGGCGGCCCAGGTCGAGGGCAGGAACTGGCCGTAGCCGATCGCGCCCGCCGACGAGGTGGCCATATTCTGGCCGAAGAAGGACTCGACCTTGGCGATCGCGGCGAGAATCTGCCAGGGGATGCCCATCTCACCGCCAACCCGCTGCATCACCGCAAGCTGATCCGGCGGTATCTCTGTGAGCGCCGTCGCGGACGGCGGCATTGACGGACCGGTGGCGGTACTGTCCTGCGCGAGCCCGCCGAGCGCTCCGGCGAGGAGCAGGGCGGGGAGGAGGACGAGCGCGGCGAGCACGCCGGCCACCGTGAGGCCTTCCTTGTCGATACCACCGAGCGTGTTGCCAGCGCCGGAATCCGCACCAACCATCACACCCTCCTGCGTCCTACGGCATTCCCCGCTGAGCACCCGGTCGCGGACCGCCACCACGATTCGCTCCAGCAGCGAGCGTGCCCCTTAATCCGACCGCACCACCGGCGCCCGTGATGACTCCGCCGACGGCACGGCTGATAAGGACGAGACTCACCACTGAGCCCATGCCAGCGCGATGGTTCACGCGATGAAGGAGCGACGGCACCTTCAACGTCAGCCAGCAGACGGCGATGCCCAGGAATAGCGTGAGCGTGGCGTTCGAGACGCTGCCCGGCGTCAGCTCGACCATGAGCGAGGCACCAAGTCGGAGCGTCATCACCTGAATCGCTTGCTGGAAGACCGTCACCGGGAAGAGGTCGACCCACCAGCGGAACCAACCTTGCGTTTGCGGCAACACCCAGAGCAGCATCGCCACCGGCGAGAGGATGATGAGCAGGTCGAGCAGCGCGAGGCGCATGAGCATCTGTAGGACGAGCAGGATCGACACGATCCCGTATGCCAGCGCCGTGATGATGAGGGCGATCCCCTCCTGCGTCGGCGTGGCCTGGTCATAGCCGGGCAGGCCGACCTGGCCGACGCCGGCGGCGACGGCGTTGTTCAGGTCGATCAGGAAGCGGGCAAAGGAGAGGGAGAGGTTGGCGCCGAGGGCGCCGAGCAGCAGGCGGGGCAGCAGCTCCATTGCCTCGTGATACGGGCTGCGGGTATGCTCCTTCACCATGACGTTGAGGCCACCCCACAGCACGATCACGGCGAAGGCGGCGTTGACAAGTGCGCGCGAGTAGTCCCAGAGGCTGCGGACAGTCGGACTGGCGTAGGTGCCCTCGGCCGGCGTGCGTGTGACGAAATTGAGCGAACCATCGCCGACGCCAAGCGCCCAGTCGGTGAAGCCGCGCATCGCGGTGATCAGCGCCTCGCCGATCGTGGTAAGCAGGGCGTGGACGAGGTCGCTTGCCCAGGTACGCGGGTTGAGGACGTCGAGCCCGTCGAAGGGGTTAGGGATATCGGGAAGCGGTACGGGTGGGACCGGCGGCTGCAACTGCAGCGGAGGAGGTGGCTGTCCGACTGAGTCAGCGAACGACGAGAACGACGATGAAACGTCCTGCGACCGCGCTGGAGCTGCGAGCTGGAGTACCGTCGCGACTTCGTCTGGGGAGGCCAACTCGCCGGCGACCTTAGGCGACTGATGTGAGTTCACTCGAGATCGACGCCTGCCTGCTGCCAGACGGCGCGAAACGTGAGCGCGGCGAGCTTGGCCATCACGCGGGTGAGCAAGCCGTGGAAGGTCTTGGCGCGATG
>JBFXAN010000038.1:0-46201 GCA_050184225.1 Dehalococcoidia bacterium | reverse complement strand
CGATTTGGTGATGTTCGTTGGTGCGACCGCCGCTCGACCGAAGATGACCGAGCGCGACGAGCGAGTCGCGCACACCTGGCCTCACACAGGAGAACTGGTAGCCGGTGTTGATGACCAGCGGCAGGCTGTAAATAGGACCAACTCTTAAGCGGACGGCGATCAAGCCGGTTGTGTGAGTGTAAGTTTCGACCGAGAACTCATCGCCGCTTCCTGCGACCATATCGTTCCCGCTCCATCGCACGCTCCATGATTTCCTCCCACTCCCTCCGAGAGCTAATGCGCTTGAGGTCGGAGAATACGAAGTAGTGACCATCACGCCTTCGTACCACGTGCTCCATAACCGCGTCTTGGATGCTATCACGCGTCGGTCCCGTGGTTACGATCAGACCGGATACCGGCTCATCATATTCGTCCGTCTCCAGTACCCGCATCAGGATCCACTGACCCGGGTACCTATCCGACGCTTCGTTGACGGTCATGGGCTGCTGATCAGCGGCGATCGTCTGACCATTGTCGACGGTCACGTCATCACCTCATCCCACCTTTCACACGACTCTTCCGCTCATCATACCGGCCGGCCCACCGCCGCAGCATAATCCGCCCATCAACCAACGAGCGCCGCGCTGCCGTCCCGATTACCGGCTGCCGATTACCCACTGCCGAACTCCGTGGAGTGTTTGAGAATTGGCCCTCAAGAAGTCCGAGATCTACTCATCCCTCTGGTCCAGTTGCGATGAATTGGCGTGGCAGCACGGACGCCAGCCAGTACAGGGACTACGTCACGACTCCCTGCCGGCAACCCCGGCCTGCTCCTCGGCGTAGTTGATCAGGTCAAGTTCGCCGGGCGATCGGCCCGCGGCAGTGAGCAGCACCGCCGCTTCCGCCCGGTGCTGCGTGCCGTGGTTCACGACGTGCACCAACATCTGCCAGACCGGCACCCCTTCATAGACATACCCGACGAAGTCGTCCGTGACGGTTGGCAGCCAGGCATCGACTGCGGCCCACTCGGCGTCCCAGCGTTCGCGCAGCTCCTCGATCGTCGGCAGCGGCTCGCGTTCGGGCTCCGGGCCCTCTTCGCTACCCTGAGTTTGCAAGCCAATGCGCCAGCGCTGTGAGGCGCCCAGGTGGTGGACGAGGACGCTTCCGAGGCTGCGGTCGCCGATCGCGTTCGTCCGCGTCCACACAGCCGGGTCCAGTCCGTCGAACACCGCCAGAACCCGACGCGTCGCCCATCGGTCGTACGCGAACAGCGATCGAATCTCTTCAACCTGCATCGATGGTGCCTCCTCGTGCGGCGGTCGGTAAACCCAGTGAGTGAGTGACGATGTCAACCGAGATCATCCGCTGCCCCATCGCGCGCTCCACTTCTCTTGGCCGTCATCCAATCGACATCGGTCCATATCCCGTCTCATTATCCCGCATCACCATACCGGCCGGCCCGCCGCGCCCGGCGTCCACCTAGCCGCTAGTAATACTGCTTGATGTAGCCGTATGCTCGATCGAACAGCTCCTGCTCGCGGTGCAGAGCATACTTGAGTAGCGTCCGGCGCAGCGCCCGTTGCACCTCGCGCTCGCCCGACACCGTGTGTTGCCATCCCGGAAACCGCACGATACGCACAATCTCGTCGATATCGCCGACAATGCGCTCGACCATCACCGGCGTCTCCGGCGTGCGTACCTCCAGGAACAGTTCCGTCAGCGCCGCCTTGCCTTGGTCCTGGACCTCCACCGGATCCGCTTCCCGTTCGGCATACACCACATCCCGCGCGAGCTCCAGTAGCAGCTTGAGAAACTCGATGCTGTTCAGCAGCCCGCGCTCGTGTCGTTCGCGTAGTCGCTCCAACCGTTCCCCGAGCGCCACGAACACGGGATTGTTCTGGTGACGCCGCAGCCGCGCTACGATCCGGATTTCGATCTCCTGGGCCGTGCGCGGATCGGCGCGCTCCACCAGTTCCTCAAGCACGCCCGCGTCCAGCACCAGTGTCTCCAGTTGGTCGCTCGTTGCCTCAATATGCACGTTCTCGTGGATCAGCTCGATCGTCTTCGCGCCGAGTGCATGCCAGAGTAATCGACCGGTGCCGCTCACCGACTGGACGGACTCGTACACGTGCGTCAGCCACCGGTAGTCTTCCCGGTACGGGCGCAGGCACGGATCCGGAGACAGCGCCTCCCAGAGCCGCGACAGGACCGAGTACGCCATCGCGAACTCATCGCGTCGCTCGTTTGTCGGGAGGCATTCTTGCGCCGCAATCA
Source organism: Dehalococcoidia bacterium (assembly GCA_050184225.1). Classification (GTDB taxonomy): domain Bacteria; phylum Chloroflexota; class Dehalococcoidia; order CAUJGQ01; family CAUJGQ01; genus JBFXAN01. The sequence continues at coordinate 43,948 of JBFXAN010000038.1, read as the reverse complement.
ATCCCTCGTATCCGCCGACGGATCGATCCACCCCAGGGAAGAATGCCAGGCACGCGGCCACCGCCCCCGGTACTTCGGCACGTAACTGATCCAGGTTGCCGATCACCGCCCGGATCGCCTGCTCGTCGAAATTCAGCGATTGGGCCACGTCATCGAACACGCCAAGGTAATCGACGATCAGACCGTGGTCCTTCTTCGGGAACGGCCGGTTGGTGCGGCAGATCGCCTGGAGCAGCGTGTGGTCCTTCATCGGCTTATCCAGATACATCGCCTGGAGGATCGGCGCGTCGAACCCGGTCAGCAGCCGCGACGTCACGATCAGGATCTTGAGTGGGTCCCTCGGATCGCGGAAGCGGTCCAGCAACCGCTCCTCGTCCGCTGCCGGCCGGCCAAACCGCGTGCGCCACATCGCCGGATCGCCCTGACCCACGGACATCACCACCTCGCTGCTCTCCGGCGACATCAGCAGGTCCAGCGCATCCTTGTAGAGCACGCACGCCTCGCGGTCGAACGCCACCACCTGTGCCTTGAAGCCATTCGGCTCCACCACCTCCTGGTAGTGCCGCGCGATGTCCTCCACTACCGCCCGCACCCGCTCCGGCGCCTTCACCAGCACACCCAGCCGCGCCGCCCGCTTGGAGAGATCCGCCTGGTCCTCCTCGGTCAGTGTCTCCGTCAGCGCCGCGAACGCCTCATCCACCGCCGCGCGGTCGATCCGCATCCGCCCCACCTGGCGCGGCTCGAAGTGTAGCGGCAACGTTGCCCCGTCCCGGATCGATTCCTCGAACGAATAGCGGCTCATGTAGACGCGCTCGTCCTCGGCCGCGCCGAACGTGCGGAACGTGTTGCGGTCGCGCGTGTTGATCGGCGTGCCGGTGAGCCCGAAGAAGAACGCGTTCGGCAGCGCATCGCGCATCGCATCGCCCAGGCTTCCTTCCTGTGTCCGGTGCGCTTCGTCCACCATCACGATGATGTTCTCGCGCCGGTTCAGCACCCCGCCCGCCTCAGCGAACTTGTGGATCGTCGTGATAATCACCCGCCGCGCATCGCCGGCCAGTAGCCGCATCAACTCCGCCCGGCTCTCTGTCGTCACCGTGTTGGGCACATCCGCCATGTTGAACGTCGCCGTGATCTGCGTGTTTAAGTCGATCCGGTCCACCACGATTAATACCGTCGGCGCGCGCAGTTCCGGATCCACGCGTAGCTTTTGCGCTGCAAACACCATCAGCAGCGACTTTCCCGACCCCTGAAAATGCCAGATCAACCCCTTCTTGACGCGACCCTCCACCACGCGCTGCACGATCTGGTTTGCCGCCTCGTACTGCTGGTAGCGCGGGATGATCTTGATCTTGCGGTGTCTCTTGTCTGTGCCGAAGATGCAGAAATGTCGGAGGATGTCCAGCACCACCGACGGTCGCAGCATGGCGCGCACCGCCCGCCGCACCTCCGCCAGCCCCGCCGCCTCCAGTCCCTCCTCGCCCGCCCGCCACGGCGCCCATAGCTCGAGCGGCATCCGGATCGAGCCATAGCGGTACGTCTTCCCCTCGGTGCTGAAGGAGAAGACGTTCGGCACGAAGAATGCCGGTACGTTCACCTCGTAGTCGTCCTGGATCTGCGCGGCGCCATCCACCCACGTCACCGCCGGCCGCACCGGCGTCTTCGCCTCGCCCACCACCAGTGGCACGCCGTTCACGTACAGCACCACGTCAAAACGCCGTTCCTGCCCCGAGCGGAACGTCACCTGCCGGGTCACCACACAACGGTTGCGGCGCATGTCATCGAAATCGAGTAGGCGCACGGGCACATGCTGGTTGTCGCGTCCGAAGGGCATGGACTGTTCCCCGCGCAGCCAGGCCGTGAACCGTTCGTTCGCCGCCACCAGACCATCCGACTGCACCGACAACACGATCGCGCGCAGCCGGTAGAGCACTTGGTCCGCCAGTTCCGGCCGCGCCGCGATCTCCGGGTTCAGGCGCATCAGCGCATCGCGCACCTCCGCCTCGATCAGCACGTCCTCGGTGCGCCGCCCGAGCCGATCCGCCGGCACGAATTCCCAGCCTGGCCCGACGTCATCAGCATCCGGCGCATACACACCACGCCGCTCGGCGACCCGGCCGGCGACCGGCGCGCCTTCCTGGAGCGCGGCGATCACCAGCGCCTCGACACTGTTCCCTTCGGTAAACTTCCCCTCATCCCACAGCCGACAAAGGACGCGATCATAGCGGCGTTGAGATTCCGCGTCAACCTATGGTACGCTAGTCACACTCCGCCAGGAACAAATGTTCTAACGTGCCCAGTTGCAAGGGATTGTCCGTATGGCTACGCTCCGCATCGAGATCAAGGGGCGCGACGGCCAGATTGCGGTCCCCACCGTCGTGACCGCGCTCGATAGTGCGGTCAAAATCCTTATGGATCTCGATGCCGCCATCTCGGGTCAGCCCAAGGGCAGCCTGGACTGGATGATCGCCGGGCTCGCCACCGGCAGCGCCGTCATGGAGCTCGCCTCCGAGAGTCGGCTCGAGGACCACAACTACGGCCCGGACGTTACCGCCGCCTTCGTCAACGGCCTCGAGCAGATCGAGGCCGAAGGCGCGACACCTCCATACATCTCCGAGGCCGGCATGCAACGCGCTCGCCGGTTCGTCAAGCTCATCGGTCGCGGCGGCGCTACCGGTCTGGTCGTCGGCGGTCCATCCAAGACGGTCCAGCTCACCGCCCGGGCCGCCGTCAACATCGACCAGTTGATCAAGGTCCGTCGTCGCTCCGTCGGCTCCGTCGAGGGCAAGATCGAGACCGTCTCCATCCACGGCCGGCCGCACGTCATCGTCTATCAGAGCGGCACGCGCAAGGCGATCACCTCCAAGTTCCCGCCGGAGCGGGCCGATGCCCTGCTCGCCTCCGCGAAGGATGTGATGGGACGGCGCGTCAACGTCGCCGGCGTCGTCTACCGCAACGGCCGCGGCGAGCCCATGCGCGTCGAGGTCCGAGAGATTCGCACCCTCGGCCGGGACGACGAGCTACCGACGATCGAGCAGATCGGCGGCAGCGACCCTGACTTTACCGGTGCGCTGTCCACGGATGAGTACATCCGGAGCATCCGCGTTGGCTGACCAGTATCGGTATCCATACCTGGATGCCGATGTCTACATCTCCTGGATCAAGGGCGAGTCCCGCCACGGCCGGCCGTGCAAGCCGATCGTGGATCACATCCTCCGCCATGCCGAAGCAGGCGCCTTCCGCATCGGCATCTCCACGCTCATGCTTGCCGAGGTCCATAAGACCCGCACCGGCCCGACGCTCTCGGGGGCTGAGGACGATACGCTCCTCGCCTTCTTCGAGCACGACTACTTCGACTTCGCTGACGTCGACCGGAACACCGGCGAGAACGCCAATCGCCTCTGCCGTCAGTACGGGTTGCGGCCCAACGACGCCATTCATCTCGCATCGGCGTTGCGCCTTGGCTGCGACGTGCTGCTCACCTGGGACGAGCGGTTCCTGTCCGTGCGGCATCCGGATATCCGCATCGAGGAGCCGGAGATGCGCGGGCAACCCAGCCTACCAACGGAGCGTGATACTACGTCGACGTAGATCTCTACCTCTGTGGAGAGTCTGCGGCAATAGTCGTGAAAGCAGAGATGTCGGCGGCGCTGCCTTCCTTGAAGGCCCCGGATTCACCTTGGAACCATAAGCGCAGGATGTAAGTTTGCAGTGATTTGGTTGCCTCTAGTCGAGCCGCAGCAGCCTGCCTCGCAGTATTAGCGACGGCGAGGTGTGCTAGTATTCTGCCTTGCTCTTCGAGCGGCGGGAGTGGAAACCGAAGCGAAGCAAGACCGCGACGGTTGATCTTCTTCATACTGTCACTCGTTCCAGCCGCTACCATTTTGATGTGCTTTCGCCCCATGTCAGATAACATCACCTCTTGCAGGAAACGCTTGTCAATTCTTGATTCATCCAATGCCAGTTTCATCATTGTATCCGGGAAAGAGATATCGTTGCGCTCCTCGTCAAATATGCCTGCCAGACCAACCAAATCGATGGTATTTGAGCGAGACACGAGAAAGTCACCGGCCTTCAACCGAGTTCCTTCTACTTCCGGTCGGAGATGAACGGGTTTCATGTAGCCGCGCTGGTATCCGTTCATGCCAAGTGCCGTCAACGTGAGCACGTAGTGACCGGTATCCGTCACCGCACCTACCGCCGAGTAGCCGCTCTGTGGACTCGCCAGAAGCAGATCGCCGAGCGACACTTCTTCCCACGGTCCGTGTTGGCAGTACCGATCGGCGGCACCTGTCCCGTCCTTCAACAGGTGTACAAAGAGACTCTTGGCGAGCATGGTAGCATTGGCTACGCAGTGTTCAGTCGTGCGGTAGTTTTCCTCCAAGGCCCACAGCAACTCCGCCATCCTCCGCTGCTCCTCTTTCGGCGGCAGCGCGAACTCGTACGTCGTCAGATTGCTCCATCGCGTACGGGGAGACAATGAGCCAGCAGACGTTTGGAGCGCATGAGCAAAGAACGCATCCGACTGCACGAGGAACGGCAATATCTCGGGAACCATGGTCTCCGACCGGACTTCAAATACCAGGAGATCACCGGAACAGATCCCGTCGAACTCCGCCGCTGCCGCCTTGCGCTGATATGCTCGGCGCTTGGCGAACAACACCTGGCCCGTTCGGAAACGACGCGTGAACGATGTCCCTTCGGCGATCAGGCCCCATCGACGGATATGTAGGGATCCTGGATCGAGATGATCCAGCCCAACGTACCGCTCAAGTCCGGCTTCCAGTGGCGCGCGTTCGTACTCGTCCACGTTCCGGACGGCCTCACCGAACGTCACCATCCGCCAGTTTGGCGGCAGCCCCGTCCGCCCGTTTTCAGCCGTCAATGCCGGCCTCCTTCAGCGTCGCGAACAGCCCGTCCATGCTCGCTCGCAGCGTTGCACCGCTCTCCTCCCACTCCCGCAGCGTCGTCGCCAGATCTGCACCGCCGTCGCCGGCACCGTTCTCGCCTGCCGCCGGCCGCACGTACAGCGGGATGCTCAGGTTGCCGTTGTTGGCCGCGATCTCCGCCAGCGTTGCCACCGTCGCGAAGCCGGGCTCGTCCGTGAAGCGGTCGTAGGCGTCCACGACCCGCGCGATGTGCTCCGGCTCCAGGAAGCTCTGCGACCGCTCCCGTGTTACTTCGCCCTTCGCATCGATCAGCAGCACCCGCCCCCGCCGCGCCTCCGGCTTGCATGCCCGGCAGACCACCACGCACGCCTCCATCGGCGAGTTGTAGAACAGGTTTGGCCCCAGCCCGATCACTGCCTCGATCGCGTCCGCCGCTACGATCGCGGAGCGCATCGCCCGCTCCTCCTCCCGGAAGAGCACGCCGTGCGGGAAGAGGATCGCGCAGCGCCCGCTCCCCGCCGCCAGGCTCGCCAGGATGTGCTGGAAGAAGGCGTAGTCCGCCCGCCCCTGCGGCGGCACGCCGTAGACGTTGCGCCCATACCTATCCGTTGCCCACGCCTTCCGGTCCCATTGCTTGATCGAGTACGGCGGATTCGCCAGTACCATGTCGAACCGTCGCAGTTCGTCCCCTTCCAGGAATCTCGGCTCCGCCAGCGTGTCCCCCCGCGCGATCTCGAACTCCTCGATCCCGTGCAGGAACAGGTTCATCCGCGCGATCGCCGAGGTCATCAGGTTCCGCTCCTGCCCGTACAGGCGCAGCGTCCGGTGCTCCTTCCCTTGCCGCCGCATCTCATCCGCCGCGATCAGCAGCATGCCGCCCGTGCCGCATGTGGGGTCGTAGATCGACTCGCCCGGCTCCGGCCGCAGCATCCGCGCCATCAGCCGCACCACCGTCCGATTCGTGTAGAACTCCGCCGCCGTGTGGCCGCTGTCATCCGCGAACTTCTTGATCAAGTACTCGTAGGCGCGGCCGAACTCGTCCTCCGGCACGTTCGCCAGGGAGAGCGTCAATGTGGAGAAGTGCTCGATCAACTCGCGCAGCGTTGCGTCCGGCAGACGCTCCTTGTTCGTCCAGGGCGCGTCGCCGAAGATCCCCACCAGCCGATCCTGGTTGGCGTGCTCGATCGCATACATGGCATCACGAATTGCTTCGCCCAGGTTCGTGGCCGTGCCGCGCACATCGTCCCAGTGCGCGCCCTCCGGGACCTTAAATCGATGGTTCTCCGCGAAGTCGACGAACTCCCCACCGTCGCCGTAGTCCCGGAGCGCTTTCTCCATCTCTTCGTCGTACACGTCGGACAGGCGCTTGAAGAAGAGCAGCGAGAAAATGTACGCCTTGTAGTCGCCCACGTCCGGCGCGCCGCGCAGCCGCGTTGCCGCGCCCCACAGATAGCTCTCCAATTGCTGCTGCGTGATCGGCCCGAATTGCAGGTTCACAAAAGCAGGCCCTCCCGTCGCAACAGCACCTTCAGCCGGTCCTCCGCCGCGTACGCCTCCTCCAGCGCAACCCGCAGCGCCGCCAACGCCTCTGGCACGCTCACCGTGCGCTCCTCCGCTTCGGGCGCCACATAGCGCGGGATGTTCAGGTTCCAGTCGTTCGCCGCGATCTCCCCCAGCGTCGCAATCCGCGCCCGGCCGGGCACGTCCGCGTACGCCGTGTACCAGCCGGCTATCGCCACAACGTGCTCCGCTTCCAGCGTGTTCTGTGCCCGCCCCTTGCGATACACCGAGGAGGCGTCGATGAACAGCACCTTCCCGCGCCGCTCCTCCTGCTTGCGCTGGCGCATCACGAGGATGCACGCCGCCAGCGTCGCCCCGTAGAACAGGTTCGGGCCGAGGCCGACCACCGCCTCCACCAAGTCCATCTCCAGGATGCGCCGCCGGATCTCCCCCTCCACCCCCATCCGGAAGAGCGCCCCGTGCGGCAGCACCACCGCCATCCGGCCTGTCACCGGCGCCATCGAGCGGACCATGTGCTGCACCCAGGCGTAATCGCCGCTCTTGCGCGGCGGCACGCCGGCGAAGTTGCGGCCCCACGGATCATTAGCCCACAGATCCTCTCCCCACCGCTCCAGCGAGAACGGCGGATTCGCGATCACGCAGTCGAATGTCGCTAGGCGGTCGCTGGACGTGAACGCCGGCTGACGGAGTGTATCGCCGCGCACGATCTGGAAGTCGTCGATGCCGTGCAACAGCAGGTTCATCCGGGCGATCGCGGAGGTCGTCAGGTTCTTCTCCTGCCCGTAGAGGCGGCCGAGCATCTGCTTGACCGCCTCCTCGCCGCCCGCCTCGCGCACGTGCGCCAGCGCCTCCAGCAGCATGCCCCCGGTGCCGCACGCCGGGTCGTACACCGTCTCGCCCGCCTGCGGGTCCAGCAATCCCACCATCAGCCGCACCACGCTACGTGGCGTGTAGAATTCCCCCGCCTTCTTGTTCGTCAGGTCGGCGAACCGCTTGATCAGGTACTCGTACGCCCGCCCCAGCACATCCGGCTCGACGTGTGCATTGTCCAGCGGCAGCGCGGAGAAGTGCTCCAGCAGGTCGATCAGCAGCTCGTCCGAGAGCCGCTCCTTGTTGCTCCACTGCGCGTCGCCGAAGATGCCGAACAGCGTCATTGGGTTGGCTGTCTCGATCGCCTGCAACGTGCTCTGGATGCGCGCGCCGACGTTCACCGTCTCCTCGCGCACATCCTCCCAATGGCAGCCGTCCGGGATCTGGAAGCGGTGGTTCTCCCTGAACGCGGCGTACGCTTGGTCGCCACCGGATTCTTCCAGCGCCTGCGCGTATTCCTCGTCGAAGACATCCGAAATCCGCTTGAAGAACAACATCGGGAAGATGTAGGTCTTGAAGTCCGCCGCGTCTACCGGCCCGCGCAGGATGTTAGCCGCCTCCCAGAGATGGGACTCCAATCGGGAGAGGCTGATTGGCTCGACAGTCGTAGTCACACAGACGGCCCTTGACGCGGTTTGGGAAGTGCGTCGAATAGTCTATCGTATCGCGCCCGTTCGCTAGGAACTGTGTGCCATAACTGAATTGACGCTCGGAACATATGTTCTCTATCCTCGCATCACATCAGCCCGAGGATGCGGCACCTGCAACACTCAAATTGGAAGAAGCCGCGAGTCAGGCTCCCCTTCCCTGCGAGGGAAGGGGTCGGGGGTTAGGTCTGCCATGTCCGGGCGTTTACCCGATTTCATCCCCAACGTACCGAGCAGCGATCGGTCGCGGCAGCCTGGCCCTGCCCGCCACGGTGGCCGCCGCCCCGGCTCCGGCGCCAAACCCGGCAACCTCAACGCCCTCAAACACGGCCGCTACTCCCGCTTCAAGGACGCCCTCCCTCCAGAGCCGTTCAATCCTGCCGTCGTCGCCCGCTCCCTCCTCCTCCAGCAACGCACCGAGGCCGAGCGCATCGCCGCCTCCCTCCTCCGCGTCGTCCTCGAAGAGCGCTTCAAACGCGACCTCGCCGCCGCCGTCGCCGAACGCCGTCCCGTCCCCCCGCCGCCCCTCCTCACCGCCTCCCGGCGCGACCATGCCCGCGTCCGCTCCTTCCTCAGCAGCGCCGGCCACCTCGCCACCCTCCAGCGCGCCGCCGCCGAGGGCCGCATCGCCCCAGACAACCCCGCCGTCGCCGCCTTCCTCCGCGCCGGCGAAAGCCTCGAGTCCGTCCTCCCCACCGTCGCCCACCTGCTCGAACGTGCCGCGGCGCCGCCCCTCCCGCCCGACGCCGTCGCCCGCCTCCTCCGGAACGAAACCGGAAACGATCAAGCGAAGCTTGCCCCAATCGAATCCACCGTCCAGGCATTCGCCGCCCTCGACGAATCTGCCCCGCCGAAAACCCGCAAAACGATTCGATCAAGCGCAACTCGCACGCCGAACCAAGACACGATCGCCGCCCTCCGCACCGAGGCCGCCGCCCTCGTCGCCGAACTCGCCGCATCCACCCCGCCGCGCTATACTCCCCCATGACGTTCACGTAAGGAGAACCGGCACTCCAATCCGACTGCCGACTGCCGATTCCCGATTCCCCGCGAGCGGAGCGAGCCAATGAAATTCGGCATCTTCTACGAGCATTCCGTCAACCGGCCCTGGGACGCGGCCAGCGAGTATCGCATCTACCAGCAGGCGCTGGAGCAGGTGGAGCTCGCCGACGAACTGGGCTTCGACCAGGTCTGGCAGGTCGAGCACCACTTCCTCGAGGAGTACAGCCACGGCTCCGCCCCGGAGGTCTTCCTCTCCGCCTGCGCCGCCCGCACCAAGAACATCCACCTCGGTCACGGCGTCTGCATGATCCTGCCGCCCTTCAATCACCCCGTCCGCTGCGCCGAACGCGCGGCGACGCTCGACATCATGTCCAACGGCCGCCTCGAGTTCGGCACCGGCCGCAGCGCCACCTGGACCGAGCTCGGCGGCTTCCGCTGCGAGCCGGACGACACCAAAGAGATGTGGGATGAGGCGCTGCGGGCGATCCCGCGCATGTGGCGCGACGAATACTTCTCCTTCGAGGGCAAGTACTTCAGCTTCCCACCGCGCAACGTCCTCCCCAAGCCGATCCAGAAGCCGCACCCGCCCCTCTGGGTGGCCGTGAGCAGCCCGGAGACGGCGATCCAGGCGGCCGAGCGCGGCATCGGCCTGCTCGGCGTCTCGATCGGCACCCCCGCCGAATACGAGCAGCGCGTCCGTGACTACCGCCGCATCATCAAGTCCTGCGAGCCGGTCGGCGAGTACGTCAACGAGCAGGTCAACGGCGTCGGCTGGATGTACTGCGCCGAGACGGACGAGGAGGCGCAGAAGGTGGGCGGCCCCGGCGCTTTCCACTTCATGCGCGCCGCCGCCCACCTCGCCGGCGTCGGCTCGATCTACCCCTCCCCCGCCTATGGCTCCCAGGCCTCCGCGATCCAGCTTCGCCAGCGCCCCGGCGACGTCGCCGGCCCCGTCCGCGAGGGCACCCCGATCGGCAGTCCCGACACGGTCATCCACGCCCTCAAACAATGGGAAGCGATCGGCGTCGACCGCATGGTCTTCCTGATCAACTTCGACCAGGTGATCCCGCACGAGAAGGTGCTCAACTCCCTCCGCCTCTTCGCCGAACAGGTAATGCCCGCCTTCAAAGAACCGGAGAAGCCATCGCTGACTACCACGCCGGCGCTGGAACTGATGAAACAACCGGCGGCCGTGGGAGGATAGCCAAGTCGAACCCCTCCCCCCGCTGCCGCGCGGAGAGGGGAGCCTCGCCGGCACGGGTTGGCCAGTATCCTCGTCGCGGCGGCCTGGCGGTGGAATGGGAACGAGTTGGCAAGCAGCGGTCAGACGAGTGCACCCTCTCCGCGCGGCAGCGGGGGGAGGGGCCGGGGGAGGGGTCGTATCCCATGCCACAAACACAGGTCAATGACACCCAGATCCACTTCGACGTACGCAGCGATGGCGAGCCGCTGATCCTGATCAACGGCTTCGGCGGTAGCTCGGCCGGGTGGCGACCGGAGTTCGTCGAGGGATTGGCCCGCTCCTTCCGCGTGATCACGCTCGATAACCGCGGCACCGGCCTCTCCGACCGGTCAGACGCGCCGGTGTCGATCGCGCAAATGGCCGACGATGCCGTCGCCGTGCTCGATGCGCTGGGCATCGACCGCGCCCATGTGCTCGGCATCTCGATGGGCGGCATGATCGCCCAGGAAGTCGCGCTGCACCACCCCGAACGCGTGATCGGCCTCGTGCTCGGCTGCACCAACTGCGGCGCGCCCGTGTCCGTCGCCGCGTCGCAGGAGACGATCGCCCTGCTCGTTATCCCCGAAGGGATGGACCCACGCGAGGCGGCGCGGCGCGGCTGGGCCGCCGGCTATACGCCGGAGTTCGTCGCCTCGAACCAGGACTTCCTCGAAAGCATGCTGGACCGCACGCTCGCCAACCCGACGCCGATCGCGACGCGCAATCATCAGATGGCGGCGATCCGCGCCTGGAGCAGTCACGAACGCCTGCATCAGATCGCGATCCCAACACTGATCATCACCGGCGACCGCGATATCCTCGTTCCACCCGAAAACTCCCGGATCCTGCACGAGCGGATCGCCGGCAGCCGGCTGCACATCATCCCGGATGCCGCCCACATCTTCCCCTCGTCTCACCCGGAGGAGAGCGTCCGCGCCGTCACCGAGTTTCTCCAGGCGGTGAGCACCGCCGAAGCGGCCGTGTGACACGAGCCAGCGGTCTTCACCGCCGGTTGCGTTTTGGCCTGATGCTGGCGTTGCGATACACGCCGCTGCCCTGGCCGGTCAAGCATCGCGCGATCCGGCAGATGCTGCCGAAGGCGCTGCTTGTCAGCGTCGCCGTCATTCCCGACGACGCTGGCCGCGTGCTCATGCTGCGCGCCCGCTACTCCGGCCACTGGCTGTTGCCCGGCGGCGCGATCGAGGCCGGCGAAGATCCGCTGCACGGCCTCACCCGTGAGTGCCGTGAGGAGCTAAGCGTCAGCGTGACCGTCGAACGGCTCACCGGCATCTACGCGCTCCCATCGCAGCGGGAGATGTACTTCGCCTTCCGCTGCTCGCCGCTCATCGATCCGCCTTTCCTCTCTGAGGAACACGAATCCTGGCGCTACGTTCGGCCGGATGACATCACGACGCCCGTCCATCGCGCCGTGCGCGATGCCCTCGCCGGCCTTCCCGAGGTCTGTATCGGTCGGTTGCCGTAGCACATCTGCATCGCCCGCGGTGATGCAAGGCGCAGCGACACCGCATGTCTGATTCCCTCTTACAATCTGCTCGAACACAGCGTAGGATCACGGCCAACGGCAGGATCCGCGTAGCAGGGAGGAGCAGCTATGCCGGCATTGGAGCGAATGAAGATCCTGGACCTGACGCAATATGAGGCGGGCACGTCATGCACCCAGATGCTCGCCTGGCTCGGCGCAAACGTCGTCAAGGTCGAGCAGGCGGGAGTCGGCGACCCGGGACGCCATACCGAGCCGGGACGAGGTGATTCACTCTATTTCCTCAGCTTCAACGCGAACAAGCGCAGCCTCGCGCTCAATCTGCGTTCTGAGGAAGGCCGCGAACTCTTCCTGCGCCTGCTGCCACGCTTCGACGTGGTCATGGAAAACTTCTCCCTGGGCACAATGGAGAAGTTCGGTCTGGGATATGAGACGCTCAAGCAGGTCCATCCCGGCGTGATCTACTGCACGGTCAAGGGCTTCGGCACCTACGGCCCCTATGCGGCCTATCGCTGCTACGACATGGTCGCTCAGGCGTTCGGCGGCGCCTTCAGCATCACCGGCACGGAGGACGGCCCGCCGCTGCGCCCCGGCCCAACGATGGGCGACACCGGCACCGGCATGCTCGCCGCGATCGGCATCCTCGCCGCCTACGTGCAGCGTCAGGAGACGGGCGAGGGGCAGAAGGTCGAAGTCTCGATGCAGGAAGGCGTCGCCAACCTGATTCGCACCGCCCTCTCGCAGCGCGAGCGCGACCCCGGACGGCCCGTACCGCGCCGCGGCAACCGCACGCTCGCCCCAACCGACCTCTACCCCTGCGCCCCCGGCGGCCCGAACGACTACATCTACATCATGCCCAACACGACCCGGATGTTGGACGCGCTCTGGACCTCGATCGAGCGTCCCGATCTCTGTACCAGGGAAGAGTTCTATCTACCAGCGGCCCGACGCGAGCACGGCGATGAAATCTGGGAGATCATCGCCGCCTGGACCCGCCAGCGGACGAAGCAGGAAGCGATGGAAGTGCTGGCTGGTGCCGGCGTCCCCGCCGGCGCGGTGCTGGACTCGATGGAACTGCTCTCCGATCCGCACCTGCACGCCCGCGACATGGTCGTGACGGTAGAGCACCCGGAGCGCGGCGCCTGGGAGTTCATCGGCCCGCCGATCCACCTCAGCGGTTCAGAGGTCACAGTCCGCCCCGCCCCGCTCCTCGGCGAACACTCCAAAGAAGTGCTTGCCGAGGAATTGGGGCTTGAAGGTGAAGCGCTGAACGCCCTCATGCAGGCCGGCATTGTCGGCGACATCCAGCGAACCGTGCCGGTCAAGGAAGCGATGCCGGCCGCGAGGTGAGTGAGTGGGAAGACCGCCCTCACCCCCGACCCCTCTCCCGCCGGAGCAGGAGAGGGGAGCCTCGTGCGACCATCAGTATGGATTGGTCGATCGGTCAGATCGCATCAGGGTACTGGTTGGCGTTCACGGTTGAGTGAGTCTCCCCCTCTCCCGTCCCGACGGGAGAGGGGGTCGGGGGGTGAGGGCACGCCGCCCTTCCCTACGCCGGCTTGATGTTCTGATTCTGCCGGAATAGGTTCGTCGGGTCGTACTGCGCCTTGACCGCCGCCAGTCGCTCGTACGTCGCCGCCTTGTATGCCTCGCGTACCCGCGCCTCGCCTTCGTCGGCGAGGAAGTTGACGTAGACGCCGGCGGCATGCGGGCGCAGCGCCGCGTAGAACCGCTCCGTCCAGGCCTGCTGCTGCTCGTCCTCGGCCGGGTCCTCCCACTCGGTAACCACCGAGAGCATGAACTGCTTGTCGCGATGCCCAAAGGCGGTCGCATCCGCCGGGACGCGGGCCATCGCGCCGCCGAGCACCCGCAGCTGTGCCATCGCGAAGGGTGAGGTTGCCGCGCCGGTGTGACCGATCACCGTCTCGATCGCGTCATCGGTCAGCGACTCCAGGTACATCGAGCGCACGCCCAGCCGGCGGCCCGGGAGGGCAAGGTCTCTCGTCAGCTCGAACATCCCCGGATACGGCATCGGCATCACCATGTCCACGATCGGCTCGCCCAACGTCCGCAGCGGCGCGACCACGCGCTCGCCCTCGGCGAGGTCGCCGACGTAGCAGAAGGCGACGAGGACCGCCAGCTTGCCGACCTGCTCCGCGGGAATGAACGGCAGCGGCGGCGCGTGCATCACCATCACCATCGTCGTCAATTCATCCGGCGCTTGCGCGGCGTAATCGGCGGCGGCGCGGATGATGTTCGCGGCGTCGGCGGCGGGGTAGAAGGTGCCCCCGCCCAGGATCGTACCCGCGGGCTCGAGCCGGAACTCCAGCGACGTGATCACGCCGAAGTTGCCGCCACCGCCGCGCACCGCCCAGAAGAGGTCTGGATGTTCGTTTTCGCTCGCCCGCACCAGGCGGCCGTCTGCCGTCACGATCTCAGCCGAGATCAGATGATCGATCGTCAGTCCATACTTGCGCGCCATCCAACCGATGCCGCCGCCGGCCGTCAGTCCGCCGACACCGACAGTGGCAACATCACCGGATGAAGTCGCCAGGCCGTAGGCATGCGCCTGCTCGGCGTACTCACCCCAGTTGAGACCTGGCTGCACCCGTGCCGTACGGCGCACCGGGTCGATCCGCATCGACTTCATGCCCGACATATCGACGACGATGCCGCCATCGACCATGCCGTGACCGGCAAAACCATGACCACCGCTGCGGATCGCCAGCGGCGTTCCCGTCTCCCGTGCGAAATCCACCGCCGCGATCACGTCGACCTCATCCTCGGCCCGGACGATCAGCGCCGGCCGTCGGTCGATCGAGCCCCAGTGCACAATTCGCGCCGGGTCATAGGATGCGTGGCCTGGTTGAATCAACTCACCGCGCAGACGCAGGCGCAGGGTCTCGATCGGCTCCTGTACGCGAACGGTCTGCGGGCCGGAAAGTTCGATAACCATGAAAGAATGTCTCCTTTGTGGTGGGTCATGCCCCATACCGACCGTAAGGTGACAGACGGAAGGGCACCGCGTCCCACAGGACTTACTCTCGGCGGTCTTCTCGAACGGTCCGCGTTCGCGTCTCTCGTGCCGCTTCGCCGGGACATTGGGACCACATCGCGTGGCCATTGGTCGCCGAGACGACGTACCCGACGAGGGCGGAACGAATTCAGCGACGGGAGTAGCGCTACCGAACGAAGGTAGAAATGGGTGTTCAAGGAAGTGCTGGATCAGCGGTCAAGGCGCCGCGTGTTCGAGGAATGCACGCCCGCGTGGTGAAATACGGTAGCCGGTGCCCAGGCTCTCGGTCAGGCCGAGGTTCTTGAGCTTGCGGACGTCTGCTTTGAACAGCGGAACCTCTCGGTTGACCTGGGCGGCGAGTTCAGTCGCCCGTGTGCCCGGATGCTGGGCGATCAGGTGCAGCACCGCCATCGTCCACGGGCCGCGCTTGCTCACCGCGTCGAGCCGTGCCAGCCGGCGTCGCAGTTCGTCCAACTCGGCCCCATCGAACACCGCTTGGAGCCGAAGCTGCTCCCGCGGGTCCAACCCAACGCGGTGAAACTCGATGCAGTACAGGGCGCCGTCGGCGCGGGACTCAAGTTCCTCGAGGAGGGCCGCGCGCGATCCAAACCCGGCGCGGTGGGCGTCTTCCTCACTGATATCAGCAGGCATCACCTCGCGGAGTATGTCGATCGCCAGCACACCGGCCGGTGTCTGAAGCCGGCCGCCGGCGCGCACGGTCGGTCGACGCCAGCGTCGAAACGCGACGGTGATGCTCTCATCGGCCAGCCCGGCCCAGTGGTGCTGTTTGAACAGCATCGCGCCCCTACATCCCGCGTCGAACGCGCGATTCGTTCAGACCATAGAACAGCAGATCGCCGCACGCCACTCGATCGACAGAGGGCCGGCGCAATCGCGCCGGCCCTCTGGACAAGGTTCGATAGTACTTGGTATCGGTCCTACCCGCGGTCGAGCCAAACGGTGGGATAATTCTCCGTGCCGACGCCGTAGGTGGCGCTGTACCGGTAATCCTTCACCCAGGGTTGCAGGCCAATGTACGCGTTTCCGACGGCCATCGGGATGTAGTACATCTTCTCCATCACGTAGCGCTGAATGTCGTGGACCTTCTTCACCCGTTCGGCTTCGTTCAGCGTTGCTTCCTCATCCTGAATCATCTGATCCAGGCGCGGGTCGTTGATGCCCGCGTGATTCCGAAAGCTGTTAACCGAGAGCATATTGAACAGGTAGTCATGCGCATCGGTGAACGGCGTCTGGAGTCCGTAGAAGACACCCTGGTAGTTGCCGAAGAAGGTCTGACCGGCGGCGATGTACTCACGCAGGTAGTCCTGCACGATGATCTGCGACTTGAGGTTGGCTTGGTTTAGCATGCCCGATATCGCCTCGGCGCCTTGATTGAAGCGTTCGCCATAGGCGTTGCCCGCGTAGATGAAGTTGAACTGCTGCCCGGAGAAGCCGGCGGCCTCGGACAACTTCTTCGCCTCGGCCATATCGAACTTGAACCACTTTGCGCCAGGGCCGGCATCCTTGCCGGTCGGATCCAGCCACCATTTCCCCATCGATGCCGGGACGGCGTTGAGATCCTTGACCCCTTCGCTGAGATAGAGCAGGTCGCCCCACGCCGCCCGGTCAATCGCCACCGACAGCGCCTGCCGGACCCGCTCGTCGCGGAACGGCGACCCTTCCCGCTGCTGCGGGGAGATGAACGTGTACGTGGTCGGGGTATACGTGACGAATGATGCGTTCGGGTTGGACGTCTCGACGTCCGGCTTGTTCTCCAGCGGGATGGCGGCAAAGTCCAGCCGCTCCGCCTGGAACTGCGCGATCTCCTGTGCCACCTCCGGAATGATCACGGCGCGGGCCGTATCGGTGTAGGGCACATCTGGAATAAACCACGACCCGTTGCGGCTCATCTCGACGGCGATGTCGGGTTGCACCTGCTTGAGCACCCACGGGCCGCTGCCAATCTGCTCGGCCGCCGGATCGAAGCCGCCGTCGGACTCGGTCGGCAGGATCCAGAGATACTGTGGATTGGCGAACAGGTTCTGGATCGGCGCGTACGGCTTCGCCAGCTTGACAACCACCGTCTTCGGGTCCGGAGTCTCCATCGCGGTGACGATCGGATTCTTCTCGGAGCCAAAGGCACTGCGGTTGCTGTTCTTCGGCTCGGTGCGGAATCGATCAAAGGAGAACTTTACGTCCTCGCTGGTGACGGCGCGACCATTGACCGGCGGCTTGTTGTGGAAGGTGGCGTTTGGTTGCAGCTTGAAAGTGATCTGTGTGCCATCGCCGACCGTCTCGACGCTCTGGGCGAGATCCGGCACCGTCTCGTAGTTAAAGGCCGTTTCCGGTGTCGGGCCAGTCTTGAACTTGAGCAGGCGGCTGTAGACAAAGCCGGCCTGGGTTTGTGCCCGGAAGGTCGTGTTGGCAAACGGATCAAGCGGAGGTGTACCGGAATACCGTAGCGAGATCGTCCCGCCGCGCTTCGGTTCGCCGGCGGCTGTCGCCGCCTGTGTGGCGGCCGCGCCCCCGGTCGAAGATGTCTGACCGCCATCGTCGTCGTCGCCGCCGCAGGCGACGAGCCAAGCCGAAGCTCCCATCACACCGATGGCGCCTGCCCGAATCCCGGCGCGTCGCGTAACGCGCCGGTGGAAAAAAGGCCCGGTATGCACTCCTGAAGCCATGAATGTCTCCCCTCCCTCAGTCCTCTCTCTTGGAATGTTTGCTTGGAGATTCTTGTGTCAGCCGACGCTTAGCGTCGCGGATCGCGCAGTAGTACTCGTGGCATCGAATGTCGGGATTGATCCCGGCGGGACTTCGACCGCCGCCGGCGGTGCCACCGGCTCGCACCGGCGCCATAGGTGGGTGGCGCCGATCGATTCCATCACCAGCAATCCCTGTGCGCGTAGCTGCTCTGCTGCTTCCTCTGCCAGAAGTAGGTCAGGGATTCCGGCCCCGACCTGAATGCCGCGGGTGGTGAACTGCATGCCGACCGGCCATCGGTTGAAAAATGCCCGTAGTTGCCCCACACCCTCATCCGGCTTCATCAACGTCTCCTCACTCGATATCTGGTGGCGGGGTGTGGGATGGTCGCGGCGTATGGTGTCGTATGGACGCCGGTTGTGGGGTCACCCCTCCCACAACCGGCGTCATTCCCCAGGACGGTGATCCAGGAGATGGCCTTATGCTGCACCCACCGCCTCAACATTCACCTCAATGGACGATACGTGGAATACATTGCCAGGAGTAATCACCTCACCGAGCCGATACTCCCATCGCCTCACCACATGCGGTAGGAACGGCGGGTGAGGACAAAGGCGAGCGGCACCAGGATCGCGACCATCAGGGCCAGCGGCCAGACGGTGTCGAATGGAGGCGGTTCCCCTCGCAACATCACGGCGCGGAGCGCGGCGCCTGCATGGGTAACGGGAACGATCCAGGACACGGCGCGGACCGGCATCATCAGGCTTTCGACCGGAACGAAGAGGCCGCCGAAGAACACCGCCAGGAGCAGGACGAGCATCGCCAATTGGACCGTCTGCGGCTCGTTGCTCGAGAAGGCGGCGATGATGAAGCCGATCGCGAGGGATGCGCCCGCGAGCAGCAGCAGGACCAGCGCGAGCAGCAGGACGTTGCCCAGCATCGGTACACCAAGCACCAGCACCGTCAGGAGCACGAGCAACGTTGTCAGGATGGCGAGCATCGCGCCGAAGCTGAGCGCCTTGCCGGTCAGGATCTCGATCGGCCCGACCGGCGCGACAGCGAAGAGCTCGACCGTACCCCGCGTCCGCTCGCGGATCACGGAGAGGGCGACGAGTGTGACGGCGACGTGCTGCACCAACAGCGCGACGACCACCGGCGCGGCGAAGTTGACGGTGGATACGTCGGATGGAGCGAGATTGGTCAACCGGTAGTCGACCGGCGCGGCCAGCCGCTCCGCCGAAATGTTGGCGGCGACGCGGATCACATCCGGCAGGAGCAGCGCGCTCTGTTCGAGTTCGTTGAGTCGCGCCTCCTGTGCGGCGGTGATGCCGGGTTCCGGCGATACCTCCGCCCGCAGCGCCCGGAGCAGCACCTCAAACCGCTCCAACGGTGCGGTTGTCGGCGGACTGGTGCTCTGGTCGACGGACACGCGATAGACGCCCTCGCCGGTGAGCCGCAGGATCACGACCGCGGCGAGGAGTTGATCGATCACGCCGAGGGCGCCGTCGCTGTCCCCGGCGAGCATCCGGCTGCGGAGTTGTTCGAGCGAATCGTCGCCGCCTTCCTGGACACCAGTCGCGACGAGGATGCCGTCGAGCATCGCCGCGACCAGCAGCGAATTCAACTCACGCGTGTGGCCGAACGCCAGGCTATTGACGCGGGCACGGTCAACCGGGTCGAGATCGTTGTAGTAGACGCGAAAGATCGCCGGCCGGTCCATCGCCAGATCTTCCAGCGGATCGCGCGGCGCGACGACGACGATATCGACCTCCTCGCGTTCGAGTTGGCCGAGCGCCGCGCCCGCATCGGTCGTGACATCGGCGAGGTGCAGCGACCAGAGAAAGAACTCCCGGTAGGCGTCGCGGGTGGTTGGCACCCGCGGTGAGTCCGGCACAACGAGGACGACGTCGTACGTTCCGGGCCTGCCGCCGAAGCCGACGCCGAAGAGCAGCAGCAGCAGGAACGGCCCGACGATCAGAAAGAGGATCAGTCGCGGCTGACCCAGGGCGACGACCGATTCCTTGATCAGAAAGGCACCGATGCGCGTACCGAGGACACGCATCCTGCCAGGGGATGCCGGTGGTCCGTCGTCGCGTTGGTCGGTAGGATTAGACGGCTCACGCATCATGCGTCACGCTGCGTGTCACAGATTCCGCTGCCGTTCCATCAATCGAAGGAAGACGTCCTCGAACGATGGTACGGTACCATTCGCATCGACAAAGCCGGGGCCGTAGGCCTGCTCGCGCAACGCGGTAGGACTACCGGCGGCGACCAACCGGCCGTCACCCATCATGATCACATGATCGCAATATTCCGCTTCGGTGACGTACTGCGTCGAGATGATCAGCGTGCGCCCGCGATCGCGGAGATCGCGAAAGTGCTCCCAGAATCGGGCGCGGAGCAGCGGGTCAATCCCAGCGGTCGGCTCGTCGACGATCACCAACTCTGGTTGATGGAGCAACGTTGCCGCCAGTTGCAGCCGGCGCTGCATGCCGCCGGACAACCGGCGGGCGGCGCGGTCGCGTGCCTCGGTGAGGTCGACCATCGCCAGGAGACCTTCGATCCGGCGGTCTCGGCCTTCGTTGGGTAGTCCATAGATACCGGCCATGAACTCGAGGTTTCGACGGACCGTCAACTCCGGATAGAGGACAAAATGCTGGGGCATGTAGCCGATGCGCCGGCGTTGTGCCTGGGAGAACGACGCTGGCTCGCTGCCCATCACTCGGATGGAGCCGGCGGAGGGTGGGTAGATACCCGCAATCAGGCGGAGTGTCGTGGTCTTCCCGCCGCCGCTGGGCGCCAGCAGGCCGCAGATCGTGCCCCGCGCGACGCGGAAGGTGAGATCATGCACAACATCCGCCGCACCGAACCGGCGGGCGACACCACGAAACTCGATTGCCGGTCCGTCGCCGCCCGAATCATCGGTGTGCGTGACCGGAAAAGCACAGCCATCTTCCCCGCTGACCGAAGAAGATGGCTGCTCATCAGTACGATCCATTGTCCTATCGTACTGATATGTCTCGGTGTTCCTGTAGCACTCCCGCGTTACAAAGCGAGGAATTCGTTGGGAGACCAAACAAGACCGCGGGCACGGCTCAGTTCATACTGGGTGGCGCAGGCGTTGCAGAGGTCGCCGCATTCGTAGCTGATGAAGCCGGCCGCAGGTCGATCCGCGTTGCAGCGCACGCACCAGCGGCGCGCGGGTCGGGCGGCGCCAAACGCCAGATCTTCCTCCACGAACGTGTACATTGCGGTCCGGATCGCCCGGACTTGTGCCGCGGTGAGCGTCCGAGGCTGAGCCGGGCCGGATGCCGGCGCCGGTGACACCTCCATCTCGGGCGGTATCGGGAGAACGACCTGTCTCGCGGTTGTCATGGGGGCTATGCTCCTTACCGTGGCATTTGGACCGATGGGCAGGATGGTTGCAGCCTCCGTCCCACCTGCATGTGGGTGTCGGTGCTATCCACCACGACGGCATGCCGCTCCGAGCGGCACACGCGATCGATCGGGAGCACCAGGGGGTGGACGTATGATCGTGCCCGCGCGCCGGTGGGGATGACACGCAGTTCCACGAGGTCGCCCGTACTCAGTTCCGCCGCGATATCAGCCAACCGGCCAACCTCGGCGCCGTCCGTTCCGATCACGGCCAACGGCCTGCCGCCGAGCGGTAGCTGTGTCTCCGTCTGCTCATCTTCTCGGAGTGCGATATCGTCGGGAAGGACGATCGCCTCTGGACTCACCTCGGATACATCCTGCATCGCCGCCAATCGCCAGCGGCGGTCGAGCAGCCCACCGCTCCGCAGGCGAAAGCCGACGACCCGCTTCCCGACCAGATCGACCAGCACCTGGCTGACCCGACCCAGACGATCACCGGTACGGGCGCTGATGACCGGACAACCAAGCATCTCAGTGAGGCAGATCACGAGCGTGTCCTTCGCAAACAGGTGCCTCCGATGTGAGTCACCGGCGGAGGTGATTCCCTCCCGCCGGTGGATTCACCTGGAGGAAACATCGATGCGCCGCAGTCAGGCGCCCTCCGATTCCCATACCGTAGGAGGGTCGCCTCAACAGACGCCTCAACGACAATTGCCTCATCGCCCGGCGCTCGTCTCGTTTATTCTACAACGGAGTCTTCGAGTTCGAAGGAAATGGCGGGCCGCTCGTATCCAACCGGATACTGCCACGATCAATCCGGACCGCTCGGCGGCGATCCCGGCTGGTGGAGCGCCCCGCTCTCGTAGCGCAGACGGTACGCGCCCATGGCATCGACATCTGACGGAGCGACAGCCGGATCGGCGTTGCGGATGTGGACCTTGCCCGGACCATAGAGGGTGTCCGCCACCGCGTTGAGAAAGACGGCGTGAAACGGTCCCGGCCAGATGCCATCCTCGATCAGAACGGTGCTCCCGGCCGGCAGATCCGGCTCGTCTCGCCGGAGTGCGGTCACGAGGATGCGATAAATCTCACCCTCGCGCGTGCGATCGCGGTTCTGTTCGAGGGTGAGCAGGCCGAACCCGAGCACTGCGGCCGCAACCACGACAGCGCCCGGCGCCCACCGAGGGACGAAACGCGGCACGGCGACAAAGAACCATGACACGACGGCCGCGCCGCCCAGCGCCAGCAGGATCGAGAACGGTGCCGATGCCATGTAGGTGAACCGTCCCACCAGCAACTCCGGTTGCCACAATGTCAGCGGCGTCAGCGCAATCACCGTCCACAAAACGAGAAATCGCGCCTGATTGCTGCCGCGGATCAGCAGCAGTATGGCGCCTGCCAGCAGGAGGGCCGCGCCGGCATGGCCGGTGGCGGTCACGGTCGGCCCCCGGCCGATCTCCAACGGCACCGCCAGCCGGGCGAACATCCACCAGAGGTTCTGCCCGATGTGGAACCCCGGCGCATACATCGCATGGGTCACGCCGGTGGGGTCATCGGTGTTCGTCAGGAAGGTGAACGCAGTATAAGGCAGAGCGAGCGCCCAGTATGGCGCGATCCGGCGGAGAAAACGGACGGCCGCCTCGCGCCGCCTCGCGCGGTCACGCCATGCGGGCAGCAGATCGAGCAGGAGAAAGAGAGCCGTGACAACGCCGGCCGCCGAGACAATCGACTCTTTTGAGAGCAGACCGAGGACGAAGGCGCCCAGGCCGGCGGCGTACCAGCCGCCGGCGCCGCCACGCACGACGCGGAGACAACAGGCGATCGCCGCCAGGTACCAGATGAAGCCGAACAACTCGACCGTGGAGGAGATCATCGGCACCGTGGTCGTGTGTGCCGGATGGATGCCGAAGATCAGTCCGGCGGCCAGTGCGACCCAGCGCCGGCCGGTGAGCCACCAGGCGACGAGCGCCAGCAGCGCGACGTTGACGAGATGCAGTCCGATCACGACGACGTGATACGGCAGCGGCCGTAACCAGAAGAGATGCACCTCGAATGCGTAGAGGGGTGACACCAACGGCCGCCAGTAAGGGATGTTATCGCGGGCGAGAAACGACTTCCAGATCAGCTCCCACGGCCCCATCGCCCGGACGGGGCCGAGCACCATAAAGTCATCGCCACCGAAGTAGTCGTTGACCGTCGGCGCGTGGACCGCGGCCACCACCGCCAACATGCCGGCGGCTGCGACGAACCAGGCGATTCGAGGACGTATCCGTATCACGAGGAAACACCGTTGCCGGGCCGGTTGCAGCCGGCACAGCATACGGCCAGCATACTAAAACAGACGCAGCGGAGCCGTGCCGGCCTGGGAGCGCGGGCAACCTTGCGATTGATCGAGGGAACATGACGCGGGAGCAGCACGACAGACCGGATCGTGACCAGACGCTGAACGGACTGGCACAGGAGTTCGAGCGTTTCGCCCGCCAGGAATGTGGTGAGTCACCGCTCTATCAGCGGCTGGCCGGCGCGATCGCCCGCGATCCTGACCTGCTCCGTCTGGCCGCTCACGGGGACCATGGCCCGAAGCCCAACCTCTTGCTTGGTGCCGTCCACTACGTGCTTATGGCAGACGCACGCGATCCGCTGGCAGCGTTCTACCCAAGTGTCAGCGTTGCTCCAGCTCCGATCACCGATCCTGTACCCGCGTTTCGTGCATTCTGCCTGCTCTACGCAAAGCAGATTCAAGAACTGATGCAAACGCGGCGCGTGCAAACGAATGAAGTGGCGCGGTGCGCGATCTTGTTGCCGGGCTTCGCCCTCGTCGCCCAGCGCGCCGCCGCGCCGTCCTTGCAGCTGGTCGAAGTTGGCGCCAGCGCCGGTCTGTTGCTGCACTGGGAGCGGTACGGCTACGACTACGGCGACGCCTGGCACGTTGGCCGAGATCGTGAAGTCGTCATTCCCTGCGAGGTCCGCGGAACCGCGCGGCCGCCGTTTCCCGATCGGCTTCCTTCCGTTCGATCTCGCATCGGCATCGACCTGCATCCGATCGATCTGGAAGACGCGGATCAGGCCCGGTGGCTGCAAGCGCTCGTCTGGCCGGATCAGCCGGAGCGGGCCGGCCGCCTCGGCCGGGCGGTCGCCGTGGCCCGACAGCAGCCGGCACCACTGATCGCCGGTGATGCGACGGTGGTGCTCCCCGGCCTCCTCTCCGCGCTTCCCATGGCCGGTGAATTGTGCCTCTTCCACGCGCACACGCTGAATCAATTCGCGCCGGACGATCGCCGTCGTTACGTCGAGCTCCTGGCGGAGCACTCCCGGCGGCGAAGCCTCTATGATCTCTCGCTTGAGTACGTCAGCGGCGACCATCCTCAGATGGAGCTACGCCGGTTCCGCGATGGTGCGATCGTGGAGCAACGCACGCTTGCCCGCTATGACGCGCACGGACGCTGGGTGGAATGGAATCCATCCGCGATCTAGCGCAAAGTACCCGGTCATCAGCCGCCTTCGACGTCCGTGATACCGTAGAGATGTCATCGATGATGCATGTAACGACACGGACAGAGGCCGATGAAGGCGTGGTGACGGTCATGCCGGGCGAGGGAAAGGGACGACGATGGGGGATCGGTCAGATCCTCGTCATGCTCGTCCTCGTGGCGCTGCTCCCGTTCATCCTGCTGGAGACGTACCGCAGTGTCCAGGATGTGAACCGCAGCCGCACGTCTGTCACCGCGCGCGCGCTGGGTCAGGTGGAAGAAGAAGCGGAGACGATGGAGGACTTCGTCCGCTACACGGACCGCTATCTGTCCACGCTGGCGGTAGATCCGACGATCCGATCGTTGGACCCGGCGCGGATTGACTCGTTGCTACAGAATGTGCGCGACCTCAATCCGAACTACATCAACGTCTTCTTGCTGGCGCCGGATGGCACGCAGATATCGAGCACCGAACCGCTGGTCGTCGACGAGGACATCGAAGAGAAGCCGTACTTTCAGGAAGCCTTGACCAGCGGCCGGATGGCGATCAGCAGCGCGCTCGCCTGGCCGGGAACCGGTACGTCGGTCGTCGTCTTCGCCAAGCGGGTGAACGGAGTTGATGGGGAGCCGGTGGCCGTGCTCTGTGCCGCGCTCAACCTCGCGCGGCTGAGTACGGTGATCGGATTCGTCGCATTGCCGGAGGACTCCGTCGTGTTGCTCGTGCAGCGCGATGGTACTGTGATCGCGGCCAGCGCCAACCCGGAGGACTGGACCGGCCAGTCGATTCAGGGCAATCCCCTGTTCGAGAACGCCTGGGCAAAACGCACCGGCACAGGAACGGTGACGCTGACCGACGGTGTCGAGCGCGTGGTCGGGTACGAGCTTGTCCGCGCCTCCCCATGGTTGATGATCGCCGGAATCCCCCAGGCGGAGGTCGATAGCGTTATTCGTGACAGTCTCTCCAGCATTCTTCTCCGCGCGATCCTCGCCGGCCTTGCCACGGCGCTGCTCGCCTGGATCGTGCTGCGGCGGGTGGTCGTGCCGATCCGTATGCTCTCTGACGGCGCGCGGGCGTTTGCTGCCGGCTTTCTCAATCGGCGGGTGCCACTGAAGCGCAACGATGAATTGGGCGATCTGGCCGACTCGCTCAACCAGATGGCAGCGTCGCTGGAACAACGGATCGAAGAGGAAGAGGCGCACGCGCGCGCGCTCCGTGACCTGAACCGGCTTCAGGCCGAGTTTGTCGCGACCGCCTCGCATGAGCTGCGCACGCCGGTGACCGCGATCCGCACCTATGCGGAGGCGTTGATGCGGCCGGATATCACCGATGTGGAGATTGAACGAGAGTGCCTCGAGGGCATCGATCGTGCTAGCAACCGGCTTGCACGGCTGGCGAAATCACTGTTGGATGTGTCTCGGATCGATCGTGGCCAGGTGCCGGTAGTGCTGGGACCGGTGGATGCCATCGCCGCGATCAAAGAGGCGGCGGCGCAGGCGGACGCCGGCGGCAACGGCGACACCATCCAGGTCGACGTTCCACTCGATCTGCCGCCGGTGCGCGCGGACGCCGATCGGCTGGAAGATGTGCTTGCCAACTTGATCGGTAACGCGCGGAAGTTCTCGCCGCCGGGGATGGCCGTGGTCGTGCGCGCCCGTCGGGTCGCCGGTGACGTGGAGATCACGATTGAAGATCGCGGCCCCGGCATCCCGCCGACGGAGCATGAACGGATCTTCGACCGGTTCTATCAGGTGCAGCGTGGAGCGGACCGGCAGGTAGGCGGCTCAGGTCTGGGGCTCTATATCGCACGGGGATACATCAGTGCGATGGACGGGCGCATCTGGGTGGAAAGCGTCCCCGGCCACGGGAGCACATTTTCGGTCGCGCTGCCGGTCTATCGCGCGGCTGCATCACAACCAAAGGAGGAGCGAGAGGATGCAGGCATCGCCGGCGCTGCTCGTAGTGGATGACGACCCGGAGATCCTGAACTCGTTGAGCATCCACCTGCGTGCAGACGGCTATCGAGTCCTCCGCGCGGCGAACGGCAAGGATGCGCTGGCCACGCTCGAAACCGAGTTGCCGGCGCTGGCGATCGTCGATCTGATGATGCCGGGGATGGACGGCTTTGAAACGAGCCGCCGGCTCAAGCGCCGGGCCGACATCCCGATCATCATCCTCACCGCGGTCGACACCGAGGAGACGAAAGTCCGCGCGATCGAGCAGTACGCGGAGGATTACCTGACAAAGCCATTCAGCTATGCGGAACTGGCGGCGCGGGTGGGCCGCATTCTCAAGCGCGCGTGGCCCGCCGGGCCGCCGGCCTCGGTCGACACAATCGACGAGCGCCTGGCGCTCGACTTCACGGCGCAGACGGTCCGGGTGGACGGCGACATCCGCAAGCTGAGCCCGACGGAGTCGCGTCTGCTCCACTTGCTCTATGCCAACGCGGGCCGCATCCTACCGAACGAGCTGATCCTCGATCGGATCTGGCCGGATGCGGAGGGGGAGATGAGCTACCTCTGGGAATACATCCGCCGCCTCCGCGAGAAACTTGGCGACGACCCATCGGAGCCGCGCTACATCGCCAGCGAGCGGGGCATCGGCTACAGCTTCATCAAGCCGGCATGACGAGTGACGTCGCGATTTAGTGAGCGCGTGAGGTACACGGCGATGGCACAGGAAGCGGAACGCATCGACATCTCGAACATGCCCGATCTCGTCCGGCTGGCCGAGGAAGTGGCCCGCTCGCGAAAGCCCCGGCTGCTGACGCGCGGTGAGGAAGAAGTTGCACTCCTCTCTCCGGCCGGATCGCGGAAAAGACGGAAGGCTAAATCCGTGACTGACGCGGACATTAAAGCGGCGTTGGCCGCGTCGTGGGTTGGCCTAGTCGATCCCGAGAAACTGAAGCGCGAATTGGATGAGGCCCGCGGTGACGATCGTCCACCGCTGAAGCTATGAGATACCTCGCCGACTCGACCTTTGTTATCGATTGCCTCACGCATCAACCACACACGCGACCGTTGCTGCCGGACTTGCTGCGTCAGGGGCTTGCAGTTAGCTTCATCGCTCACATGGAGTTGTGGGATGGCGTCTACGGAAGCACAGATCCACGACAGGCTGCTCGTCAATTGCGTACGTTCCTCCGGCGTGTCAGTATCCTGCCCTTCTCACATCGGGTATCGCTGCGGACAGCCCAACTGCGGCACGAGATGCGTGGCCTGGGCTTGCGGATTGATCATCGCTTGCTGGATATCCTGATCGCCGGAACCGCGCTCACCTACGACCTGGTCATGGTCACCAGCGACGCCGACTATGACGATATCCCTGGCCTCAAGCGCCTCGATCCACGAACGACTTCGAGTTTGGCATGAGTGGGAGCGCCTGCTGTTGGGCGGCGCGACCTCCTTCGGCGTGGCACGCACCTAAACCGGCTCCAGCGGGCAGTGCGGCTCCGGCGGCAACTCGATTGTGATCACGTCGCCAGGACGGACCGTGCCGCCGGCCAGCACGACCGCCATCACTCCGGCCTTGCGGATCAGATTGTCCTGCTCGTCACGGTCGAGCACTGCCGCCATCAGGCCGGACTGAATGCGGTCGAGTTGCGCGCACGGGTTGCGCAGGCCGGTGATTTCGATCACCGCGTCATCGCCCAGTTGCAGGCGCGCGCCGGTGGGTAGGCCGATCAGATCGATCCCTCTGGTGGTGATGTTTTCGCCCATCTGTCCCGGCGCGATGTTGAATCCGGCGTCGCGCAATTCCTCATGTAATTCCGCGTGGATTAGGTGGACTTGGCGCAGGTTCGGCTGGTGCGGGTTGCGCGCCACCCGCGAGCGATGCTTGACCGTGCTCCCCGCATGCGCATCCCCTTCGACGCCATATCCCGCCCGTATGTGAATCGCCTCTTGGTTTCCCTTGGCCATGGTATGCGTGGCGCTACAACTCACCGCGACGACGCTGGCGTTCATCCGTTCCTCCGATCTCTGTGCGCCGGTCGCGCTGCCGTCGAACTCCGCTAGCCGGGCATCAGCGTCAGCGTGTGCCGTGCGCTCGTCGCGACATCGTCCTCGGCATAGTGCATCGGGATGCGCTGGTGCGCACGCCAGTGTTCGAGCTGGTCGGCGTAGTGCGCGGTGCCGGGGAGGCCGGAGACTCCGCCGGGGATGACATACGACCCGTGGGCGATGTCGGTCAGATCCACCGCCTGGCGGTAGACAGAGAGCGAGGTGATGTCGAAGTCCGCCCGGCCACTCCAGCCGTAGGCGGCACACTGGATCGTGTCGCTGTCGCCGCCGACGAAGACCCGCGGCGGATTCAGGGAATCGGCAACGTCCGGGAAGGCGCTGGCGAGCGTGTGCCTGGCATGAGTGCCGTGGTGCTCGACCCAGCGCCAGGCCGTCGGGTCGGCGCCAGCCTTCGCCACCGTCGCCCGCCACGCGGACGCGAGCGCGTCGGGCAACAGGTCGTTCCAGAGGCGGCCGTCCGGTGTGGTGGGCGCGCCATCGTCGAGGGTGGCGATCACGTTTGCGAGCCACTGGCCGACCATCCGGCCGAGGGCCGCCGGTTCACCGCCCATCAGCCAGGTCCATGCTTGTTCGCCGACGGTCGGTTGAAACAGAGCGCAGGTGATCGCGCGGCGGGCATACGCGTAGAGCAGCGCGGCGCCGCTTTCCGGCAGCAGGTTGCCGTCCCATGCGGCCAGCATCGACCGCGCGCGTTCGGCGTCGCCGTCAAAGGGACCGCTCCGGCGGCAGAGTCCGGCCCAGGCGCGAGCCGGCACAGACTGGACATCGCCCTGCATCGCCATGATCGTATCCGGCGCGAGGTGATCCCGGCCTGCCAGCAGCTCGACGAGCCGCTCGGCGCGGGAGGGCACAGCAAATGCGTGGGAGATGTACGGCTCCTCGTGCGGTGTCACCTTCTGGTTGGCGGTGGCGATGAACCCCTCCGGCGGGTTGATCGCCTGCGGCAGCTGCTCGAAGGGGATGCTGCCGGTCCATTCGTGCTCACCCGTCCAGCCGGCGGCGGGGAACTGCCGATGATCCTGCGACGAGCGGACGGGGATCTCGCCACGGGTGAGGTAGCCGATATTCCCCTCGACGTCGGCGGAGACGAGATTGTTGACCGGGTCCACCCACCGGCGTTGCGTCTCGTGGAGCTCGGCCACGGTCCGCGCGCCGAGCATCGGCCGCAACACCTCGAAGCCCTGACAGGGACGGTCAGTTGCCGTGTAGCGGAGGGTGATCGCCGCGCCGCGCCGCGGATCACCGTGGACGACAGGACCGTGGCGCGTCCGCCAGGTCTCGATCGCGACCGGCTCGCCACCGCGCACCTCGATCGTCTCTTGGGTTCGCTCCGCTTCGGCCCATCCGTCCGCTGTCCGGTAGCGGGTCGGATTGTCTGAATCGAACTGCTCGACATAGAGGTCCTGGTAGTCAGCGGAGGTGTGGGTGATGTTCCAGACCACGCGGCCGTTGTGGCCGAAGTGGGGGAAGCCGGGGACGCCGGGGAAGGTTGCACCGATCACATCGAACTCGGGACAAGTGACATGCACCTGCCAGTACACGCTCGGGACATCAAGGGCGCGGTGGGAGTCGTTGCAGATCACCGGCATACCCGTGGTCGTGCGGGAACCATGCACCGCCCAGGAGTTGGAGCCGGCATCGACCTCGGCGAGGAAGCCGAGATGCTCAGATGCGGCGGCGATCTCACCGGCCGCCTGCTCATAGAGTTCCGCAACGGCGCCGCCGGGCGGCAGGATCGGCACCGAGCCGAACGGCGGCCGGCCATCCAGCGTTGTGTACGCCTCCGGCCCGATCATTGCCAGCAGCCGCCCCTGTGCCAGCTTTTGTTGCCAGACGCCCATCAGCACGTGCCGCACCTTGAAGCCGGCGACCGAGTGCCACGGTTGCCACGGTTCCGGTGTGATGCCGGTGAGCGCATATTCAATGGGCAGCGGCTGACCGGAGGCGGGGGTACCGGGGGCAGCGCCCCCGTCCGGAGGGGGTTGGGGAACCCGTCCGGTTCCCCGATTCGAAATGTAGGCGTTGACGCCTTCGGCATACGCCTCGAACATCGCCCGCGTCGGCTCGGACATCGCCTCGACATCCGCTTGTGCCGCGCGTCCAAGCTGAAGGCGTCGCGCCAGCCGGTCGGCGGGTACTGCCGATGGACCAGCCGCTTCAGCCCAGCGGCCAACGGCGCGGCGGCGGTCGTATTCCATCTGCCACAGACGGTCCTGAGCGGCGGCGTAGCCCTGGGCGAACCAGGCGTCGTGCTCGTTCTCGGCACGGATGTGGGCGACGCCGTACGCGTCACGACGGATCGTCACCGGTGCATGGAGGCCGGGTGCGGCAAGCGTGCCATTCATCTGAGGGACGGCGGTGGTGAGATCGGGGCGCGATTGGAGTTGCGTCATGTCGGTTGCTTCCCTCTCTCCCGGCTCCTCCCCCACCGCGGGGGAGGGGAGGGCTGTGTGGCCGCGGTGGCGCTGGTATCGCCTTAGCCGGAGCAGGAGACGAGCGCTCGCTGTGGTCAGACAGTATCGCCGTTGCCGGTTGGGGGGAAGAGGGAATGTGTCACGAGGACGTGGGGCGGACTGATGGGAGCGCCGAATCGGGAACCGGCGCCGGCTCAGCCCGGCCTGCGGCGAGGCGTTTGACGAGGCGTGCCCAGCGGACGCCCCAGGTGCAGCAGGTCTGGAGGACGCGCTCGTTCGGTTCGCCGATCGAGACGGGACCGTAGTGCGCGTCGAACGGCTCGCCCTGGATGATCAGGCCGTGGTTGAGGAGGATGTGGAGGGCATTGAGCAGGACCAATTCGGCACCGCTGCCGGCGCGACTGCCGGCGGTGAAGGCGCCGCCCACTTTCCCCTCCAGCGGGCCGGGATAGCCTTCGATCGCGATCTCGTCGAAGAGGCGCTTGATCTTCCAGTCCACCGCACCGAAGCGGGTGGGCGAGCCGATGATGATGCCGTCGGCGGCGGCCAGGTCGGCCATCGTCACCTCGTCGACGGTCATGATCCTGGCTTCGACACCCTCAGCGCGAATGCCCTCGGCCACCGGCTCGACCATCCGGCCGGTGTTGCCGCGTAGCGTTGTATAGACAATCAGGATCTGTGACATGGGCATCCTCTCATGATTGACGACGCGACCGGTATGTGCCGGGAACTATCCGTGTGGTGATCGCGATCCGGTTCCATGTGTTAATGATGGCGATCCACCAGATCACACGCGACAGCTCAGCCGGATCGAAATACGTCGCCGCCTCGGCATAGACCTCGTCGGAGACATGGCCGTCGCCCAGGTTGGTCATCGCCTCGGCCAATGCCAGGGCGGCCCGCTCGCGTGGCGTGAAGAATGGCGTTTCGCGCCACGCGGCGAGCGCGTAGATACGCTGTTCCGTCTCGCCTGACACGCGGGCGTCCTTCGTGTGCATATCGATGCAGTACGCGCAGCCATTCATCTGCGAGACGCGGATGGTGAGCAAGTCGTGGAGGGCCTGGTCCGCTCCACCTGCCGCGACGCTGAGTGCCTCCATTGCCTGGTAGACGTCAGGCGCCTCACGCCAGATCTTTAGACGGGGAGCCAGGACTTCGGTTGCTGTGGTCATCGTGTACCTCCGTATGCCCAGCTTGCCACGGTCAGTGGCTCATCATTAAGATCCAATAGCATGACAGATCGTTGGTCCACTTCCAGCCGGGATCTCCTGCTTACCCTCGACCTGGGCCGTGGGCGGCGGGCGGCGCTTGAGCGCGGACTGCGGGAGGCAATCCGCGACGGACGATTGCTGCCCGGCGTGCTCCTGCCTTCGACGCGTGCCCTGGCGCTCGACCTCGGCGTGGCGCGCGGCACCGTCGCCGAGGCGTATGCCCAACTGATCGCCGAAGGCTACCTGACCGCGCGGCAAGGCTCCGGCACGGTCGTCGCATCGGGCACGACGCCCGCGATCGTGACGCCATCGCTGCCGAAGGCGGCGGCGCCGCGCGTCGATTTCCGGCCCGGCATTCCCGACCTCAGCGGTTTTCCCCGCGCGCTCTGGCTCGCGGCGACCCGGCGCGTGGTGCGCTCGATGCCCGATAGCGCACTCGGTCACGGCGATCCACGCGGCCATAGGGAGTTGCGTCGTGCCCTCGCCGGGTATCTCGGCCGCGCCCGCGGCGTGCGCACCTCGCCCGACCTGATCGTCGTCTGCAATGGCTACGCGCACGCGCTGAGCATTCTCGCGCAGGCGCTGCGGTCGATTGGGATCACGTCCATGGTGATGGAAGATCCGTGCCTGCCTGATCATCGCGCGACGGCAGGCGCAGCCGGCGTGACCGTCGTCTCTGTGCCGGTCGACGGCGACGGGCTACAGGTCGAGCATCTTGCCAATCTCCCGTCCGGTGCTGTCATTGTCACGCCGGCGCACCAGGGTACCCTCGGCATGGCGATCGCGCCGGCGCGACGATCGGCCCTGCTTGCCTGGGCACGCGAGCGTGGTGGCGTCGTGATCGAAGACGACTACGACGGGGAGTTTCGATACGACCGTCAGCCGGTCGGCGCGCTCCAGGGGGTTGATCCGGATCGCGTAGTGTATGCGGGCACGGCCAGCAAGTCGCTGGCGCCGGGCCTGCGGTTGTCCTGGCTGGCAGTCCCCGCCTGGCTGCTCGATCCGGTGATCGAGGTTCGGCGTCTCACCGACCGCTACAGCGGTGTTCTCGACCAGTTGACACTTGCCGATCTGATCGCCTCGGGTGGATTCGACCGCCATATTCGGCGGATGCGGCTTCGGTACCGGCGGCGGCGCGATCGTCTGGTCGCCGCCCTCGCCGAACGTGTGCCGGCGCTGCGGCCATCCGGCATTGCCGCCGGCCTCCAGTTCGTCCTCATGCTGCCGCCCGATGGTCCGGCCGAAGCCGAGGCGCTCGACACGCTCGCCGGGCAGGGCATCATGCTACACGGGCTTGGCTCCTTCTACAGTGAAGGCAGCAGCCATCCGGCGGGACTGGTGGTCGGCTACAGCTCGCCGCCGGAGCATGCCTTCATCGGCGCCATGCACACGCTGGTCGATGCGCTGGCCGATCTCTGGCCGGCGGCATCCGGCAACTGACGCGCAAGCCACCGAAATGCCCCGGGAGCGTGGGCATCCTGCCCGCATCGGTGCTCGACGCCATGGCGGGCAGGATGCCCACGCTCCCAGGGGCCGGTTCACAATTCTGTGCGGTACTCAAACGGTTCGGCGGAATCCACCCTCGGAATGGATCACCTGCCCAGTGATCCACCGCGCGGCGTCGCCTGCCAGGAACGTGACCAGTCGCGCAGCATCCTCCGGCTGTCCGATCCTTCCTTGCGGAAATCGGAACAGGAGCGTCTGTTGTTGTTCCTCGGTCATCCAGCCGGTGTCCGTTGGTCCAGGATTGACGGCGTTGACGGTGATGCCCCGCGCGGCGACGCCCGCCGCGAGCGACACCGTGAATGCCTCGACCGCTCCCTTGGTCGCGGCATACGCCAGTTCGTCGGGCATCGGTCCGAGCGACTGGCCCGAGGTGAGGTTGATGATCCGGCCGCCGTCGCCGCCCGGCCATCGTCGGGCGAACTCGACGCTGAGGAGAAAGGTGCCGCGCATGTTGACCGCATAGTGCGCGTCGAGCGTGGCCGCGTCGAGTCGCTCATAACCGTCGTTGGTCGAGTGGGTCGCGTTGTTGACGAGGATCGACGGCGGGCCGAGCCGCCGCATGACCTCGTCGAGCAACCGCGCCCCCGCTGTCGAATCGCTCAGGTCGAGGGCAACCGCTTCACATCGCACGTCCAGGCCGAGCAGCTCGTCACGAAGCAGGCCGGGACCATCCCGATCGGCGCCCCAAGGCATCGCGTCGTCGTACACCTGCCAGTGGGTGAAGCAGATATCCGCCCCCGCCGCCGCCAGTGCCCGGCAGATCGCGGCGCCGATGCCCAGGCGCCGGCCGGCGCCGGTGACGATCGCGACCCGCCCGGCGAGCGGTCCATCGCGTGCGGCATCCATCAGAATCCCCGCCAGGTGATCGGTGTGGCCGGACACTGCACGAGATGGTCGACGTACACACCCGGCGTCACGATCGTCTCCGGGTCGATCTCACCCGCCGGGACGATCGCATCGACCTCCGCAATCACAGTGCGGGCGGCGGTCGCCATCGGCACGTTGAAGTTGCGGCCGGTGCCCCGATAGACGAGGTTGCCGAAGGAGTCGGCGCGGTGCGCCTTGATCAGGGCGAAATCGGCGGTGAGGCCGTATTCGAGGACACAAGGGCGGCCATCGAAGTCCCGCACCTCCTTCTCCTCGGCGACGACCGTGCCCGCGCCCGTAGGGACATAGAAGGCGCGGATACCGGCGCCGCCCGCCCGGATCCGCTCGGCCAGCGTCCCCTGTGGCACCAGTTCCAGTTCGACCGCACCCGTCCGCCACAACCGCTCGAAGTTGCTCGGGCGGCTCCCCGTCGCACGGATCGCGAATGAAGCGATCATCTTCCGCAATTGACCATTGACGCAGAGCGCATCGAGCTCGTCGCTCGGGCCGATGTTGGTGGCGATCCCGGTGAGTCCGGTGGTGCCTCGGCGAACCAACGCCCGGATCAGGTTCGCCGGTACCGACGCGGAGATGAAGCCGCCGAACATCACACTAGCGCCGTCCGGGATGAGGGCGACGGCATCATCCGGCGAGGAGAGGATTTTGTTCTGCATGTCGGGCGTATCGTACCGTTCTCGAACCGCAAAGGCGCAGAGAGCGCAGAGGACGCAATGAGGTGAGAGGTATGCTGGATGAAAGGCGATCGATGCTTACTAACATGGGTGGATGCCGGTGATGTTGATCAACTTTAGCTGGGTGATCCCTGGCCGGTTGGCTGGGTCCGCACGGCCGCTGCATTCGGATGCGCTCGCGGCGCTCTCCGCGCAAGGTGTTGGGGCGATCGTCAGTTTGACCGAAGGGCCGCTGCCGGCGGACCTGGTTGAACAGGCGGGACTCGTGTGCATCCATGTGCCGGTACCCGACTTCACAGCGCCAACCCTCGACCAGATCGATGCCGCCGTCACGATGATCGACGCTTACCTGAACGAAGGGAAACCGGTAGCCGTACATTGCGCGGCAGGGCTGGGCCGCACCGGCACGATCCTCGCCTGCTATCTGGTGCGGCACGGAACCGCCGCCACGGACGCGATCCGCACGATCCGCACGCAGCGCCCCGGTTCGATCGAAACACCCGATCAAGTCGCCGCCGTCGCCATGTACGCGCGTCATCTTGCAGCATCGACACGGATCGACACCCCATAAACCTCTGTGCCCTCTGCGCCTCTGCGGTTCAATCCGGTCCAAAAAGGAGCAACGCCATGCCGCTGACCACCCGCATCTCACACCCGGCGCTGACCGGCCGAAAGAACGCCGAGACGGTCTACTTCTATACCGAGGTGTTGGGAATGGATCTCGTCCTCCGCCAGCCCAACCTCGACTTCCCGCTTGAGGAGCACCTCTTCTTTCACGTCGGCAACGACAACTTCATCGCCTACTTCGTGCCGGTCGATGAGGCGGTCCATCAGCTCGATCCGGCCGCGCCCGGCAGCGGCGGGATGGATCATCTCGCCCTCGATGTGGACGAAGCGGCATTCGCGGACGCCGCCCGGCGGCTGACGGCAGCCGGCGTGCCTTTTGATGGGCCGGTCGACCGGGGTTACGAGCGGTCGATCTACTTCAAGGATCCCAACGGCGTGACGGTGGAACTGCTGGTCTGGATCACGCCGCCGCCGAAGGATCTTCCCCAGGCGGCGATCATCAAGCGAGCGCAGGCGATCCGCGAGGCCCGCGGCGCCGAGTTCATCGAAGATCAGGATATCCGCGACGCGATCGCGGCGTTGCAGGGCGCGATATCTTCCCCGACTCGCTGACCGCGGAAAGCTCACCACCAAGGCGCCAAGACACCAAGTAAAGCAAAAGACTTGGCGCCTTGGTGGTTGATTATTCTACGAAGGTCGCGCCGCCGTGAAGCAGATAATTCTCTTGTTGCACCGTCTTGTGGGCGGCGAGCGTGTAGATGTCGCGCAGGCAACGGTCGAAGGCGTGCGAGGCGAAGATCGCGCTCGATCCGGCGGCCCGGTAGAGGCTGCTCACGATCTCGACCGCCGCATCGACCGTCGAGGTGCTGGCGAGCGACGTGCGCGGCAGCCAGGACTCGCCGGGCAGGCTGCCGGCGACCGCATCCTCCCAGACCAGATCGGCCGTTTCGTACAGGTAGCCGCGTGCCTGGGCGAAACGGACCTCGGCGTGGGCGAGGGCGATCTTCGCGTCGGGAGTCTCGGCCAGCAACTCGCCTGTCATCCGCCGCTTGGTCATGCCGAGCTCGCGGAACGCCTCCAGAGCCACCGCCGCGATTCCCAGCGCCATCGCTGCCACCGTCATGTTCGCGGCGTTATCGACATGCAGGTAGTGGAGCGGCGACAGACCCGGTCGCGGCGGAGCGGAAAAGTCGACCACGCGATCGGTGGGAACGAAGAGATCTTCGACGGTCATGTCATTGCTGCCGGTGCCCCGCAGTCCCGTCGTGTACCACGTGTCGATCACGACGCAGTCATCGATAGGGAACGAGGGAATGATTACCAGCGGCTGTCCGTCTGGCCCGGCCCGCTGGGTGTCGTCGTCGAAGACGAAGCAGGTGCCTCCGGCAAAGGTCGCCTGGCAGATTCCGCTCAGGAACGGCCAGCGTCCGCTGACACGGTAGCCACCATCGACGGCGACGGCACGCCCCATCGCGGCGATCGAACCGACGACGCACGCCTCCGGGCTGCCGAACATCTCCCGCGCGCCCGCTTCGCTGAGGAAGGCAGACATCGCCGGCGTGCCGAGCGCCGCCCACACGCTCCAGGCCGTGGATGCGTCGCCGCGAGCGAGCGTTTCCAGGATGCGCATCGCTTCGGAGAGCGTGCCCTCGCCGCCATTGCTGTACGTCTCAGGCATCGTGAACCGGTAGAATCCGGCATCGATCATGGCGGCGTGGACCTCGGGGGTCAGCCGCCGTCCGGCCTCAATCACGGCGGACTGCTCCCGCAACCAGGGAATGAGGCGCTCGGCCTCGGCGATCAGCGTGGTGTTCGTGCGGTTGGGAGTCTGGAGCATGACGATCCTCCGATTCAGCATCTCCGCCGATGGCGGGCATGAGGAATCGTCGCGCGACCGGTGTCCGGCCGGCTTCCGCCGGAATGCCCAACTTGGTTGGTGATGGCGGTGGCGTGGAATACCCATGTCAGCCTGGGAGCGCGGGCTTCCAGCCCGCCGGAGGGTCCGATGTACTGGAGCGACGGGCGGGCTGGAAGCCCGCGCTCCCAGGCGAGGCGAAAGCAACGTCGCGGCGTGCTCTTAGGAATCAGTTGGGACGAGGCCGTGGGTCGCGGCGTAGACGGAGGCGGCGGCCCGGCCGCGGGCACCGGTCTTGGCGTAGATGTTCTCCAGATGCCGTTGCACGGTCCGGATCGAGAGCACGAGCCGATTGGCGATCTCCTGGTTCGAGCAACCGGCGGCGACGAGGGCGAGTACCTCCGTCTCACGCACGGTCAGCCCCGCAGGGCGGGTGGACATGACCGGACCGGCCGGCCAGTGTCGTCCGCCCTCGGACCAGAACAATGCCCCAGGGGTGCCGGCCCGCCGTGCGGCAGCGGCGGCCTCGGCGGCCAGACGGTCGGCGGCGTGTGGTTGGTCCAAGAGCCGGGCCAGCCCGGCGAGTACAGCGGACACCGGCCCGCGTGAAACCGTCGCGTTGGCAAGGACAGTCCAGTGGTCTCGATACAGAGCCAGGTGATCGAAGAGGATGCCGGCCTGCGCACGCGCGTCGAGGTGGATCGCCGCGAGCGCGCCCATGGTTAACTGGACCAACCAATCGTTGTCGCGTGGCCCCTGGTCCAGCATGGCGATGGACCGGTCGAGTGCCCGCAAGGCGGAGTCACGCCGGCCCAGGCAGGCATCGATATGAGCGCGGACCGAGTGGTACACCGGTCCGCGCTCGAGACCGGCGAGCACTGCCGCTCCGGCGGACTGGAAGCCGTCCTGATCGCCACGGCGGGCGGCAAGCTCCATCTGCTGCGACGCTCGGAGGAGCGTCGCGAACTCGGGTTGAGTTGTGGTTTCGGGGTCAAGGTGCTCGATCGCGGCCGCGGCATCGTCGAGGCGATCGTCCAGGAAGGCGAGGGCGGCGTCGAGTATCCAGCGGTACCAGGCGTGGTACGGCATCGGCCAGCGCTCCGCCGTCTCCCGATAGCGCCGGGCTGCATCCCGCGCGCCCGGGATGTCGCCCGCTTCCATGCCGGTATGCGCCTCCCACAGCAGCCCGCTGAAGATCAGCTCGACATCGTCCGCCAGCGTGGCCTGGACTGTGATCTCACGGGCAACCTGGTGGCGGGTGGTGAGATCCTGCTCCGGCCTCGAAATGAAATAGGCGTTCAGTGCCTCGGCGATGGTCCCTGGATCGCCGGAGGCACGGGCTTCAGACACGGCAGCTTCGGCGGCAGCCGTGAGCCGTTCGCCGTCGGATGCCGCCAGCGCCTGCCACGCCTCACGCGCAAGCAGCCGCGATCGCAGTTGACATTCATCCGGCGGAAGCTTTGCCAGCGCTTCGTCAAGCAACCGCCACGCATCGCGGTCCGGGGCGCCGGCGGACTCAGATCCCAAACCAACGACCAGCGCGATGCGCGCGAGCGCCCGCGCATCGTCGATACGCCGGGCGAGGGCCGTCGCCTCGGCGACGACCGGGCGGGCCTGATCGCGCTGTCCGGCTCTCGTCAAGGCATCGGCGTAGGCGACGAGGAGCTCCAGATCACGCGGCGCATCCGGGACGCACCACCGTCTGACAGTCTGGGCAAGCTCGAGGTAGGTGACGGCCGACTCGATCGCATACATCGATGCTGCTTCTTGAGCGGCGGTGAGCGCGGCGGCACAGGCGACATCGGGCTTCCACGCGGCGCCGGCCCGACAGCCGTGCACGGCGATCTGCCGGACGCGGGCTTCCGGTGCGATCGACGACCGCTCGATCGCACCGGCGAGTCGAGCATGAAGATCACCGCGCTCGTAGTCCGGCACCCCCTGGTAGACGGCCTCGCGCAGCAGGTCGTGGCGAAACCAGACGGCGCCGTCGCGATCGAGGGAGAGAAAGCCCTCTGGCAGAACCCGGACAATGGCATGCCGCAGATGACCGGTGGCGCGTGCGAGCAGGTCAACCGGCGCCCCCTGACCCCAAGCCGCCGCCAGTCGCAGGATGTCGAGCCGCATCGGGTCGAGCCGGCGAGCCTCCGCGCCGAGCACATCGATCACGGTGGATGGAACGTGGGCCAGGTCAAGCCGCCCATCTGACCGCTCTGTGCCACGTACAAGTTCCAGCACAAAGAATGGATTGCCGCCGGTCATCTGCTGGAGTTGATCCACCACCGCCCGCGTTGCCGTCAGCCCATGCTGCCGGATCACCATGGCAACCTCATCCGGCGTCCAGGGGCGAAGGTCGATGCGGGTCGCACCAGCATGGACGAGGGCGCCGAAGGTGGCCGCCAGTTCGGTACCGGTACCAGCCGGGCGGGTGCCCGCGACGAGCACGATCCGGCTGCGCCGCAGATGAGACGCGAGGAATTCCAGCAGCCGCAGCGACCCGCCATCGGCCCGGTGGAGGTCATCGATCACGACGAGGGCAGGGGCCTCGAGCGAGCGAAGCGCGCGTGCAACCTGTTCGAAGATGCGAAAGCGTTCCTGATCAGGCGACCCACCGGACCGTTCGGGGCGGCCCAACGTCTCGGCGGCGACGGCGAGGGCGTTCGTCGGTTGATCGTCGCCGAGATCGCGGAGGATCGCCGTCCACGGCCAGAACGGCGGCGCCCCCTCGGTGTCCGGCACCGTCACCCAGGCGAAGCGCACCTGCGCTTGGGTTGCCAGGGAAAGGTACTGTTCGAGCAGGGCGGTCTTGCCCGCGCCCGCTTCGCCCGTGATCAGCAGGATGGTACCGCTGCCCACCGACGCTCGGGCCAGCGCCGTCTCCAACCGTTCGATCTCGGCTTCTCGTCCGACGAGTGACGAATCGGCGCCCATCGCATCACTCCGAAGATCGACCTCCGAGGATCAGTCGCGCGGCAACCGGCGCATGGTCCAATAGCGGAAGGCATCAGGCATCGGGTCGTCGAAGAATGCCCGCGCGAGGATGTGGGCGACGGGCACCACCTGTTCATCACGGAGGCGAATTGGCTCGATCACTGCCGGCATACGCGGATGCACCTCACCATGCAGTTCGTATGAGGTGCGTCCGATCGTACATGGTACGGGCATGGCTGGTCGGTGATACGTGGCAAGGTTGTGCCTGAGGCGTGGGATGGTCGGACATCGCGGTATCATGGCCGAAGGGAATGGCGCCGGTAGCCCGATGCGGAGGGTCGGAGAAGCCCCGCGGACGCGGTCACCAACCGGGGGGCTGTGCAGCGGTGCGCCGTGCCGTCGGGGCTAGGAGGAAGGGTGCCACCCCGACGAGAAGCCGTCAACCAATATTTTGATGCGGGACATAAGTGAAGCAGGCCGGTCCGTCCGCGCCCAGCCCCCACAAGACGCCGACGGCTCCGACCTGCCCATGTCCAGAGAAACGCACGAGCGGATGAAAAGTTACCGGCTCGACCAACCGAATGCGCCGGTCGGTGTACGGTGAGAAGCATACCGGCGGGCTGTCAGGTTGCCCGGCGGTCCGAAAGTGCTCGGTCGGTATGTCCGTCGATCATCGTCACGAGCAACCACCAGGCGATGGCTCCCCGGCCATCCGGTCGATCAGCGCCGTCACGCTTGCCACCCATGACATGCGCCGTGCGGTCCGGTTCTATCGCGGCCTCGGCTTCGACCTGCACTATGGCGGCGAGGACGCCGCGTTCACCAGCTTCACGGCCGGGAGCGGCTTCGTCAACCTGATCGCCGAATCACCACAACGGACGTGGTCATGGTGGGGCCGCTTGATCCTCTACGTCGCCGATGTCGATGCGACCTACGCGCAGGCCATCAGCCGCGG
Organism: Dehalococcoidia bacterium; assembly: GCA_050184225.1. Lineage (GTDB taxonomy): Bacteria > Chloroflexota > Dehalococcoidia > CAUJGQ01 > CAUJGQ01 > JBFXAN01. The sequence continues at coordinate 2,723 of JBFXAN010000038.1, read as the reverse complement.
ATTGCGGCCGCAGGCGCCGCCGCGTGATGCCGAATGGGGTGAGCGGTACTTCCACATTACCGACCCCGATGGTCACGAGCTCAGCTTCGCCCAACCGCTGACCTAAGTCTGCCGCGGGTTCGCGCTGTCACACACCACGGATCGATGGGATGCCGCGTCTCCCCACCACGGTTCGGTTCGGCACCGAACGATCGGACGCCATCGCTCCGTCTCCAGTGCCCATGCCGGCCGGCGGCGCCGCCGCCTACCCTGGAATCAGGCCCTCCCGCCGAACCAAGGAGACACGCCATGACCACGACGACGTTGGCCGCGGATCCGGCCATGATCAAGAGCGACCAACGGGCCGCCTGGTCCTCGGGCGCCGCCGCCGTGGTAAGCTCGACCCTCACCCTGATCAGTGAAAGGCTCTGTGAAGCCGCCGACCTGCGCGCGGGCGAGCGCGTCCTCGACGTTGCGACCGGCAGCGGCAACACCGCGATCGCTGCCGCCCGACGCTTCTGCCGGGTGGCCGGCGTCGACTATCTGCCGAGCCTTCTCAATCAAGCGCGGGTGCGGGCCAAGGCAGAGCAGTTCGACATCGAGTTTCGACTGGGTGACGCGGAGGCGATCCCGTATGCCAACGGAACGTTCGATGTGGTGCTTTCCAGCTTCGGCTCGATGTTCGCGCCGAACCAGGCGGAGGCCGCGCGGGAACTGCTGCGCGTCTGCCGATCCGGTGGCCGGATCGGCATGGTCAACTGGACGCCGGAGGGATTCATCGGCGATGTGTTCCGCGCAATCAACCGGCACGCGCCTGCGTCATATGGCCCTGAGTCGCCGGCGCTCTGGGGGACCGAGTCCCGGGTCCGCGCATGGTTCGGCGACGGTGTCACCTACCTGACGGCGACGCGACAGAACCACATCCTCCGCTACCGCTCCGCCGAACACTGGCTCAACTTCTACCGGACCTACGATGGCCCAACGCTGTCGGCCTTCGCCGCCCTCGACACCGCCGATCAAGCGCGGCTGAGCGCCGACCTCATCGACCGTGCCCAGCGTGCCAACACGTCGACCGGGACCGATCTCACCATCCCCGCCGAATACCTCCTGGTGATCGCGGTTCGCGCGTAACGCGTTGGGGAGGGGCTACAATGCCTTCATTCCCACCGCCAACCTGGGTGACCCATGGCAGCGGCCCTCACCCCGGCGGACCGGCGTGCCTACGCCGCCAACATCCGCCGGTTCTATCTCTACAAGTTCCTCAACAATCTGCACCTCTGGCTGCCGATCTGGGTCCTCTATCTCCAGCAGACCCGTGGCCTCTCCCTCACCCAGGTCACCCTCCTCGAAGCCCCTTTCTGGCTCGTCATCGTCCTCTCCGAGGTTCCCACCGGCGCCGTCGCCGACCGCTGGGGCCGCAAGGTCTCCCTCCTCCTCGGCTGCCTGATCTATGCCGTCGCGATCGCCATCTTCGGCATCGCCGAGAACTTTCCCCTGATCATGCTCTCCTATCTCACCTGGGGCGTCTCGATGACCCTCTCCTCCGGCGCCGACTCCGCCCTCGCCTACGAGAGCCTCGCCGCGCTCGGACGCGAGCATGAGTTCCGCAAGGTGATCGGCCGCGCCCAGGCCTGCATGATCGGCGCGGCGCTGCTCGGCCTGCTGCTCGGCGCGCCGCTCGCCGCCGCCACCAGCCTCACCGTGCCGATCTTCACCGGTTCCGCCGTCGGCCTTCTCGCCGCCCTCGTCGTCCTCTCCCTGCGCGAGCCGCCCCGTCACGAGCAGGAGGCGCACCTGCCCTACCTCCAGATCATCCGCGACGCCGCCCGCTTCACCTGGCGGCATCCCTCGCTGCGGGCGATGCTGGCGCTGCAGGCTGTGGTCATGGTCACCTCGATGGTCAGCGTGATCTTCGTCCAGCCCTTCATGGTCGAATACGGCGTGCCCGTCCGCGACTTCGGCCTGCTCACCGCGCCACTCCGCATCTTCTCGATCCTCGGCTCGCTGATGGCCTATCGCCTCGTCGCCCGCGCCGGCGAGCAGCGCGTCACCTACGCCCTCGCGATCGGTTGCGTCGCGGCGATGCTCGTGCTCGGCCTGCTGCCGTCGGTCGTCGCGATCGTCATGTTCGCCGTGCTCGGCTTCTGCAACGCCACCTTCGATCCGGTCGCCCGCGACTTCATCAACCGCCACTCACCCCAACATATGCGGGCCACGCTCGGCAGCGTCGCCCAGATGACCTCCGGCGCCCTCCTCATGATCGCCGCCCCCCTCACCGGCGCCGTCGCCGACCGCACCTCGCTGCAAACGATGTTCCTCTTCTCCGCCATCGCCCTCGCCATTCTCACCGCCGGATCGCTGGCCGCCTGGACCGCCGCGATCCGCCGCGAGCAGCACGAGGACATCACCAGCCAACCGGAGCCGGTCGCCAGTAATCGGTAAGGGGAGCAGCAATCCGAAGTGCCGCGCCGTAAACTTGAACGGAGAACTTTGGCAATGTGTGCCCGCCATGAATCGGCTGTCGTTCGATGAGTTATGGTCGATGCTTCGTACTGCAAGCGCTCACAGAACTGCTGCTCGCTGCGGATGCTGTAGAGCGCGATCAGCACCAGCCCCTTGAGCAGATGTTCCGGAGGAATCGACGGCCGGCCATCGACGGCGTACATCACGTCGAACGTCGGGGAGAGCTCGCCCAGCGCCTAGTCCACGATGCGGCGAATGGCACGAATCGGGTGGTCCTGGGG
>JBFXAN010000037.1:0-46342 GCA_050184225.1 Dehalococcoidia bacterium | reverse complement strand
TGCCCGCGAGCGGCGGCATCGGCTGGGCGGGTCCGGCGCTTGCACTCCTCGCCCCCTCCGCCGCCCATACCGTCGTTCACCGGCCTGTACCTGTAACGGCAATGCCCGTGCCAACTGACCCACTAGTGCGCCGTTGTCATCCTGAGCGGCAGCGAAGGATCTCGGACGCTGTTGAACCGCCGAGATCCTTCGCTGCCGCTCAGGATGACAACGGCGACGGCGCTTGATATCACTTGCCTCAGCTTTAGAACTCCAGCTTCAGCAGCTTCTTCGCGTTCTCCAGCATGATCTTCGGCCGCACCTCATCCCGAAACGGCGCCTCGGCGAAGTCGCGCATCCACCGATCCGGCGTGATCACCGGGTAGTCGCTTCCGTAGAGCGCCTTGTCCTGCAACAACGAATTGCAGTACTGAATGAAGTTCGCGCTGAAGTACTTCGGCGACCAGCCGGACAGGTCGATGTAGACGTTCCGCTTCACGTTGGCGATCGAGAGCTGCTCGTCCACCCAGGGAAAGGACGGATGCGCCAGGATCACCGTCAGGTTGGGGAAGTCGGCGGCCAGATCATCGAAGTATGGATACGGCCGCCCGTACTTGTTCTTGACACCGCCCTGCCCCGGCAGCCCCGCCCCGACACCCGTCTGCCCCGTATGAAACAGCGCCGGCACGCCGAGGTTCGAGATCGTCTCCCACAGCGGATAGTACCGCTCGTCGTTCGCCTCGAATCGCTGCGTGATCGGATGGAACTTGAACCCGCGCAGCCCCAGTTCCTCGACACACCGCCGCGCCTCGCGCACTGCCGCCGTGCCCAGGTTCGGATTGACCGTGCCGAAGCCGATGAACTGATCCGGATGCCGCCGCGCCAGCTCCGCAATCCAATCGTTGGGGCTGTCCCCTTTGTCTTCCGTGCGCGCATCGACCGTAAAAATCACGGCGATCTGATCTCGGTCCTTGTAGTACTGATAGAACGCCTCCGGGTCGCCGGACGTCGCCTCGCTCCGAAAGTACGACGCCATCTGCTCGCTGCGGGAGCGGTCCTCTGTGCCCGGTGGCGCCGGCGCATGAACGTGAACATCGATCGCCGTCGGCATACTGTCTCCTTTCCCTGTGACGCTTCCTTCGTCATAGGACAGTATCCGGCCATCGATCGATGCTGTACACGATCGCTCCAACCGCCTCCTGGATGCCCCGCGGGACGTCCTGCCGTGGAACACGAGTCGCCGATTGACCGCGGCCGCCTGCTCGACACCGTTCGGCAGACGTGTGGCATCGCCGCCGCGTCCCGCTACCGCATGAAGTACAGCACGCGATCGTCGAAGTGGAGGTGCTGAAGCTCGGCCGGAGGCGGCACCAGCGGCGGCCCCTCGATGATCACCGGCAGGATCTCTGGCGGCGCCAGGTCGTCTCCCCGCTTGCGCTCGATCGCGTACGTCACTTCCTTCAGCACCCAAGGCGATTGCTTCGCCGCAGTGGACCAGAACAGCAGGAACAGGTCGCAGTCGTCGATGTGACGGTACAGTTCCCGCTCCCAGCGCTGCCCCGGCTCCAGGGTGAGCACATCCTGAAAGAACTCGATTCCCACCCGATCGAGCATCTGCGTCCGCTTCAGCACCTCGCGGCGGTCGTGCGAGGCGTAGGAGATGAACGCCTTGCGAAAGCGGTGGATCGCTCTCCCCACCGGTTCGCTGACCACGTTCGGTCGTGTGTCGCCCGGTTGGAGCACGGTCAGCTTGAACTTGATCATCCCGATCGGCGTCCGATCCCGGCCGATCGTCACCGTGCCGATCACCGTCCGCGGCGGCGCTTCGGCCGGCACGGTCACGCCGAACTGAACGGACTGCGGTCGGCTCATCCAGACCAGGTGCCGCACCGGGTCGTCGATCGCGAGACCCGGCATCGCCAGGTCGAACATCAGCCGCTCGCTCTCGACGATCCGCGAGTCCAGCGCCGTGAAGCCGCGTCGTTGGGCGGCGGCGTCGAACTCCCGCGCCAGCGCCTGAACCGCCACCTCCTCTTCGGGCAGGTGGGCGTAGACCTGGACGAAGAAGCTGTCGCCCGGTTCGACCGCCGGCGGCGCGAACACCGTGCTCGCCAGACGGATGCCCTCTTCCGGCGCTCCCGCCGGTTGCTCGATGATCGGATCCGGTGATACGTCAATGGGACCGCCGCGCCGCCGGCGCAGACCGCGCAGCGCCTCGCGCACGGATTGGAAGAACGGCGGCGATTGGGGCCGCGCCTCCGGTGCCGGCGACTCAACATACACCGGTGGCGGTGGTGCCGGCGATGCGGGATTAGAACCGCCGCCATCGCCGCTGCCGCCCGCGGCCGATCCCGGCGCTGGTAGTGGCAGCTCGACCGCGCCGAGCGTCGGGGGACCGACCGACCATTGTGATGACGCCGGCGGCGGAAGTACCGAAGGATAGGGTTCCTGTGGGTATGGCGGTGCCGGTGGCGGACCGAATTGGGGCGCGGGCGGTGGGCCGAACGCGGGGCCAGGCGGTGGAACGGGCACAGACCACGACGGCGGCCGCGGCTGCCCGAGCAGCGCGGCAAGCTCTGCCGCGAACAGACCGGCCCGCGCCGGCCGCCGCCACGGATCTTTCGCCAGCGCCCACTCGATCACCCGGTCGATCGCCTCCGGCAGATCCGGCCGCCGTTCGCGGATCGACGGAACGGCCGTGTTGAGGTGCGCGTGCATCACCGCGCCCGTGTCGCCCGCGAACGGCGGCCCGCCCGTCAGCAACTCGAAGACCACCACGCCCAGCGCGTAGATGTCGGCCGCCGCCGTCGGCGGGTCGCCCCGCAGCACCTCCGGTGCCATGTACGGCGGTGTTCCTGCGATCGGCGCGTCGCTGTCTTGCACACCGGCCCGCTGGACCAGCCCGAAGTCGATCAGCACCACCCGATCGAAATCGTCGATCAGCGCATTTCCCGGCTTCACATCCCGATGAACGAACCCCTCGGCGTGGAGGTAGTCGAGCGCGCCCGCGACTGCATTGATGATCGCGCTCGTCTTCTCGAAGGGCAGCGCGCCGCTCATGGCGATCATCTGGGCCGCGCTCGTGCCGCGCAGCAGTTCCATCACGAAATACGGCGGGTCGGCGTGGTCGTCCAGGTCGAACAAGGCGACGATGTTTGGGTGACGCAAACGCGCCAGCGTGCGCGATTCATTGATCAGCCGGCGGCGCGCCATCTCGTCGTCGGCCGATTCCGGCGCCAGGCACTTCAGCGCCACCTGCCGGCCCAGCCGCGGGTCCCAGCCGAGGTAGACGATCGACCATCCACCCCGGCCCAGGGTTCCACGCACCTCATACCGCCCGATCTGCACAGAACTTCCACCCACTTCTCTCGAGCGACCGGAGCGATCCAACCGCACCACCGATCGTTCGGTGCCACGGCTCGTTGTACTGCGTTGAACAAACGACGATGATTGCCGGTAGTATACGGCACCGGGATATTCGTTGTGGGCGGCAAACCGCCGACGGAACTTCGCCAGGGACTCGCCGGATGAGCAGCACCGACGCCGCTCCGGACACGTGTCCACCGTTCTCCCATCAGGAGCAATCATCCGCGCGGCCGCCGGCCACCCACTCCGGGCCGGTGCATCGATCGCCGCCGCCCGCCCGCCTGACGGTGCGGGTCGGCGTCGCCGGCCACCGGCCCAATCGCCTCCAGGAGAGCGACGACAGCCTGCTCCGGGCGAACGTCCGCGCGGCGCTGACCCTGGCCGCCCGCGCCGCCCGTGACGTCCGCTCGCAGTCCGGCGATGCCTATGCGTCCGGTCCGGCCTGCCTGCGGGTGATCTCCCCGCTCGCCGAAGGCGCCGATCGGATCGTCGCCGAGGAGGGCCTGAAGCTCGGTTTCGAGTTGCAGTGCATCCTCCCCTTTGACCGCGATGCCTATGAGGAGGATTTCGAGTCGACTCACTCGCGGGCGCAGTATCGCAACCTGCTTGACCATTCGACCTCCGTGCTCGAGCTGGACGGCAGCCGCGAGCCGGGGGCGGCCCGCGATCAGGCGTACGAAGCCGCCGGCCGGATGGTGCTCCTCCACTGCGACCTGCTCGTCGTCATCTGGGACCGCGAACCGGCCCGCGGCCGGGGCGGCACCGCCCAGATCGTGGACGAGGCGCTGCAACGGGGCATCCCCACGCTCTGGATGGACAGCCAGGCGCCCCATCGCCTGGCCGCGCTCGCCCACGAGCTCGACCAGCCGCCGCGCGACATCGATCTCGACCGGCCGATTGACACGCTGATCGCCTCACTGCTGCCCTCTGCCGGAGACACCGCCCCGGCCGGCCGCCCCGACCTGCGCCGAACCTACTTTGCCGAGCGGCAGCCGCACAGCCTCCTGCCCGCCGGCTGGATCTGGGGTGTCTTCTGGAACCTGATGCTGTTGCGGCCGCGCCTGCCGGCGCTACGCGTGCCCAGCTTCCAGCGGCACGCCGAGGCCGAGTGGCGGCGGGAGTGGTTGGCACAGCCCGCGCTTCCGCCGGCCGTGACGGCATGGTTCGATACCGGCCTGCGCGGATACTACGCCTGGGCGGATGGGCTCGCCTCGTACTACGCGAACATGTACCGCAGCGCCTTCGTGCTCAACTACTTCCTCGCCGTCACCGCCGTGCTCCTGGCGCTGTTCGGCCGCGAGTTTGTCAAGACCCTGATCGCCATCGCGATCATCCTCCTGATCCTGGTCAACACGGAGATCGGACGGCGGCGACGCTGGCACGAGCGCTGGATCGACTACCGGATGCTCGCCGAGTCGTTGCGCCAGTTTCGGTTCCTGGCGCTGCTTGGCCGGTTGCCGCCCTTCTCGCGGCCGCCCGCGCACAGCGCCTACGGCGACCCCACCGATAGCTGGATGATGTGGCACCTGCGCGCCGTCGAGCGGCAGGTCGGCATCGTCAGCGCACGGTTTGACGCCGGCTATATCGAAGCGTGCCGGGTGCTGATGCTCGATGTACTCGTCGGGGGGCAGGTCGCCTACCACCGCGAGAGCGCCCGCCGGCTGGCAACGCTCGATCGGCGGTTGCGGCGGCTTGGCGTCACCACCTATGCCGGCGTACTGGTGGCGCTGCTCGCGCTCCTGTTCGTGCGCAGCGGTTGGCTGACCACCGCCGAAGCGGTGCTGCCGGCGCTGGGCGCGGCGCTGGCGGCGATCCGGGGTCAGGCCGAGGTCGAGCGCCTGGTCAAACGCTCGCGCGCCATGAGCCGGCAGTTGGAGCGCTACGCCGCCGAGCTGGAGCAGCTGGCGCCGGCGCCTTCCGCCGCTGCCGTCGCTCGAATCGCCGAGTCTGCCGCGGAGACGATGATCTCTGAGAACCTCGATTGGCGGGTCGTCTTTCAGGAGCGCCCACTCGACCTACCCCGATAAGGACCGGCGGCCGTGCAGAAGTTTGACGAGTATACGTTCTTCGTGGACAGCACGCAGCGGCTCTCCGAACACCGCCTCACCGCCAGCCCCCCTGGAATCCTGGTGTCTTGGCCCCTTGGTGGTGCATGCTTCGGCTGAGGAGGCGACGGGCGTCGCACGTACCTCACATCGCCATCGCCGGCCATCGGGTATGCCACGGCGTCGCCCGCTCGAATGCCTGGCCGGCGCGCAGGATCACATCTTCCTCGAAGGGCCGGCCGATCAGTTGCATCCCGATCGGCATCCCCGTGTCATCGGCGCCACACGGCAGGGTTAGCGATGGCAGCGCCACCACGTTGATCGGCGTCGTGCAACGCTTCAGCCGCACCCGCATCTCGACGCTGAATCCCTCGATCGGCGGCGCCGTGATCGGTGTCGCCGGTGCGAGCAGCACATCGACCTCCCGGAGCGTCTGCAGGAAGCCGGCCCGTAGCGCCACCCGCATCCGCTGCGCGTTGACATACGCCGCCGCCGGCTGCAGCGTGCTCAGCGCCAGCCGGTCGCGCACATCGGCGCCGTAGTCCTCGGGACGCTCGCGCAACCAGCGTTGATGGACCGCGCTCGCCTCACCGGCCATCACCGTATCGCCGAGCAGATCGGCCATCTCGATGCCATCAATTGCGACCGGCCGCACATCCGCCCCCTGCCGCTGCAATTCCGCCTCTGCTGCTTCCATCGCCGTCTGCACCGATGCGTCGAGTTCTTCAAAGAAGACCCGCTTCGGGAGGCCGATCCGTAACCCCCGCACGCCACCGTCGAGCTGCGCGAGATAATCGGGAACCGGCACATCGACGGTTGTCGGGTCTGTCGGGTCATAACCGGCGATCACGCCGAGCAGCAGCGCGCAATCCCGCACGGTCCGCGCCATCGGACCGACGTGGTCCAGTGTCCAGGCGAGCGGGAAGACACCCGCCCGGCTCACCCGTCCATACGTCGGCTTCAATCCGACCACGCCGCACAGCGAGGCCGGGATACGAATCGAGCCGCCCGTGTCCGTGCCGAGCGTGCCGGGGCACAGCTCGGCCGCCACGGCAGAAGCCGACCCGCCCGACGAGCCGCCGGTGATCCGCGACCGATCCCAGGGATTATGACAATCCCCATAGTGAGGGTTGGTGGCGCTCACGCCAAAGGCGAACTCGTGCATGTTGAGCTTGCCGAGCAACACGGCGCCCGCCTCCCGCAGCCGTGCGACCACGGTCGCGTCCCGCCCCGCAACGTTATCCGCGAGGATCGTCGACCCAGCCGTCGTACGCACGCCCGCGATATCGAACAGGTCCTTGACCGCTAGCGGCACGCCCCGTAGCGGACCATCCGGACCTGTCCCCCGTTCCGCTGCCCGCGCCGCCGCCCGCGCCGCCTCGGCCGTGACGGTGATGAAGGCGTTGAGCGATGGATTCAATCGTGCGATGCGTTCCAGCAGATGGTCGGTCAGTTCGACGGGTGAGATCTCGCCCGCGCCGATCGCCGCCGCCACATCGAAGAGCGATATCCGCTCCAGATTGGTCGACGTCATCGCTGTTGCTCCGCGGCCGGTGGATTCATGTCAGGCAACGCCAGGACAAACGCCGGCTCGAGGCCGCTTAGGTCGAGGGCCGCGATCCGATCGACGCCCGCCAGTTGGTTCTCGTAGGCCGGTAGGAGATCGCCGGCGTGTTCCACCTCCGCCCCCAGCCCCGCCGCTTTCAGCTGGGCCGCCAACTGCTCCTGGAACGCCTGCTCTTGCTCCGGCATGGAACCTTCCCCGCCCTGATGGCAACTCGACCGGTGTGCCGGCCGTGACCCGCTCGTTGTGCCGTGGGGGACAGCGACGGCGCTGCTCGGCGGGCATCCTGAAGATACACCAGGTGGGGCACAGCCCCATCGCCCTACTTTCAGGAGGAACCCACATGAACATCGTCGTCGCTCCCCAGATCAACGTCCAGGTCGGTCTCAACATTGCTGTCCTTTCCCCCGGCGCCCAGCAGACACTCGGCCAGGTCGGCAACAACAACCTCGGCCTCGGCCTCAAGTAATCCCCTCACGCATGTTGCGGCTGAGATTCCCGGCCGGACCACACCATCAGTGGTCCGGCCGGACTTGCAGGAGAAAAACGCCATGGAACCGTATCTCTCCGTCGACGATCTGGTTGACCTGGGTGGCGGACGCTCTGTCCCCAGGGTTGCCCTCGCCGATGCCCTGTTCCGCACCGGCCAACTGATCGCGCTGGGTGGTGGTCACAGTATCGGCCGCGTCGCCCTGGCTGATGCGCTGATCCGCTCCGGTCATCTCACACGGGCAGGGCGCGTCGCGGCATAGCCGCCGGCCGGCTGACGCTGGCGACGATCGCTGCCGCCCAACGCTGGAGGTCGCGTATGCTCCGTGTACTTCTCACAACCGCCCTGCTCGCCTTCGGTGTTCTGTCCCTGATCGCCGGTGCGCCGGTCGCCCACGCCGATCACCCGACGCGGGGATCGATGCTACCCGAAGCCGTCGCGCTGGCGGAGCTTGATGCCATGAATGCCGAGCGCAGCGTCCTCAACCTGCCTACGCTGATTCTCTCGATCGACGTCCAGGACGTGGCGATCGCCCGCGTTGCCGCCCTTTCGGACCTCGGGCTTTTGAGCCACACCAATCCCGTCGAACATGACGCGGTGACGCTTCTCCAACAGGCCGGCATTCCCTTCAATTGGTTCGGTGAGAACATCGGCCGTTCCGATCTGCCGGCCGCCGACGCACCGGCCACGCTGCACGCCGCGTGGATGGAGAGCCCCGCCCACCGCGCGAACATACTCGACCCGGATTTCCGTCGGGTCGGCATGAGCTTTCTCGATGACGGCAACGCCATCTACGCCGCGGTTGTCTTCCTCGACTAACCGCGGCCCACCGGCGTCCGACACCCTCGAACCTCCATCATCGAGTTGTGGTTCGCCCGCGACCGCATTCACGCCGATCTCTCCCCCTTCAATATCCTGTATTGGGAGGGCGCGCTGACCGTGATCGACTTTCCCCTTTCCCCAGGCGGTTGACCCGCGATTCAATCCATCGGCACACGAGTTGCGCCGTCGTCGTTCTCGGACCACCGCGTGACGTTTTCAAGCCCGCGGTGGTTATACCTTCAGACACGCTTTCTGGGCTGTGCCAAACGATGAAGATGCTCTCTACCGCCGAACTCGCTGCCGAACAGCGCTTGATCGAGGCGGCCCAGCGCGACTCTCGCCGGTTCGCCGAGTTGTACGACTGCTACTTCGATCGTGTCTACGCCTTCGCCCTCACCCGAACCCTGAGCCGGCGTGACGCCGAGGATGTGACCGCCGAAACCTTTGCGCGGGTCCTGCGGACACTTCCCCGATTCGAATGGCGTGGCGTACCGTTTACCGCCTGGCTGCTGCCGATCGCGGCCCACGTCGCCGTTGACCACTATCGTCGCCGGCGCCATGAGACGCCATTGGATGAACTCGCCGAGGAACCCGTCGCCGCCTGGTCAACGGAGATTGCAGCGGTCGAAGAACGTGCCGATCTCTTCGCGTTGGTCGAGCGCCTTCCGGCCGACCAGCGCCAGGTGATCGTGGCCCGGTTTGGGCAGGAGCGCAGCAGTCAAGACATTGCCCGTGCCTTGGGACGGAGTGAGGGTGCCGTCAAGCAGTTGCAGTACCGAGCACTCAAAACACTCCGCACATGGGTGGAGGCGCGCCATGACTGAACAGCAACGCCGGATGCTGGACGAGCTTGACGCCGCACTCGACCGGCTTGTGCATTCGGGCGATCGCCACCGCGCCGGTGAAGCGGAGCTCGACGCGCTGATCGACATCGCCGTTCGCTTGCGCGGGTTGCCCGATCCCGCCTTTCGGCAACGACTCATCGGCGACATCCTGCCGCCGCTCACGGGAATCGTGTCTCGTGCCGGGGCCAAGACGATATCCAACGATCGAGGTGTGAATGTGAACGCTGCAACAATTCCCGTCGATACCGTCGCTGCTCATCGCATCGGCCTGATCGCCGACAATCACAGCCGCCATGACGATGGTGGTGACCTTCCGCAGGTTGCCCTCGACGCGCTCCAAGGCGTCGACCTGATCCTCCATTGCGGCGACACCGGCAACGTCGGGACATTGGACCGGCTTCAGACCCTCGCACCGGTCCTGGCCGTGCCCGGTGGGCATGTCGAAGGCGGTCGCGGTCGAGAGGATCCGCGCCTGGCTCCGGCGACGCGCGTCGTTGTGGTGAGCGGAGTCCGCATCGGCATGATTCATGAGATCGGCAAGCATGGCATTGTCGTCGAGGGTGCCCTCGAGGGACGCCTCGCCTTTCCTGACGTGCCGATGCACGACATCCTTGCCTCGAAGTTTGGCCAACCGGTCGACATCGTCGCCTTCGGCGGCACGCACCGGGACATGGTCGGTCAGTATCAGGGGGTTCTGCTGGTTAACCCTGGCAGCCCCAATCTCCCCGCTCAGCGTCGAACCCCGGATGAGCTCGGCACCGTCGCCATTCTTGAGATCCGCGAACAGGTCATCGGCGTGGAAGTTGTACGGCTCAGCGCAGAATAGATCTGCGCGCGCTGGTGACGGCGAGCTTGCGACGCCGGGCTATCCGAACGTCAAAGGTCTGGGGCGGTCGCGACCGCCCCAGACCCGTTTCAGCGACGTTGCTCTACCGCACAACCTGACCCTCGCCGGGGACGCCGGTCGTCGCTTCATAGCGCGCGACGCGCGTCCACTGGAACGTCCCGTCGATCTCCCGGATCGCCCAGAAGTCGAAGCTGCCCGTCTCCCGGTCGCCGGCGGCGTTGAGCGTCGTCGGGCCGGAAATGCCGTTGAACTGATTCGCCATCCCGATCACAACATCGCGCAGCCCGGCCGTAATATCGCCGCCGGCGGCGAAGATCTGCGCCAGCGCCGCCAGCCGGCCGGCGTCATAGGCCACTAGCGAAAACGCATCCGCCGTGATCCCCGTCATCGCCAGGATCTGGTCCGCGATCGGCTGCCAGCGGTCCCGCAACCGCTCCTCTACGCCGACCAGCGGCGCCGGAAAACCGACCGCGGCAGCGAACTGGGCAGCGGCGGCGTTTTTCGGCAGCGCTTCGCTCAAGGCGACGCCGTCGCTGCCATACCAGCTCACGCTCGACAGCACTGGATCGTTTCCGGCAAGCGCGAAGAGCTCGGCGATCTCGTCGAACCCGGCCAGATACACCGCCGTCGCCGAGGTGCCGTGCCGTGCGACCTGCTCCTCCACCTGCTCGCGCAGCGCCGCCAGGGTCGCGGCGAAGTCGGTCGTGTTCGCGTCATAGCGGACGCCCGCCGTCACCGTTCCGCCGGCCTGCTCGAAGAGACGAGTCGTCGACGCATGCAGGCCGTCGTTGCCGACATCACCGCGCCAGATCGGTACTAGGACGCTGCGATGATCTTCGCCGAGGAGCGCCACCAGCGCCTCAGCCTCCCGCACGTCATCGGGGACGAGTCGGATGATCGAGTCATTCGGCAGCGACAGCGCCGACGCGGTGCTGCCCTGGCTGATCAACACCACGCCCGTCGCCTCAGCCCACGGCGCCAGTGCCGCGACTTCAGAGCTGGACTGCGGCCCGACGATCACCCGAACCCCTTGTGCCGCGAGGGACTGCGCCGCCTCCAGGGCCAGCGCCGGTTCCAGCTTGGTATCTTCGACCACCACACGCACGCGGGTCGGTGAGCCGACGCTCTTCAGCTGGGTGTTGAGATCCTCGGCGGCGATCATCAAGGCGGCCTCACTCGCCCGTCCCAGTGTCGACCAGCCGCCGGTCAGGGAGAGCAAGGCGCCGATCACGATTTCGTTCGATGCCGGGTCCTCACCGGCGTCCGCGCTGACATGCGGCGTCGCGAATCCAATGAAGGCAATCACGCTGAGAATGATCCCCATCGCCTGGACCGACCGGCGTCGGTGGTTCGTCAATGTCACCTCGAGCTCCTTGTCTGTGGTGAATTGCATGCAACCCCGCCATCGGGCGATGGCAGAGCTGGTGTGCTGTGACCTGTGAGCGATCGGGGGCCTATCGTAATTCTGGATTAACAGTTCGTTCTCGAACGCACATCCGGCACCCTTGACCCTACCCAAGTGTTGACATACTTGCAAGCATCTGTATATGCCCGCGGCTGCTACAGGAGCGCGACGCCCGGCAATCACGGCATACCGCATCCACCGATTACGGTACTCCTACGCATGTGGCGCCTCCGCGTGCCCGTCTATTGTCGGATGGAACGACAGGACCATAACGACAGGAGACAGCGCACATGACCACGCAGACCCCTTCACCAGACCTGAATGCGATCAAGGGTAAGCAGCAACAGACCTGGGCCTCGGGCGACTTCGCCGAAGTGGCGGCGACCCTCCAGATCGTCAGCGAGCTCCTCTGTGAGGCGGTCGACCTGCACGCCGGCGAGCGCGTCCTCGATGTCGCCACCGGCAGCGGCAACACCGCCATCGCCGCCGCCCGCCGCTTCTGCGATGTGTCCGGCGTCGACTACGTGCCCGCCCTCCTCGACCGCGCCCGCGAGCGCGCCATGGCCGAACGCCTCGCCATCCAGTTCCGCACCGGCGATGCCGAGGCAATCCCCTACGGCGACGCGTCCTTTGATGCCGTGCTCTCCACCTATGGCGCGATGTTCGCACCCAACCAGGAGCAGGCCGCGCGGGAACTGCTGCGCGTCTGCCGATCCGGTGGCCGGATCGGCATGGTCAACTGGACGCCGGAGGGGTTCATCGGCGAGGTGTTTCGCACCACGGGCCGCCATGTGCCGCCGCCCGCCGGGCTGAAGTCGCCCGTGTTGTGGGGCACCGAGGCGCGACTCCGGGAACTCTTCGGCGACGGCATCACCTCGCTTGCGCTGACACGGCGGACCTACACCTTTCGCTACACGTCCGCCGAGCACTGGCTGGACTTCTTCCGAACCTACTACGGCCCCACGCTCAAAGCCTTCGAGGCGCTGGACGCGGCCGGACAGCAGTCGCTTGCCGCCGACCTGCTCGACCTCGCCCGCCGCTACAACCAGGCGACGGACGGCACGCTCGCCGTTCCCGCCGAATACGCAGAAGTAGTGGCGATGAAACGGTAGGGTCCGCCGTGCGACGCAACGTCCTCCGCCGTCGCGGCGGCCGGTGCCTGCTGAATCCACGGACAGTAAACCCATGTCGGACGCGGAGGCACACAAACCTTCGCACAGAAAGGAGATCGCAATGAAACGGTACCTGATTGCAGCGGCCGCACTGGCGGCGCTGGTCATCCTCCCACAACGGCCCGCCGTGACCCAGGCGCAGCCCTCGGCCCAGCTCCCGCCGGGACCGCGCACCGTCCATCAATCGGCAATGGAGCTGGCCATGCCAACCGCTCCGATGGACGCGGTGCAGATGGTGCTCGACTTCGCGCCCGGTGCCTGGACGCCGCCCCACTCGCACGGCGGCGACGTGCTCGTCACTGTCCTCGCCGGAACGATGACCTTCCGGGGGAGCAGCGGCGAGCAAGCATACCAGGCGGGCGAAACATGGACCGAACGCGCCGGCGAGGTCCACGCTGCCGGAAACAACGGGTCGGAGCCGGCGCGCCTGCTCGCCACCTTCCTCCTGCCCGACGGTGCCCCGCTCACGACGGTGGAACAGACTGGCAGCGCCGAACTGCCGCCCGGTCCCACCACCGTCACGCGCTCCTCGCTGCGGCTGACCGAGGCGCCGAGCGCTATGAACCTTGTCCAGGTGCAGCTTGACTTCGCGCCCGATGCCTGGACACCGCCCCACTGGCACGGTGGCCCGCTGCTGGTCACGGTGCTCGATGGAGAGCTGGCGATGCGCCAGCAAGGAACGGAACGGACCTTCAGTGAGGGCGACCTCTGGATTGAGTATCCCGGCATCGTCCACGCCGCCGGCAACAAAACCAGCGAAACCGCGACGGTCGTCGTCTCCTTCCTCATGCCCCGCGGTGGTCGCCTCACCAGCATCGTCCAGTGACCGGTAGCCGGCTCGATTCCGGCCAACATCAGGCTCAACGAACGCTGTGAACTGAAGGAGGACCCTGCAATCATGATTACGATCGACAAGAAGAATCTGAACATACCGGATGAGGTTGTGAGTTTTGAGAACGGACGGCTCGCCCTGATCAACGTGGGCGGTGCGTCGGTTGCGCAGGCCGTCTTCGACCCCGGCTGGCGCTGGTCGGAGCACGTCGGGTCCGGCTCCGGCGCCACAAGCTGTTCGATTCCCCACCTCGGCTACGTCGTCTCCGGGCGGCTGATGATCGCGATGGATGATGGCACCCGCATCGAGATGGGTCCGGGGGATGTGGCGACGATTCCGCCCGGTCACGACGGCTGGACCGTCGGCGACGAGCCGTGCGTCTTCCTCGAATTCCCACCGCCCACCGACAACTAGCGAGCGACTGCCGGCGTCGCTCGTGTGCCCCGCTCACAGGGACCAGGGTGCGCCGGCCCCTGTGAGCGGCTACGCTGGTCGCCGGAAGCATCGTCTGAACTCCTCACCCCAAAGGCACCAAGACACCAAGTCACAGTCATCCCTGGTGTCTTGGCGTCTTGGTGGTGAGTCACCTCCGGCAGAGGAGGGGCGCGATGGCAGGAGACGGGCCGCTCGTGGGCCGCGAGCGCGAGCTGGCCGTGCTGACCGCAGCGGTGGCAGCGGTCGACGATGGGCGCGGCAGTCTCCTGCTACTGGCTGGGGAGGCCGGCGTCGGCAAGACCCGACTGATCGACGAAGCGCTTGCCACCGTCCGCTCCATCGTCCTGCGTGGCGAGGCGATCGTCGAAGGCTCGATCCCGTATGGCCCGATCACGTCCGCGCTGCGCGCCGGCCTACGCGAGACGCCGGACCTCCTCGACGGCGGCCCGTTTACCGGCTACCTCGCCCGCCTCCTCCCCGAGCTTGGCCCAACAGCGGCGGAAAGCGACCGCGCGACCCTCTTTGAAGCCCTTCGCTGGGCCTTCGCCACGATCGCCCGGCGCTCCCCCACCATTGTCCTGCTCGACGATCTGCATTGGGCCGACAACGCCACGCTAGAACTGCTGCCGGCCCTCGCCGGAACGCTGAAGCGCGCGCCACTCCTCGTGATCGGCGCCTACCGCAGCGATGAAATCCCGCGCGGTCACCCACTGCGCCGCACTCGGACCGAGCTTCGCCGGCTCCACAGCCTGCGCGAGCTGGCCGTGGAGCCGCTCGATCGCGGCCACACCGCCGCGCTCGCGGCTGAGGTGCTCGGCGCCGCCGTCAGCCCGACTCTGACGGCGACGCTCTTCACCCGCACGGCCGGCGTGCCCTTCTTCGTCGAAGAGCTGGCCGCGGCCCTGTCGGCCGGTGGACGGCTCACCGGAGGTGACGGAGGGTTGGAGCTGGCGCCCGGGGATGAGCTGCCGGTCCCGGACACCGTCCGCGATGCGGTGCTGCTCCGCGCTGAACCGCTCAGCGATCCGGCCCGCGATGTCGTCGAAGTCGCTGCCGTTGCCGGTCTCACGTTCGACCTCGACCTGGTGAGCGAACTTGCCGGCGATGAGGCCGGAATCGAAGAGGCCCTCGCTTCGGGATTGCTGGTCGATGCGGGGTCCGGCCGGGCGGGCTTCCGCCACGCCTTGACCCGCGAGGCGCTCTACGACGACATCACCTGGACGCGGAAGCGCAGCATCCACCGCGCCCTTGCCGAGCGGCTGGAAGCCCGTGGTGAACCGCCCGCGCTGCTCGCCGAGCACTGGCTCGCGGCGAGGATCATCGACCGCGCGCGCGCCGCACTGGCCGCGGCGGCAGACGCCTCGTGCAAGGTCCACGCCTACCACGATGCCCGCGGCGCCGCCCGCCGCGCGCTCGACCTCTGGCCGGAAGGCGAGGATGAAGTGCGCCGCATCCAGGTGCTGGAACGGCTCGGCCACTGCGCCCAGTTGAGCGGTGACCTCACCGGATCGGCCGTTGCCTGGCGCGAAGTCGCCGATGCGCGACATCAGTCAGGCGACCTGACCGCGGCGGCGGAGGCGCGGCGCCGGATGGCGAGCGTCTACGAGCTTCAGGGTGGTTGGGATCGGGCGATGGCAGCACGCCAGGCGGCGGCGGAGGACTTTGACGCCGATGGGCTGCCCGGTGAAGCGGCGGCTGAACGGCTCGCCGCCGCCCTGCATCTCTGGTCTGTTGGCGATCACGCCCCCGCGCACGAGCTGGCCGGTGCGGCGCGGGCCGGCGCGGAGCGAGCGAAGCGGATCGACCTGCACGCCCGCGCGCTCGGGATCGAAGGGATCATCGCCGTCGCCGAGGGCCGGCGCGAGGAAGGCATGGCGACGATCCGCACGGGGCTGTCCCTGGCGCTCGACCACAACCTCGCCGACGTTGTCGCCGAGCTTTATCCGCGTCTCGCCGTGGCGCAGGAGATCGACGGCGACTACACCGGCGCCGGTGAAACCTTCTCCTCCGGCGTCGCCTTTTGTGAGGAGCGGGACGAGGCCGTGGCGGCGCAGTTCTGTCTGGCGTGCATGGGCGTGCTCCTCTACCAGACCGGTGAATGGGATCGCGCCGCCGATCTGTGGCGGGAGATCCTCGCCGGCGATCCGCCGCCGCGGACCCGCCTGATCGCCGCCTCCGGGCTTGGCCAGCTCCTCGCCCAGCGGGGAGAGGTGAAGCTCGCCCGAACCTTGCTCGGCGAAGCCACCGCCCTCGGCCGGCGGATCGATCACCTGGGAACGGAGATCTATGCGCGGTCGGGCCTGATCGTCTTGGAGGAGCTCGAAGGCAACCACGATGCCGTGGTCGAGGGCTGGCGTGCCCTCATCGCCCGCTGGGAGCGCTCGGCGGACCGGCACTATATCCTCGCCTCGCTGCTCTGGGCCGCGACCTATTTCGCCGAGCACGGCGCCGATGCCGGCGTTCGTGCCTGCGCGTCAACGCTGTCGCGCATCGCCGCCGAGAGCGGCAACCGCGAGGCGCTGGCGACGCTCGGTCACGCGCTCGGCGAAGTTCTGCTCCTGGATGGCGACCCCTCGGGGGCAGCGGCCCACTTCGAACACGCGCTGAACGGCTGGCGCGACCTCAACCTCGTCCCCCTCCGGGCGCGGACCCTTCTTCGTTCGGCCGAGGCGCACCTCGCCGCCGGTGCACCAGGGGTCGCCGCCGATCACCTCGCCGATGCGTACCAGATCGCGAAGCGGTTGAGCGCCCGCCCGCTCCTTCAGCAGATCGCCGCCGCGACCACCCGGCTGCAAGCGGACAGCGGACACGGGCCTCTTCGGAAGGTGATCGACGAGACAGCCCGCGGCGGCCTCTCTCGCCGGGAGTTGGAGATCGTGCGCCTCGTCGCCGCCGGCCAGACCAACCGCGAGATCGCGCGCGACCTCGTTCTGAGCACGCGGACGGTCGATATGCACGTCCGCAACATCCTCACCAAGCTCAACTGCCGCTCCCGCGCCGAAGCCACCCGCCGCGCCGGCGAACTGGGCCTGCTATCAGCGCAGTGACCATGCGTATCGATCTCAGTTCCGACGTCAGCAACTGACCGCCCCGGCGCAGTTGTCGGGCGTGTTCAGGAAGATCGCCGTCGCCTGCCGGCTCAGCGTCACGCCCGCCTCCGCGTAGATGCCGCCGCCGGTGCCTGTCGCCGTGTTCCGGCTCACCACCGAGCTTCGGAGCGTGGCACTGCGATTGGTTGCCAGGTACAATCCGCCGCCCTGGGTTCCAGTGTTGCCAGTGATCAACGTGTTGGTCAGCGTCACCGCCCCGCTGCTGAGTTGGGCGATGCCACCACCGCCGAGGCCGCCGCTGGTCGTCCCGGTGTTGTCGCGCACAAACGAATTCGTCAGCGTCAGCGTGCCGGTGTTGTCGTTGAGGATGCCGCCGCCCACGTCGCCGGCGGTGTTGCCGCTGACCTCGACAGCGCTACCGGTGAGGGTACCTGCGTTCTCGATGCCGCCGCCCTGCGCCACCGTGTCGTTGCCCCGCACCTGGACCGCACGTAGGGTGAGCGTGCCGGTGTTGAGGATGCCGCCACCACTGCTGGCCGTGTTGTCGCGCACGATGACGTTGGTCAGCGACATCGTGCCCTCGTTGAGGATGCCGCCGATATCGTCAGAGGCGCTGTTGGCGCTGACCTCGCTATCCCGTGCCTCGAGCGTGCCGGTGCTCAAGTTGTAGATGCCGCCAATCTCCGGACCACCCTGATTGCCGGTGACTTTCACCCGCGAGAGCCGTAGCGTACCCTGGTTGTAGATGCCGCCGCCCTCGGCATTGCCGTTGGTCAGGGTGAGATCCACCAGTTCGACCGTGCTGCCGAGCCCAACACTCAGGACGCTGCCCGCCCCACCACCATCAATGATCACGTCCCCACCGCCAGCATTGGAAAACCACGGGATAGTGGGGAAGTTCGGAATACCAGGGAAGCCCGCGAAGAGTCCGCCACCCAAGCCTTTCTGCAGCCGGAGTTGTGTCGCTGTGCCGCTGCCAGGGATGGTCAGATTCTCCAGGTAAGTGCCCGGCGCGATCGAGATTGTATCGCCGGTCTGGGCGGCATCAATCGCGTCCCGGATCGTGGTATAGGGACAACCACTGGCGCAAACGGAGAGCGTGGCCGCCTGGGCGGTAGATAGCTGAAGGGGCTGGAGGCCGAGGACGATGGCGGTGATCACGACCAACGACACAAGCGGCAGGCGCATAGCAGCACTCCTTCCGAGATGTGGAGTTGGGTGACGCGCCCTATCTTACGGCATCAGAGGGTTATTGCCGCGTAGTATGCTGCCGAAAATTACTGTTTGACGATAGCTCGTATATCGCCATTATGTAACGACGGGACGGCGGGCAGGTTCCTTTCGACCGGCGCCGCCGTCCGTCCCGCTCCTAACCTCGACGCCCTCAGGGCACAACCTCGATCGTCGCCATCATCCCCGCGTCCTCGTGATTCAAAATGTGACAGTGGAACACCCACGTGCCCGTGTACTCGCGG
Source organism: Dehalococcoidia bacterium (assembly GCA_050184225.1). Taxonomy (GTDB): domain Bacteria; phylum Chloroflexota; class Dehalococcoidia; order CAUJGQ01; family CAUJGQ01; genus JBFXAN01. The sequence continues at coordinate 28,015 of JBFXAN010000037.1, read as the reverse complement.
AAGGGTATCCGCACGACCACCTCCCCCTCCGACGGCAGCATCACCACGTCCTGCAGCCCATGGGCGTCATACGGATCCCCGTTCACCGACATCACCTGGAACTCCACCTGGTGGATGTGGAACGGGTGCTCCTCCTTGCTGACATTGCGGATCGTCCACTCCTCGACCGTCCCGAACTGGGCCGTGACGTCGACGCGATCGTGGTCGAATGTCTTGCCGTTGATGAAGAACAGGTTCGTCTCGGTATCCTCAGAGAAGACGATCTCCCGCTGCCGCGCGATCGGCTCAGAACTGAGGTCGCGCGTCTGATCGAGCGTCATCGGCAGCGACGCCGCCGGCCGCCCCTCCCCCTGCGATACCATCCAAGCCAGCGTGGCCTGCGGGAACTGATTGCCGTCCGGCCCCGTGTCGTACGGCAGCGTCTCCAGCGCGTACACCCCGACCGGTTCGCCCTGGATCAGCACATCGAACCGCTTCCCGGCCGGGAGCACCAACTCGTCCTTTGCGACCACAGCCCATACGGGCGTGCCGTCCTCCCCGATGACGCGGAAGCTATGTCCCTCCAACCTGACCAGATAGGTAATGTTCGCGCCGATGTTCCCGATCCGCAGCAACTGCGTCTCGCCCGGCCGAATCTGGAACTGCGGCTGGACCTGCCCGTTCACCGTCCGCGTCGTCGGCGCGCCGATCGTGATGCCGTCGCTCGGGATCGCCCCATCGATCTCCCGATAGTCCTTCAGCGCGATCGTGTGCTCGGTGATGTCGCGCAGCTCCGGCGGCAGCAGATCCCGTAGCCCCTCGACCACGATCATCCCGGACAATCCGCCAAACACCTGGGACGTGGTCCGGCCGTGGACGTGCGCGTGATACCAGAACGTGCCGGTGGGGTGGTCGGATGGGATGTCGATCATGTAGCCGCCCGCCACGCCCGGATCGACCGTGCGAAAGATGTTATCCCCGAAACCGTTCGGCGAGACGTTCATCCCGTGAAAGTGGATGTTCGTCGACTCGGCCAGGCAGTTCCCCAGCGTCAGCTCGATCCGATCCCCTGGCCGTACCCGCAGCGTTGGCCCGACGAAGGCGCCGTTATAGACCCGGCCCGTCACCATCCGGTCGCCGATCTGCACGTTCTGCGCCGCCACCGTCAGCGTCGTCCGCAGCACGCCGTTCTCGCTGCGGACCACCTCCGGCTCGATCAGCATCGGCGCTGGCGCCCCTTCGGCCCGTGGTGGCGCGTTGACCGGCGCCGCTGGCACCGGCGGGCAGCTCGCCGTCACTCCCTCGCCGGCATCGCCGTGTTGATGCGGCGCCTGCTGCGACGAATTGGCCTGAGCCGGGCGGCCGAACGAGGTCGATACCTGCTGTCCACCGAGCCCGAATGCCGCAAGCGCCGCAAGCGCCACCACCAGCGCCAGCCCGCTCTTCCGGATCGTCAGCGGCCACCGACGAAGTCGCACCACGAACCGGGCCTTCCGGTCGTTTGTTGTCATGCTTCCATCCTTACCGTCACTATCCTCCCGATACGCGATCACCTGGCGGGCACCAGCATAGACGTGGAACCGGCGCAGTATTGGCTCTTGATTCGCCCTGAATGTGACTGCACGTGGCCCCACGTGCTCAAATACAACAGTCAGCGCGTTAGGTCAACAATCTGGGAGCGAAAGATTCCATCGTGAGCCGTTCGAGGGGGTGGCCATCTTTTTTGACGCGACCCGCGGTGCAGCAGACTCGCCGGCGCACGAGCGGCCCGATCCACCGAGCAACCGAGCCTTGACAGTGAGTCTTCTGATATATACCGTTCGGAAGCGATGTGTCCAGACGTGTCGTCTTCGGCCCGCGCAAGCTCCCCCCACCTCGCTCGCGCCATCCGCCGCCATCGACCGTCTTACGGATTGATCCCAGCACGCATTGCGCTGGCCACGCCGCACCATGAGCACGTCGTCCACGGCCCGGTCTTGTGCTAAGGAGGAACCATGCGCCCCGCCGCTCCATTCACCCGTCGCATGCGACGAGCGCTCGTCGTTCTTGTCGTCCTCGTACTCGGGCTCAGCGCCGCGTCGCCGATCGCCGCGCAGGGACCCATCACGCCCTGGCTGCCTGGTGGCCTACCGCCGGGGGTGCCGGGCGGTGTCCCACCGTCGCAGCCTGCTGGCCATCCGCCGGTAGTGCCCGGTGCTGTGTCACCCTTGCTACCCGGTAGTGCTCAATCGTCGTCGTCGTCGTGTGCCTGGGGTTTCAACTCGAACCTGTCGAATGTCGCCTATCCGGACCGGAACGCGACGTACTTTGGCAGCGTCATCTCTCTGCCCGCCGGATCAAAGCTGGTGATCACGGGCCTCTATCCCTATAACCGCTACTTTTCCTTTAACGTCTACAACTTGACCGGCCAGAGCATCGGTTCACTGTCCGACTATCAGATCGCGCCAGATCCCGGCAGCACCAACCCCTTCGCCGTCGTCGCCAATCCACCGCCGGCGCAGCGCGAGTACACGGTGTCGATCGTCTCAGGCGGCTCGGCCGGCACCAACATCATTCCTATTGATGCGGCCACAAGCAGGTTCCTTCTGATCTACCGCGTCTACGTGCCCAATCAGGGCCTCGACGAAACCGCGGGCGTCCCCCTGCCCTCGGTCGTGATTCAGGCAGCGAATGGGCAGGCCCAGACGATCCCGCTCTGCACCCAACAGGGAGGATCCGGTGTTCTCTCCGAGATCTTCGCCTTCCTGAATCAGTTTCCGCTGCCGACTCGGATCGACAACATGCTCTGCCAATGGCGGGGGGCATTCGGCCGTCCCGGGAATCTATCGCAGAACCTGATCCCCAATCCGGACAATGCCTACCTCTGTGCCGTGACGGAATGGCAGCCGGGCCGGGTCGCCGTAATCCGGGGTCGCGCGCCCACCTTCCCCGCTACGTTCACAGGGGGGAGTGTGATCACGACGCCGCCCAGTCAGGTTCGTTACTGGTCCTTCTGCACAAACCTGGTGGTCGTGCCGTTCCCCGTCGTCGACTGCACGGCTGACTACGAGACTGCCGTCGACAGCCAGGGGCAGTATTACTACGCCATCTCAATCCCCTCGGACCGACCAGCCAACGCAACCACGGCGAACGGCGTGACCTGGCTTGATTGGGGCCGCACGGACGTGCTGGGTGCGCTCATCCTGCGTCATATGCTGCCCAACGCGAACTTTACCCAAACGGTGAAGAACATCCCGATCAACGGGACACCGCAACAGTCGGCCCAGGTGATGGGGCCGTACTATCCCGTATTGGCCTACTGCACCAAGGCACAGTTCGAGGCGGGTGGACCGCAGGGCTGTTTCGCGGCCGGCCTGCCGGGACTCCTCCAGAATCTGCGCTAACCTGTCTCCATTGCCCGGCGGTGAGCATCGCCGCCGGGCAATGGCATTCCTGCTCGCTGATCGATGGTCGAGTACCGGCTACGGTCAGTGACCGGACCCCGCCGGCAGGACCTCTATCGCCTCTCAGCCACCAGCCCGGAAGCCCATCGGGGACTATTTACCGCCCCACTCGCGTGCAATGGACGAGTAGCCCTACGCCGGGGCCGGGTCGGGCTGCTCGTGTGGGGTGCCCAGGTACGGGAACCGATCGAGCAGGTCGATGTGCGGCTTCAGCCCATCCGGCGGAATCGCGCCGTTGGAGAGCATGTGCAGGCGGTTGGCGATGATGTGGTCGGTGAGCAGGCGTCCGTTCGGATAACCGGCGGGCTTCGACGGGTCATAGCGCAGCATATCCGGTAGGAGTCCCTCACCATCGAGCACGCCCAGCGCCTCGTCGCGGGAGTAGCCGCCGACGTGCTCCAGCGACTCGACGAAGTGATCGAGGTAGCGCGCCCGATCGTTCGCCGGCACGTCCGCGTCAAACCGCGGCTTGACCGCGTCCGTCAGGAAGAAGTTCGCCAGGTTCGGATGCCCGGCGCGATCGACCGCCACGAGCCGGCCGTTCTTGCGCACGCTCACCCGTCCCCAGACGCGCGCCGGGTTGCCGCTCAGCAGCCTGGTCGGAAACTCGAACGCCATGCTGAAGCAGTTCTGGTTCGCGAACAGGTCGTTGCCGGTCCACTGGCTCTGGTCCGGCGGTCCATCAAGACGGGTGAAGTTCTTCCCGTCCTTGTGGTCGAACATACGCAAGATGCCATCGAAGTCGATGAAGAACGCATCGCTGCGGACCCCGGCGAAGAACGTATAGGGTCCGGACGTGACAACGTTCGGCTCCGGTCCGAACGACACATCGATGTCTTTGAAGATCGTCTCCCCCGCCGGCTCATCCGACCGGGCATCGGCCTCTTGCGCGAGATGAACCGTCACGCGCTGCCGCCCGTCCTCTGGCTCAGTGAAGACCAGGATGAAGGAGAGATCAGTTAGATCGTCGCCGTCGTCGTCGATGTTGATCCGATACACGGCGTCGGGATGGAACGCCGGCGCCACGGTAAACGTGTTCGTGTTGAGGATCACGACGGTCCGCGTCGGATCCCCCGGCGCTTGAAAGACGTAAAGGTCGGTGAGGTCGAGGCGCGTATCTCCCTCGGGAGGGCCAAGTCGCAGCCCGGTGAAGTGATTCGACATCGATGATCCTTCTGCGATCGTGCCACGCACCGCCCCGGTTCTGTCCGCCAAAGCCGTGGTGGCAGCGGTCGCAGCATAGCATGAACGATCAGGTGCTCGAAGGTCGGTTCGGCGCAGCGACTCATCGGTCGGCGGCGGTCACGGCACAAAACCGGGATACCTTTGGCCCGTTGCCGGATTCGGATCAACGAAGCACAGGGACTGTCGCCAGGCTGCCGCTTGGTCGAGCCGCGGGTAGATCGCCGTGACCATGTCCGCCGGGTCCGCACTGCTGGCAACGTTCTCGCGCAATTCATAGTTGGCCTGATCGGCGGACGGCGTAATTTCGACCGTCTGCATCATGCCATCGTCCTCATGGAGGAGGATATGGCAGTGGTTGACAAATTTCCCGGCATAATCGGGGAAGCGGGAACGGAACACGACACGGCCCCCGTTGCGCGGTATCCAAACCACATCGCGCCATTCCGGCTTGTCGAGGATGTTGACGAGCTTCCCCTGCTCGTCAGGAATCTCGACCCGCATCACCCAGACGGGGTTCGTATGCATGTGGAACGGATGATCCACGCCCAAGGCTTGCACCTGCCACGTCTTGCCATCGTCCGGCTGCGCCGCACGCTTGGCCTGACCTTCCGCGCGGAGAAGCGGCTGGCCCGGCCAATGAAGACCGTACTGACCGGTCGGCTGTGCCGCCGTATCTGCCCAGAGACTGATCGAATAGTTGTAGACCGTCCACTCCTCCGCCGTATCCAGCAGCATCTGCGGCCGGCGTGGATCGTCCGGCGAGAACCGACGGGCCATGCCGGCGGTAATCGGAAAGAGGGGGTCCGAGTCATCGATCACTTGGTCCGATAGCGATGTTGAAATAGCCATGGTCCGGATATTCGGCGGAAGCAGGAGATAGTCACCCGAACCGTCAATCTGCACGTAGCGCAGCGATTCCAGCTTGCCGCCATCAGCCTGATCCCGCTCGACGAACGCCCGGAAGTTCTTCGCTGTCTCGCTGTCGCCGACGGTCGTGACCAACGGGAAACGGCCGGCGCCCCAGCCCGAATAGGCGATCGTCCGCGTGCGGTACTTGCCAGCTCGCTCGGGCAGCGCCGCGTCCGGATCGGCAGGTGTGTCGCCGGCGCCGGCCTTGACCATCACTTCCTCGTCAGGAATCGGACGATGGTAGTCCGGTACCGGCGGCAGGACTGCGTTGAGGTCCATCACGTTGTAATCAGGAATCGCCTCCGGCGTTGTGCTATGGGCGTGCGCTCCCTCGGTGACCACGACGTAGGCCACCACCGTGTCTCCTCCCGGCACCGCGACGAGGGCGTCGCGGGTGTCTGGCGGGAATCCGAACGTGTGCAGGGTGGACTGATAGTCCTCTGAATTGAGAATCGCCGATCGGGCCAGCACCGTGTAGGTCTCGCTCGTGGCTGCCTGGCCGTCGGTCATGCTCAGTCGCGGCGCCTGGAAGAAGACATCGGCGCGATTGCCTTGCGCGAACAAGACTTCATTCGGCCGCACGAAGGCGTTCTTGATGCTGGTTGCATCTTTGAAGCACGCATCGATGTTCGCCAGCATCGCCTGGTTCGGGTTGCCCGTCAGATCCCGGTCGAGCGGGTTCTCGCTCCCCGCGTTTTGAGCGGCGAGATCCCGAATCGCATAGACGGGCTCCTCGCCGGCGGTGTCGACCAGCGTAATGCCGTCGAGGGCGAGCAGATACAACTGCTGCTTGTCCGCCGCCACCTCGGCTCGGGTCACCGGCGTGAAGGTGTTGGTGGCAGCGTCACGGAGCTTGACCAGTGTCGGTGCGGGCTCTTGGCTGAAGAGCGTGGCCGCCGCAGGATCCGATGGTGATTGTCGCTGCTGGAGAGCGTACTGCCCCTTGACCACCATCAACCGGATCTGGCCTTGGCCGTCGACGCTGCCGTTCAGCACTCGCCACCGTTCGATGGCGCCGGGCCGCATCGTGATGGTCGCGGGATTCTTGCCACCATTCACCACCCGATTGGCTCTGCTACCCGCATTGTGTCCCGGATTGGGGTTTCCTCCATGCTTGAGTGTCCGAGTAGCGGCGTCGGGATCCCGCGAGGTGTCGAAGACGCGCTGAATGAGCATCGTTCGCTCAATGTAGTCATACGTCCCCGTTTTCAGTTGTGGGTCCGGGTTCTGACGCCCCGTCAACGCCAGGTTGATCGCCTCGTCGACGTCGCCCTCGACAATCAGGAATCCCGCCATCCCGCTCGAGACCTGCATATGCGTCGAGCCGTGACAGTGCGGGTGATACCAAAACGTGCCCGGTGGGTGAGGCTGGGGCGGTTGACCCAATCGCGCCCGGGTTTTGGCCTGCACATCGCCAAGATAGAACTCGAATTCCGCGAACCCAGCGACCTCATCGTCGCGCAGAAGGGACGGATGTTCCGGGTCTCCAAACCCGTGGCACATGTTGCTCGCAGCATGCGCCTCTCGGGCCGCCAGGTCCTTCCGGCTCATCAGTCGCAGAAAAATGTTGTCGGAGTGGGTTCCATTCGGATTCTGCCCCGGCCGATCGTGCAAGCCATGCGTATGGAGGTTCGTGTCGTGGACCGAGTGGACCCCGCTCGTATGCTCGCCGAGGCAGAAGTCGTCCTGGATGAGACCAAGTTGCCTGGCTTTGGCATTGACCTGATCGATCGTCAAATACTGCGGCAGCTCCTCAGGAGCGGGGTAGGGACCGAACAGCGTCGTCCCGAAATCCTCGCCCAACAAGTTCCGCAGGGTCACGAGGAGAACCTCATCGCCCCGCATCCTGATCGTCGGTCCGGGCGTGCTGCCCCCGTATGAAAAGAGCACCGTGTATGGATTGCCAAAGCCTACGATCGCCCCGGGGTTCTCATTCTCAACGACGTTGAGCGCTAGTCGCTGGCCCGGCCACTCGCTCGGTCGCCAGATCCATGGCTCAGTCCACGTTTCAACCGACGACGGAGGGGACGCCCCTGGTGTCGCGGCAGGTGTTGCCTCTGGCGTTGCCTGGGCGTGAGTTCTCGATGGGAGGGAGATCGCCGCCGCGCCGGTCAACGCCGTGCCTAGCAGCAACCGTCGGCTCAACAGGCCACCCGCCAGACGGCCGGTCAGATGCTTGCTCACACGATTGGCTCCACTCTCACCCATGCCGCCTCCGTCTCCTTCGTTATGCATTACCACAAGCCTCTCACTGCCAATGCACCCGATAAGCGGTGCGTCATGTCATCAACGGCTCGGCGTCAGTGGCCAGAAGGGACCAATCGGCAGGCCGGGCAGCGGCGGAATCGATGGCTGCGGTAGAGCCGGAGCACCCGCCGCGCCGCTGACGCGGAGCGTGACCGATACGCTGCCACCGCCGCTGAATGTGACGCTGCCCTCGGCCGCGACGCCGTTCACCCGGAAACTGACCGCCGCCCCCTCGGTGCCGCAACCGGGAAGCGTTGCACTAGACGCCACCCTGAGCTGGAAGGCGCCGTTGAGGACGGCACCGGCCCCACAGATCATGCCGCCCACCCGCGCCTCGATCGCGCCGGCAAACACCGGCCGGCCATCCCGCGTGACTGTCCCCTGCACGGTCATCGCCGGCCCGGGCGGTGGCGTCGGCGTGGACCCTGGCTGGTAGGTATAGGACAGCACAGCGCTGGTGCCGCCGGGGGTGGTGATGGTCACGTCCACTGTGCCGCTGCCGGCCGGCGCCGTCACGGTGCAGGTGCCATTAGACTGGCAGCCGTCGGGCAGATCGACCGCGGCGCTCCCGAAGCTGACCCGCACCGGTGCCTGGAACCCGACGCTCGGGAAGGGAAAGCTGCCGCCGCTGAGCGTCACCTGGTTCCCACCCATTGGTGGACCGCTGCTCGAACTGAGGCTGGTCAAGAGCGGCCGGGCGTACCAGGCGAAGTAGATCGACCGGTCCTGCGAGTCCGCCGGGCTACGCTGACCGGCGACCAGCGCCTGGATCGGGATCGCCTCGGCACTGCCCTCCGGGAGGTTGTCCTGCTGTGCGATCGCGGTGGCCTCGCAGACCGTGTCGGTGGTGCAGACAACATCGGTGAAGGCGTCTCGCATCTCATCAGCAAAGACGAAGCGTGTGCCGCCCGGGGCGGTGCTGAAGCCGCGGCCCTCGATCGTGACCGCCGTGCCGGTCGCCGGTCCGTAGGCCGGACTGATCCGGCTGATGACCGGCTGCACCGCTACCGCCGGGTTGGTTCCCGTGCGCGTGCTCGTCACCGTGTCCGTCACCGTGATCGTCTGCGCCGGTCCCGCCGTCTGGAACGTCACCGGGAAGGTGTGCGCGCCGGCGTCGGCGGCGGTGAAGGTATAGCGAAAGTCGATGCCGGGCGCGAATGCCGGGTCGGTGGAACTGAACTGCACGGTGCCGCGATAGCCGGCGACTCGCTCCCCGGTGTCGTCGAGGGCCGTCACCGTCAGCTCCAGCGGCACGCCGGCGGTGGCGGTTGTCGTACTCACTGTCACGCCGAACCGGCTCACCGGCAGAGGCGCGTCGGCCTCAAACGCACCGCTGGAGCATGGGGCCGTGCGGGTGGCACCGCGCTGGTCGGTGGTGGGAGGCGGGCAACCCACGCCGGCGTCGATCGCGGGGCTGCCGTCCAGGAGGGGCAAGGTCAGCGTCGGACCGCCGTTGTTCGACAGTTGCCCGAGCCGCGGGTCGGCGTTATTCTGGCTCGTTGGATGATTCAAGTCACAACTGGCGTCGGCGGCGATATTGCCGCCCTGGTCGGTGATGCTCCCGCCACAGTTGGGCGAGTCGCCCGGCGTGGCATTGGCGAGCAGCACGTTCTTCAGTCCGGCGCTGCCGCTGTCGATCAAGAGCGCCGCCAGGTCGCCACTCTGATTGGCGGCGAAGGTGCTGTTCGTGATGCTGAGCGCGCTGCCGTCGTGGTAGATCGCGCTCCCGCCGTAATGGTCGTCGGCCTCGTTGCCAACGATCGTGCTGTTGGTGATGGTGATCGTGCCATCATCGTTGTAGAGGGCGCCACCGTAGCCGCCGGAGACGTTGTTGCTGAGGGTACTGGTGGTCAGGTTGAGGATGCCGTCGTAGATGTAGATCGCGCCGGCACGGTCGTCGGCGGTGTTGTGGTCGAACGTACTGGTCGAGAGGTCGAGTTGAGCCTGGTTGAGATAGATCGCGCCGCCGTTGAAATTGGTGGATTCGTTGTTACGGAAGGTGCTGCCGCTGATACTGAACGGACCGCCGTAATGGTAAATCGCACCGCCGTTGTCACGGGCGGTGTTGTTGGTGAAGGTGCTGTCTTTGATGCTGAGGCTGCTACCATCGCTGTAGATGGCGCCGCCGTTGGTGTTGACCAGGGACACGAGAGTGGACTGATTATTGTTGAAGGTGCTGTTGGTGATGGAGAGGCTGCCGTCGCGGCTGAAGATGGCGCCGCCGCCGATGCTCCGTCTGGACTGATTGCCGGTGAAGACGCAGTCGGTGATGACAATATCCCCTCCTGCGTTGTAGATCGCCCCGCCGAGGTTGTAGCCAAGTCCGTTCGCCAGGGTGAGCCCCGACAGGGTGAGCTGCGCTGGCGCGTTCACTAAGAACAGGTCGGTCAGTCCACTGCCATCGATCGTGAGGTGATCGCTGCCGGGTCCCCGGATCGTCAACGTCCCGGTGGTCACATTCATCTGCTCATACATCCTGTAATTGAGCGTGATCGTGCCGGTGACGCTGAAGGTGATCGTGTCGTTACCGCTCCCCGCTGAGCAGCCACCCACCGACGTGTCCGTGCTGGCAGCCTCGACCGCCTCCCGCAGCGAGCAGTCCGGTCCGGCGCCGCCCTCGTCCTGGAGGGTGGTGACCGTGATCGTGGCGGCGTTGGCCGGCGCCGGACGCAACGTCCCCACCACCAACCCCACCAGCGCGAGCCCGAGCATAATCAGCATCGTCCGGGAAGCAGACCGGAAACTCTGTCCGGAACCAGGAGCGCGATCCATCGGGTACCTCCAGAACGCCAGGCGGCGCCGGCGGTGTCGACTCGGACGCTGTTGGCCGCCTCACCGCCGGCGAACGTCTCTACGTTTCACCGTGATCGACCGTGCCGCCCGTTATCTGATGCCCGGCAGAAGCGGCGGAAACGGACCGGACGGCACGCTCGGCACCTCCGGCGCCGGCGAAGGCGGCACCAGAATCGACGGCAGGGGCAACGGCGGCAGCGGGATCGATGGGATGCCGGGCGCACCGGTGACGCTCAGGGCAACCGTGGCTTCGCCGCCGCTCTCAAAGCTGACCTCGCCCGTGGCGATGACCCCGTTCACCCGGAACGTGACCGCCGCCCCGTCCGTGCCGCAGTTGGGGACCGTCGCGCTGGACGCCACACTCAGCCGGAAGGCGCCGTTGAGGACAAAACCGGCGCCGCAGCGCGTGTCGCCCACCCGTGCCTCGATCGCCCCGGCCACCAACGGTTGGCCGTTCTGCGTGACCGTGCCGCTCACCTGCATCGGCTGGCCCGACGTCGGTGGCGGCTCGTCCACCGGAAGGTAGGTGAACGTGAGGATGTTGCTATTTCCGGCGGGATTGACCATCGCCACCATCACCTCGCCGTCGTTATCGAGCGTGCCCGGCGGCGTCGTCACAACGCAGCGCGTCGTGCTTGGGCAACGCACATCCGTTGCGTCGTCGCCCCCGAAAAGCACCTGCGTCATCCCCGGCGTCGTGTTGAAGCGCACGCCGGTGATCGTCACCTCGGTGCCGCCGGAGACCGGGCCGCGGGCGGGGTCGAGGCTGGTCATGAGAGGCTCATTGGGCGATCCGGAATTCTCGACGGCGCCTCTGTAGTGGCAGGGTCGATTGCGCGGTACGCCACGCTGGTCGGCGTCAGGCGGCGGGCAGTCCACCGCCCCGAAAACGGCGGGACTACCGGGAATCGGTTCCATCGTCAGGGTGGGACCGCCGTTGTCCTGCAGCGGCCCGAGCTCCGGATCGGTGTTGTTGAGGCTGAAGTGCTGGCTGAAGCGACAGCTCGCGTCCGCGGCGATGTTGCCGCCGAGGTCGGTGATCGCACCGCCGCAGTTGGGCGAAGCGGCCGGCGGCATGTTGGCGAGCAGCACGTTCTTCAGGCTGGCGCTGCCGCTGTCGATCAAGAGCGCGGCCAGGTCGCCGCTCTGGTTGGCGGCGATGGTGCTGCTGCTGATCGTGAGCGTGCCGCCGTCGTGATAGATGGCGCCACCACCGTCCTCGTCATTGGCCTGGTTGGCGGCGATGGTGCTGTTGACGATGGCGAGGCTGGCCTCATCGTTGTAGATCGCGCCACCGTAGCCGTTGGCGACGTTGTTATTGAGGGTGCTGGTTGCGAGATTGAGATTGTCTCCATCGTTGTAGATTGCGCCGCCATCGTCGTTGGAGAAGTTGGAACTGAGGGTGCTGGTCGTCAGGTTGAGGGTGCCGTCGTCGATGTAGATCGCGCCGGCCTCTTCGACGGCGGTGTTGTGGTCGAAGGTACTGGTCGAGAGGTCGAGTTGGGCCTCATCGAGGTAGATCGCGCCGCCGGCGCCGTCGGTGGACTCGTTCTCATGGAAGGTGCTGCCGGACAGCGTGAAACGGCCACCGTAATGGTAAATAGCGCCGCCGTTGTCCTCGGCGTGGTTATTGATGAAGGTGCTGTCCGCAATACTGAGCGGACCACCATCGTTATAGATCGCACCGCCATCTCCGTTGAAAACGGAGAAGCCTTCGAATTCGTTATCAATGAACGTGCTGTTCGTGATCGTGAGGCTGCCACCGTCGCTGTGAATGGCGCCGCCGCCGTCCGACGAAAAGGCAGCGTAGCCATCGCCATGATTGCCAGTGAAGGTACTGCCGCTGATCGCAACCGCGCCACCCTCGTTGTAGATCGCCCCCGCGCTGAAGCCAACGTTTCCGACGAAGGCACTATCGGCGATCGTCAGCGTCGCCCCATGATTACGGATGGCGCCGGCGATGAGATCGCCGATGTTCAACGAATACCCATTCTTGAAGGTGAGCCCCGTCAGGGTGAGCTGCGCCGGCGCGTAGACGCGCATCAACTTGACGTCCTGCCCGGCGCCATCGATGAACAGGAGGCCGCTGCCCGGTCCCTCGATCGTCAGCGTGCCGGCCGTCACGTCCAGCGCGTTGTTCTCAAAAGTGAGTACGATCGTACCCGTCACGGCGAACGTGATCGTGTCGGCGCCGCTCCCCGCCGGACAGCCGCCAAACGGAGCATCCGTCCCCGCCGCCTCGATCGCCTCCCGCAGCGAGCAGTCCGGCCCGGTACCGTTCTCGTCCTCGAGTGTGGTGACCGTGATTGAGGCGGCCTGGACGTGCGCCGGGCGCACGACCCCCAGGAGCAACCCGACCAGAGCGAGGCTCAGAGCAAGTTGCAGCGTTCGGGCGTTGGGCTGGCGTGCCGGACAAGAAGCGCGTGGCATCAGGTATCTCCTGTATGGCTAATCTGGCCGACGGACCGGCGCGCGGTCGCGGGTCATGTTGTGCCCGGTGCGCGTGCACCGCCGGGGCTGAACGGCAGGCCGGGCAGCGGCGGTATTGATGGGAGCGGCAGAGCCGGAGCACCCGGCGCCCCGTCCACTTCAAGTGCGACCGCGATGCTGCCGCCGCTCTGGAAGCTGACGCTCCCCTGCGCTTCGACACCGTTCACTCGGAACGTGACTGTCGCCCCCTCCGTCCCGCAGCCGGGTATCGTTGCACTCGACGCCACGTTGAGCCGGAAGGCGCCGTTGAGGACGACGCCGATGCCACAGAGCATGCCCCCCACCCGCGCCTCGACCGCGCCGGCAAATACCGGCCGGCCGGCCTGTGTGACTGTCCCCTGCACCCGCATCGCCGCTCCGGGCGCCGGCGACGGCGTTGTCTCGAGCGGCAACGTGAACGATGCGGACGCCTGGCCCAGCGTGGCAGCCGATACCGTCTGCGTGATCTCGGTGCCGGCGGCGCCACTCACGGCCTCGGCAAAGGTCACAACCGCCCCAGGCTGGCAGCCGCCCGTGCTGATGTTCACGTCAAAGCGCGTATAGGCGCCGTTGATCGGTAGATACGCTGAGGGGAGTGGGGGGTTGGCGCAGCCCGAACTGCTGACGACGGCCGGCGACGCCGTGCCGGACGGGTTGCTGTAGGTGGCGTCGCTGATGCTCACCTGCAACACCGTGTTGACCGGCGCGCCCATCCCGAGCGTCACTTGCAGCCGGCAATCGTAGACGCCGCTGCCCTCCGCCGTGCAGCCGGTGATCGCTGCTGCCAGCCCGCCAGGCGTTGGTGTCGGGGTCGGAGTCGGCGTCGGCGTGGGGCCGGACTGATACGTGAACCGGCCGCGAGGATCGACCGGGCTGGTCAGACCGCCGACGGTGACGCGCACGTCGACCGTGCCGCTTCCGGGCGGGCTAACGGCGGTGCAATTGGTTGTGCTGCTGCAACGTACCTGCGTGGCCGGCGCGCTGCCGAAGGCCACCGTCGTGGCGCCGTCGGTGGTGCTGAAGCCGGTGCCGATGATCTCGACGCTCGTGCCGCCCGCCGCCGTGCCGATGTTGGGATTGATGCCGATGACGGTGGGAGTGCGAAGATCCGTGTCGACTTCGACGGCGCCGCTGTCACAGGCTGTGCCCTGCGGGCGCGTGACCCCGCGCTGGTCGGTCGCCGGCGGTGGACAGTTCACGCCGGCGTCGATCGCGGGGCTGCCCCTCTCCGGAGCCATCGTCTCGGTGGGGCCGCCGTTGTTGGTCAGCAGCCCGAGCCTGAGGTCGGCGCCGTTGTGGTTGGCTGGGGTGAAGCCGCAGGTGGCATCGGAGGAGAGGTTGCCGCCCTGGTCCGTGATGGCACCGCCGCAGTTCGGCCCGTCGTTGGCAAGCAGCGTGTTCCGGACTGTGGCGCTGCCGCTCGCCACCAGCAGCGCCGCCGCTTCATCTTCATTTTCATTGCCGGCGATCGTGCTGTTGGTGATGCTGAGCGTCGCGCCGCCGGTCCCATCGAAGTAGATGACGCCGTTGCTTTGGGACGAGTTGGGCTGGCTGCCACTGACGGTGCTGTTCGTGATCGTGACCGTGCCACCCTCGCTGGAGAGGGCGTTGCCATTCCCCTCCGACCCGTTGTGGCTGAGGGTGCTGGCGGTCAAGTTGAGGCTGCCGAGGTGGACGTAGATGCCGCCGCCGGCGGCTTGGGCGAAGTTGGCGTCAACGGTACTGGTCGTGACGGTGAGATCGCCCTGGGTGCTATAGATGGCGCCGCCGTTGTCAGCGGACTCGTTGCCACTGAGTTCGCTGCCGGTGACCGTGAGTGTGCTCTGATCGCTATAGACGGCGCCGCCGTCGGCCTCGTTGGACTCGTTCACGGTGAAGGTGCTGCCGGCGATCGTGACGAGGCTGCCGGCCGCGATGAAGAGCGCGCCACCGTAGTCCTCGGCCCGGTTGCTGTCGAAGGTGCTATCCGTGATGCTGAGGTGACTCCCTTCGAAGTAAATGGCGCCGCCGTCGTTGTTAACGAAGCCGCCCTCCTCGGCGCGGTTGTCGTCGAAGGTGCTGCCGGTGATGCTCAGGTCACCACCATCGACGTAGACGGCGCCGCCGCTCCCGTTCGTGTCGGTGCGGTTGCCGTCGAGGGTGCTGCCCCGAATCACGAGGGTGCCGCCGTTGTTGTAAATGGCGCCGCCGCCCCCGTTCGGTGTGGCTCGGTTGTCCGTGAGCGTGCTGTCCGTGACCGTGAGCCGGCCGCCGTTGTTGTAGATGGCGCCGCCGCTGTGTGACTCGAAGATGGAAGTCGGAGCGGAACCGTCGGTGATCGTCAGCCCCGCCAGGGTGAGCTGCACCGGCGACTCAACGTAGAACGGCCGCACATCGTTCCCGCCGTCGATCGTGAGGAGATCGCTGCCCGGTCCCTGGATGGTCAGCGTACCCGCCGTCACCTCCAGGGTGTCGGTGAGCGAAATCGTGCCGGTGACGCTGAAGGTGATCGTGTCGGCGCCGCTGCCTGCCAGACAGCCGCCCACCGCCTGGTCGGTTGTGGCCGCCTCGATCGCCCTCCGCAGCGAGCAGTCCGACCCTGTGCCGCCCTCGTCCAGGAGCGTGTCGACAGCAATCGTGGCGGCGCGTGTGGGCACCGGACGCTGCGCCGCCAGCAGCAGTACTGCCAGCGTCAGCCCGAGGGCAAGCCACAGCATCCGGGCGCTGGGCCGGAGTGCGGGACGCGAAATGGGTGGCATCAGATACCTCCACCGAATCGCCGGTGGTCGTGGTCAAGCCACAGCCGCCGGCTGGTCGCAAACTCGAAATCATGTCGAACGGGTCGCACCGAGGTCTGCATCGATGCTCAAGTGCTCGTCATGTCTAGGGGGCTGCGACTCTGGGGCACCTGCCACCTACGCGGGCGGCACACCTCCCTCCCACGCCGGCCAGTTCCCAATGATCTCCCGCGTGACTGCCGAGCCGGCCCGGTAGGCGTTCTCGAGTGAGATGTCGAACGCGATCGGCAGACCATCCGAACCGGAGTCGCCGATCGCTTGCAGCGCCGTCTCGCCCGGATACGGCTGGTCGAAGTCGCTCGCTGTTCGCAACACCATCACCCGATCCCAGTCGACCAGCTTGGCGCCGGCCAGCCGCCGGAGCGAGGTCATCGTCCCGTGATCCTCGTTGTTGGCCATGCCATACGTACCCTGGCCGCCGGTCCACTGCTCCACCCACCAGGTGAGCCAATCCGACAAGATGCGGCCGCCAAAGAAGGTCTCCGTCGAGGCCGAGTCCGCCCTGATCACGCGCGGCGCGTCATTGGCGACCTGGCCGGGGAAATTCGCCCGATACGTCCGCGCCGCATCGCTGTCCGCCAGCTCGATATCCTTTGAAAGCCGGTAGGCGGCCTCTCGCAGCGCCGGGTTGAGGTGGAAGACCTCGGTCCCCGTCTCGAAGCCGTCCGTGCACCAGGGCGTCTCGCAGCCGAGGTGGAAATACGGATACAGCCAATCGGACGGCAGCTCGCGCGAGTCGATCTCGTTCGCTGCTCCCGCGTCCACCACCCACTCTGCCCAGGCTGCCGTCCCCAGCGTGCCCACCTGCGGCGGCGTTCCCGCGATCCCCGCCACCATGATGTAGGTCGAGCGCAGGTCCAGCGAAGGATTGAAACCGACCGCCATCATGCTCGCGACGGCGTTCGGAATACCCATGCCGGTGACGATCAAGCCGTGCTCACCCGTCTCATCCACGTAGAGCGGCGAATAGCCACCTGGAATTGCAACCGTCTGGTTCAGCCCGTCCCGCTGCACCCAGAGGTGCGCCTCGCCGCTCTTCGCCTCAGCCAGCCGATCCAGGTCCTGGTACATGGTCACCGTCAAGACCTTGAGGCGCAGCGGATCCGCCGCCTGTCCGACAGCGTGCTCCTCGCCCAGGGCTGCCGCTCCCGCCATCGCACCCAATCCCCCGCCGGCAAGCCGGCCCAGCGCGCGCCTGCGTGTCACGCGCGGACGCCGTTCTTCGGGCATCGCAGTCCCTCCTCATCGAGCTGACGTGATGGAAGGGCGCTGGGTAACTGGCCGGCATCGGGTCCGGCAACGCCCCACTCCTCCGGCGTGCCTCCTCGCTCAGTCGCCGCCGGCAAAGGCCGCGCGCAGTGTTGCCGTGGCCTGGGTGAATGCCGCCCGCGCCGCGTTGCTGTGCGCCAGCGCATGCAGCATCACGAAATCGTGGACCATGCCCTGGAAGCGGACCGCCGTCACGCTCACTCCTGCCGCCCGCAGCTTCGCCGCATACGCCTCTCCTTCATCGCGTAGCACATCCGCCTGGCCATTGATCACCAGCGCCGGTGGCAGGCCCGCCAATTGCTCCGTCGTCGCCCGCAATGGCGACACCGTCGGCTCGCTCCGCACCGATTCGTCCGGCGCGTAGTTGTCCCAGAACCACTTCATCGCCTCGCGGGTCAGGAAGTATCCGTCCGCGAATTCGTTGTAGGACCCCGTATCGAACGCGGCATTCGTCACCGGGTAGAACAGCACCTGCTGCCGAAACACCGGACCACCGCGCTGCTTGGCGAGCATCGTCACCGCGATCGTCATGTTGCCGCCCACGCTGTCGCCGGCAACCGCCATCCGCGCCCCATCGAGCCCAATCTCCGTGCCGTGCTCCGCCACCCAGACGGCAGCGGCATGGGCCTGCTCGATCGCGGTCGGATACCGCGCCTCCGGCGAGCGCGTGAAGTTGACGAAGACGACCGCCGCCTGCGCTCCGACCGCCAGCTCGCGCACCAGCCGGTCATGCGTGTTTGTGTCGCCGAACACCCAGCCCGCGCCGTGGATGTAGAGGACCACCGGCAGGGTCGCCGGCGCCTGCTGCGGCCGCAGAATCCGGATCGAAACCTCGCCGTTCGGACCTCCAGGGATCGTGCGGTCTTCGATATCGACCGGCAGCTTGTCGATATTCGTCGCTTGGAGGCTGTTAAAGACCTTCCGTGCCTCTTCGATCGGCAAGGTATAGATCGGTGGCCCTCCGGCTGCCGCCAGACTATCGAGGAAGGCCTGGGCTGCAGGTTCCAGAACAATAGTGGCGCCCGTGGTCGTCATGAGTGTCGTCCACTCCTTCCTTGGTTCGGTAGTTCATCATCCGCGAGAGTGATGCGGCTCCGCGTGGAGCATACCAAGTACAGTTCATGGCCGAAAGATCGCCATGAAACCGCCTGTGCCGATCGCCGGCATGCTCTCCCACACCGGCTGCACCGCCGCGTCCGTTCGATCCGGAAAACGCACGCCAACGAGGGAACGATCTTCTGCCCTGAAAGGATCAGCCGGCAATCGAGCTGGGCGATCAGGTGCGCGTGTAGTATGCACGTTGGTCGCGGAACCGGTTCGCGGCAGCCGCGGACTTCCTGGCATCATGCTCATGACACATCGGCAGCACGACACCCGCTCGTGGAGGACTTTGATGCAGACGAGTTACAGCGTCCCGCCGGCAGGCGGAAGACACGTGGCTACCCTGCTCCGGCGGCGCTTCAATCGCCGGTCCGGATTTCGGAACGCCGGGCTGCTGGCGATCGCCGCGCTTTTGGTAAGCAGCGCCGCGTGTGGCGATGGGGATGACGACGATGAGGATGAAGAGGAGGACGACTGACCCTGGTGGAGCGTAGTGCAAGCCACGCATCTTGATTCAGCGCTGCGTAGAGCCGTGCAAACGCCCTGGGAGCGCGGACATCCTGTCCGCATGGTATGGGGTGACCGGCGGACAAGATGTCCGCGCTCCCAGGGGGCGTGATCCACCAGGCCGTGCCCGGCTCGATCAGCACCGGGCGGCAGCTGTCTGGATCAGCCGGCCGAGGTGAACCGCACCTCGTCGGTGGCGATCAGCTGCCCATTCTGCTGATCGATAACGTCCACGCGCAGTAGCTCGCTCCCCGTCGGCGCCACGATCACGGCGGTGATGCACCGCTGTCCGCCGGCGAACGCTTCCTCATAGATCACGTTTTCCGGCCCCCCATTCACCGCATTCACCACCTGCACCAGTGGCAGCGGCATCGGCGAGACGGTCGTGGGCTGCGATGGTGGCGGCGCGGCCGTCGCGGGCTGCGGAATATACGCCGTCACACAGATCGTGATCGGATCTTCCACCTGGTAGGTAGCGCCTTCGCCCCGGTCGATACAAATATCGATCCACTCGGCCGGGGACTCATCGAGCGGAGGACAGGCCGGCGCCACGGCGGCCGGCCCGGATTGGGCGGACGCGGCCGGCACCGCGACAAAGAACAGGCTCAGTGCCGCCACCATACCGGCAAGCGGCAATAGGCGATGCATCATGCAATTTGCCTCCTTCTTTGCAGGGCATTATTGCCGGCGCGCCGCCCAACCGACCGCTCCTGCCGTGTCCGGCGAGCACGCCACCGCTGACCCGGAGGGTTCGGACGATGGGACGTCCGGCGGTTGTGTCCGGGCCGAGGCATGTGGGGGAGGGTGGCGGTGGTGGATGGTCACGCCTATTGCCCACATTAAGACAGATCGCATCACAAAAGATCACCCAAATGGTGTGTAACACCGCCGCCAGGCTGCCGTTCGCGGCTTCGTTCGGCCGGCTGATGAACGTCAGCTTCGTCTACGCGGGCACGGTCAGCAGCAACCCGACGTGCATCATCCTGGAGCCCTGCCGCCGCCGCCGACGGCGTAGACTGATCTCCGAGCGGGCACGACGCTCGTCGTGCCTGGGAGCATCAGGAGGACCCATGGGCACGCTGGACGGGTTGGTGGCGATTGTCACCGGCAGCAGTAGCGGTATCGGTCGAGCCACTGCCATCACCCTCGCGGCGGCGGGCGCCGCCGTCGCTGTCAACTACCCTTTCGTTGACAACCGCCCCGCGGGAGAAGCCGTCCGCGGGACGATCGAGCAGGCCGGCGGTCGCGCGATCGCGGTCCAGGCCGACGTGTCCAAGGCGGTGGAACTGCAACGCCTGGTGGACCAGACCGTGGCCACCTTCGGACGGCTGGATCTGATGGTCAACAACGCCGGAATCGAGAGCGGCACGTCGATCCTGGACACCACCGAGCAGGACTTCGACCGCGTGATCGGCGTCAACCTGCGCGGCGCCTTCTTCGGCACGCAGTTCGCCGCGAAGCAGATGATCGAGCAGGGCACGGGGGGCCGGATCATCAACATCTCTTCGGTGCACGAAGACTGGCCGATGCCCAGGAATGCGCCCTACTGCTGCTCCAAAGGTGGCATGCGCATGCTCACCCGCACGGCGGGTGTGGAACTGGCGCCCCACGGCATCACCGTTGTCGGTGTCGGTCCCGGCGCGGTCGATACACCGATCAACGCGGCCGACTTAAGCGACCCCACCGCCCGCACCCGGCTGAACCAGACCATCCCGCTGGGCCGCGTCGCCCAGCCGGAGGAGGTCGCCCGCCTCGTCCTCTGGCTCGCCTCCGAGCACAACACGTACGTCACGGCGACGACATTCTTCGTGGACGGCGGCATCATGCAGTACGGCCCCGGCCTGTAACAGGACCGGCCCCGGTCTTCACCACCACCGAACCTGGCCGGCGTCGGCGAGGTCCGGGCGCCAGGTCGCCGAGACGCCTCGGCCGGTATCCTCCCGGCGCTCTCACGAACGCCGGAGGTGCGAGAGCGCCTCGTTCAATGTCTTCGACGGGCGCATGGCCGCATCCGCCTTTACGGGGTCGGGGCGGTAGTACCCACCCAGGTCAACCGGCGAGCGCTGAACGGCCAGCAACTCCTCGGCGATCGTTGGCTCGTTCGCCCGCAACGCCTTCGCGAACTCCGCAAAGGCAGCGGCGAGCTCGGCGTCATCCGTCTGTGCGGCAAGCTCTTCGGCCCAGAACAACGCCAGATAGAAATGGCTGCCGCGATTGTCGATCTGCCCGACTCTCCGGGCCGGCGCCTTGTTCTCGTTCAGATATTTCGCCGTTGCCCGGTCCAGCGTGTCGGCAAGGATCTGAGCGCGGGCGTTGCCGGTGGTTTGCGCCAGATGCTCGAAGCTCGCGGCGAGCGCGAGGAATTCGCCGAGGCTGTCCCAGCGAAGGTAATTCTCCTTGACCAGCTGCTCGACATGCTTCGGCGCCGACCCGCCCGCCCCCGTCTCGAACATCCCGCCCCCCGCGATCAGCGGGACGACGGAGAGCATCTTGGCGCTCGTGCCCAGTTCCATGATCGGGAATAGATCGGTGAGGTAGTCGCGCAACACGTTACCGGTCACCGAGATCGTGTCCTCGCCCCGGCGGATACGCTCGAGCGAAAACGCGATCGCGTCCACCGGCGCCATGAATTCGATCTGCAGTCCCGTCGTGTCGTGCTCCCCGAGGTACGCACGCACCTTGGCGATCAGGTTGGCGTCGTGCGGGCGAGTTTCGTCGAGCCAGAACACCGCCGGCGCGCCGGTGAGGCGCGCTCGCGTGACCGCCAGCTTGACCCAGTCACGGATCGGCACATCCTTGGTCTGGCACATGCGCCAGATGTCACCGGCGCCGACCGTGTGCTCGATTAGCGTCGTGCCGGCCTGGTCAACGACGCGGACCACACCAGCGCTCGGGATCTCAAACGTCCTGTCGTGGCTGCCGTACTCCTCGGCCGCCTGCGCCATCAGTCCGACATTGGGAACCGACCCCATCGTCGCCGGGTCAAATGCGCCGTTGGCGCGGCAGTCATCGATCACGACCTGGTAGATGCCGGCATAGCTGCTGTCCGGAATCACGGCAAGCGTATCCGCCTCGTTGCCGTCCGGTCCCCACATGTGGCCGGAGTTGCGGATCATCGCCGGCATCGACGCGTCGACAATGATGTCGCTTGGGACATGGAGATTGGTGATCCCGTTGTCCGAATCGACCATCGCCAGCGCCGGACCGTTCGCGAGATCCTGGCTGATCGCCGCGTCGATACCCGCGCGCTCGTCGGCAGAGAGCGACTTCGCCGCCTTGAGCAGGGCTTCCAGGCCATCGTCGGGATCGCCGCCTGCCGCCGCCAGCGCCTCGCCGTACTCGGTAAAGAGCGTCGGAAAGAAGGCACGCACCGCGTGACCGAAGATGATCGGGTCCGACACCTTCATCATCGTCGCCTTCAAGTGCAGCGAAAAGAGCACGTCCGCGGACTTGGCCCGGGCGATCTGCTCGGCAAGGAACGCCCGCAGCGCCGCCGCACTCATCGCGCTGGCGTCCACCACTTCCCCGGCCAGCACCGGCACCGACTCCCGCAGGACCGTGGTCGTGCCACCGTCGCCCACCAGCTCAATCCGCAGCGAGCCGTCCTGCTCGATCACGACCGATTGCTCCGACGATCGAAAGTCGCCGGCGGTCATGTGTGCCACATTGGTCTTCGAGTCAGGGGACCATTCACCCATCGCGTGCGGATGCGTCCTGGCATAGTGCTTGACCGAGGCGGGAGCACGACGGTCTGAGTTCCCTTCCCGGAGGACGGGATTCACCGCGCTGCCTTTGACCCGGTCGTAGCGGGCGCGGATCTCCTTTTCTTCGGCTGTCTTTGGAGCGTCAGGGTAGTCCGGCAAGGCGTAGCCTTGCGCCTGCAATTCGGTGACCGCCTCCTTTAATTGCGGGATGGAGGCGCTGATGTTTGGCAGCTTGATAATGTTCGCCTCAGGCTTGAGCGTCAGCGCGCCCAGCTCGGCGAGCGCATCGCCGATCCGCTGGTCGGGTTTGAGATACTCGGGGAAGGCGGCGATGATTCGCCCGGCCAGCGAGATGTCCCGCGTCTCGAAGTCCACGCCCGCGGTCGCGGCGAACGCCGAAATGATCGGCAGAAACGAGTACGTCGCAAGGAGGGGGGCTTCATCAGTGTGTGTGTAGATGATCTTTGCGTCAGTCATCGCACTCCATTCCGGATTTTCTACCCGCGGGATAGTCGCCGCGCCCGTACTGCTGAACCGCGACACAGCAAGGTGCGAGGCAGGGGAGTCATCGCCGAGAGCACACGTCGCACCTGGGTGGTCCGGATCTGCTCGCCGTGAGTCGCCGGCGCAGACAGCCGTTGGGTTCGCGGCGGTGCGCGCCACCCGATCACGCGGCGGCTGATGTGCTCTCCCCCAACCGCTGCCACATTGTACCCGGCGTCAGGGTGAGGCACGAGGCAGCGTGTCCGCGGCCGGCGCTCGCACGAATCGTCTCCTGCATCGTCGCGGCCATCTCGGCCTGATTCCCCGGCCAAAACGTTCGGTGCACACCGCTGTAGTGATTAGTGCTCACCCATCGCCACCGGATAGCCGGCCGCCTGCCAGGCGTCGAAACCATGGTCGAGGTTCAGGAGCGGACTCCGAAACCCCGCGCCTTCCAGAAGCGAGAGCGCACTGGCCGCCCGCTCACCGTGGCCGCAGTAGACCAGGAGCGGCCGGTCACGGGGGAGCTCTGCCAGGGTCGCGGTGAGGCGGCCGAGTGGGATGTGTCGGGCGCCCGCGATATGGCCGGCAGCAAACTCCCCCGGTTCGCGCACATCGAGTGCCATCGCCCCGTCCAGCACCGCGTCACGCGCCGCCTGAACGTCTACGAGGCCGGTCGTGGCCACCGGATACCCAGCGGCCCGCCAGGCGGTCATCCCACCGGTCAGGTAGCCGGCGAAGTGTTCATAGCCGACCAGCAGTGACTCGTCCACGACGCCGGCAAGCGGCACATCGTCGGTCACGAACAGAAGCGGCGTCTCCGGTGGAACGAGCCAGCCAAGCCAGGTCGCATAGGCGTCACGGAAGGCGTTGCTGATCGCGCCGCGGATATGACCTGCAGCGTAGGCCGCCTTCGAGCGCGCGTCGACGACGAGCGCCGTCGCTTGCTCGGCATGGAACGCTGTCGGGTCGAGCGGTGGCGGTAAGGGGATCTCCCGTCGCGGCCGCGGACCGGCTTGATTCACCGGCCGGAGGCGGTAAAAGTACGCCGGCGCCGCCGGGAAGCCGGACGCGAACGCGCGAGCGAAGGACTCCTCGTCCGGCTCGGCAAGCAGCGGGTTGGTCGCCCGCTCCCGGCCGAGCGTCGAGGTGCGCTCGCCGCCACCGCCGGCCGAGCAGAACGAGCCGCCGCCATGGGTCGGATACAGGCGTGTCTCCTCGGGCAGCGCGGCGAACGCCTGAGTAAGCGTCTGGTACTGCGCCCGGGTGAGGGCGTCCGTCTGCTCCGGCGCGATCAGGTCCGTGCGCGCGGCGCCGCCGACGAGCAACGAACCGCCGCTGAAGAGCGCCGGCGGACCGGCGCGGCCGCGGATCACGTAACTGACATGCTCCGGGGTGTGTCCCGGCGAGGCGATCACCTCCACCTCGTGCGCCCCGAGGACCAATCGTGCACCAGGCCGCAGCGGCTGGTGCGGAAAGCGGGCGGCCGCCGCCTCCGGCACGTAGAGGCCGGCCACGCCCTCATCGCCGAGCTGGGTCACGCCGGAAATAAAGTCGGCGTGCAGATGTGTCTCCAGGGCGGCGACGATGCGCCATCCCTGCGCCGCGGCCATCGCCTGATAGCGGGCCGTCGTCCGGTCCGGGTCGATCAGCACCGCCGTGCCGTCGCCGAGCTCAACGAGATAGGAACTGTTGCCGAGGCCCTCGTGGACAAACGGAATCACTTTCACAGCCGCGTCTCCTTTCGGGGTGCGACCGTGCGTGCAGCGATCACACCCGACAACACCGTGAGTACAGCAACGGTCAGAATGGCGGCGACGAAGCCAAATAGGTCGGCGATCACGCCGGCCGCCAGTGCACCGGCCATTGCCCCCGCGTCCCGCCAGAACCGGTAGACGCCGAGGGCGGTGGAGCGCTCCTCGGGGTGGACGGCATCGCCGATCGCGGCGAGCAGGGTCGGATAGACCATCGCCGTCCCCAGCCCCAGCAGGCAGATGCCGCTCAGCCACGCCGCGAAGCCGCTGCCGGCGCCGACCAGGGCGATTGCCGCTCCCTGGAGAAGCATGCCGCCGACGATCAGCGGTTTGCGGCCGATCAGGTCACTCACCCAACCGGTACCCAGCTGCAGCCCACCCCAGACAAACGGATAGGCAGCGGCCAGCAGCGCGACCCGTGCGAGCGGCAGACCCTGGGCGGCGAAGAAGAGAGGGAAGATCCCCCAGGCGAGACCATCGTTGAGGTTGTTGACGAAGCCGGCCTGGGTGATGCCAAACAAGCGTGGCCGGCGCCACGTCGTCTCGGCGAAGCTGCGCCACAAGGATAGTGCGGCCGGCGTGCTGCCATGGTTCGCTCCTTCCAGTGCAACAAACGACGCGGTGTCGCGCACGAAGAGCACACTCAGCGCCAGTCCGGCCGCGGCGAAGCCGATGCCCAGGTAGAACGGCTCCGGCCGGTAGCCGGCGCGCTCCGCAATGATGCCGGCCAGCAGCGCCGCCACCGCCACGGCCAGATACCCCGCCGCCTCGTTGAGGCCGAGGGCCAGTCCCCGGCGGCGCGGACCGACAAGGTCAATCTTCATGTTGACCGTCATCGACCAACACAGGCCCTGGTTGAGGCCAAGCAGCACGTTGGCGGCCACCACCCAGGACCATGCGGGCGCGGCGATGATCAGGAACGGCACCGGCAACCCGAACAACCAGCCGCTGATCAGGAGCGCTCGGCGCGAGAAGCGGCTGGACAGGCGGCCGGCGAAGAGGTTGGCCAGGGCTTTCGCCAGGCCAAAGGTCGCGATGAAGGAGACGGCGACGGTCGTCGACGCGATGCCGAAGTCCGCCTCGGCCAGCCCCGGCAGAATCGAGCGCTCCAGGCCGACCATGCCGCCGAC
The DNA here is from genome assembly GCA_050184225.1 of Dehalococcoidia bacterium. Lineage (GTDB taxonomy): Bacteria > Chloroflexota > Dehalococcoidia > CAUJGQ01 > CAUJGQ01 > JBFXAN01. The sequence goes on along the minus strand of JBFXAN010000037.1, from coordinate 2,265 downwards.
AAAGGCGTTGATCCCCACCAACAGCGCGAACTGAGGCCAATTCGCACCCAACCCCAAGCTCGGTGCCGGGGCCGATCCGCGCCGCGCCGCGCTCAGAGACGGGGGAAACGTCACCAGCAACCTCCGGCGTCGCGTATGGCCCGCTGTTTCTCTGCGGGACGCATCAGATATTCAAGTGATATCTTGAATACTTGAATTATGCAAGCGGTGGCGCTACGCTGGTGCCATGAGTCATCGTGCCTTCAAAGACCGCCTCTATCCGCAGTTCGCCCGCGTCGGTGCCGCGTTGGCCAGCGAGCGGCGTTTGGAGCTGCTCGACCTGCTCGCGCAGGCGCCGCGCCACGTCGAGGCCCTCGCGTCCGAGACCGGCATGTCCGTCGCCAACGTCTCCCAGCATCTCCAGCACCTGCGCAGCGCCCGACTGGTGGAGGCCGAGCGTCAGGGGACGAAGGTGCGCTACCGGCTCGCCGGTGACGACGTTCTGCGGTTGTGGTTGGCCTTGCGGTCCGTCGCCGAGACCCGCCTCGCCGATGTGGACCAGGTCGTGCGTGCGTTCGCGGGCGGCGAATCCGCCGAACCGCCTCTGACGCGCGACGCGCTGGCCGACCAGATCCAGCGGGGAGAGGTCGTGTTGATCGACGTGCGGCCGCCACTCGAATACGAGCACGGACACTTGCCCGGCGCCGTCTCCGTGCCGCTCGAGGAGTTGCCGGCGCGGCTGAGCGAGTTGCCCCGAGACAAAACCATCGTCGCCTACTGTCGGGGCGCCTACTGCCTCTTTGCCGATGAAGCCGTCGCCCTGCTCTGTGCGCACGGATTCCATGCACGACGGCTCGACGGCGGTTGGCCCGAATGGTACGCGGAGGGACGGACGGTGACGGCCGGTTCGGCGTCGTCCCCTCCGCGCCGTGCTGATTGGAGGGAGCAGCGATGACCACACCTGTGACCGGCGTAGCGACCGTCGATCGCGCAGAGCTGCGGCGGCGCGTCGCGGAGAAGTATCGCGATGTCGCTCTCAACCCGGATATGGGCTTCCACTTCCATACCGGGCGGCCGCTGGCGCGGATGCTCGCCTACCCCGATGCCGTCGTCGACCACCTGCCGGCCGGCACGGTGGACTCCTTTGCCGGTACGGGCAATCCCTTCCTCTTCGGTGACCTCCTGCCCGGCGAGGTCGTGGTCGACGTCGGCTGTGGCGCGGGGCTGGACACACTGGTTGCCGCGCGGCAGGTGGGACCGACGGGGCGGGTGCTCGCCGTCGATATGACCGATGCCATGCGTGAGAAAACCGCGGCCGGCGCCCAGGCTCTGGCCCTGACGAACGTCGAAGTGCGTGAGGGCTACGCCGAGGCGCTGCCGGTGGCGGATGGTGCGGCGGACGTGGTGATCAGCAACGGCGTCATCAACCTCTGCCCCGACAAGCCGGCGGTCTTTCGCGAGCTCTTCCGGGTGCTCAAACCCGGCGGCCGCATCCAGGTGGGCGACATCCTCGTCCACAAGGAGGTGCCGCAGTCGGCCAAGGACGACATCGAGTTATGGAGCGGGTGAATTGCCGGTGCTCTGCTGGAGGCAGAGTGGCGGCATCTACTAGCGCTGACCGGCTTCGTCGATGTGGTGCTGTCCAACGAGGTCGATGTCTTCTCCGGCTCGCGCCATGAGTCGGACGCCAAGGAGTTCGAGACGCGTGGCGTGACGGTCTTTGCCCGTAAGCCGGCCTCATATCTGAACTACGACGGGAGTGAGTCCATGACATCGATGCTGAATGACGATCTGGCGACGGCGCGCCAGGAACTGGACGCGGCGCGGGCCGAGCTGCTGGCCGCTTTGACCGACCTCCCCGACGATGTGCTCGAACGCTCGCGACGCGGCGGATGGACGGCACAGCGGGTGCTGCAGCACGTGATTGACGCGGAGTGGCACTATGCCGCCCTCGTCATCCAGCTCCGCGGCCTGACGGCCACACCGCCGGCCGGGGCACGGGCCACACCGGTCTCGACAGCGGATGCGGCGCGCATGCTGACCGATGCGCGCCGGGCGCTGCTCGCCGCACTCGACGGTATTGACGAGGCGTCGTACTACCGGCTCGGCACCGTTGGCCGCGAAGAGTACAGCGTGCTCAGCGTGCTGGAGAACGTGACCCACCATGATCGGGAGCACGCCGCGCAACTGCGGAGCATCGTCGCAACCGTCACGAAGGCCGAGGTCGGCTGATCTATCGCGTCAGATAATGAGTGTCCGCGAGGCGAACGACCGGTAACATTACCT